>JAJVID010000024.1 GCA_022072205.1 Acidobacteriota bacterium
GCTGTCGAAGATTCAACCGGCGCAACCCGAAGACGCTGTGCTGATCTTTTTCGCCGGACACGGGACGGCGCAAGGCGCGCGGTTTTATCTGATCCCGCACGACCTCGGTTACGCGGGCGCGCGCAACGCGATCAACGCCGAAGCCGTGAAAATGATTCTCTCGCGCAGCATCTCCGATCTGGAACTCGAAGCGGCGCTTGAAACGGTTGACGCGGGGCAATTGCTTTTCGTGCTCGACGCGTGCAATTCGGGGCAGGCGCTCGAAGCCGAAGAGAAACGCCGAGGGCCGATGAATTCGTCGGGGCTTGCTCAGTTGGCTTACGAAAAAGGCATGTACATTCTGACCGCCGCGCAGAGCTATCAGGCGGCGCTCGAAGCCGCCGAGCTTGGTCACGGCTATCTGACCTTCGCGCTGATCGAAGACGGATTGAAGAAAGGGCTGGCCGACCGAGACCCGAAAGACGGTCAGGCGCTGGCGCGCGAATGGTTTAACTACGCCACTGAACGCGTGCCGCAGATGCAGGAGCGCGAGATGCAAACAAGATTGCTGCTCGATTTCGCCGAGAACGAAGCGAAGGCCAAAGACCCCAAACAGCGCAACATTCAAAGGCCGCGCGTCTTTTACCGGCGCGAGTTGGAGGCTCGACCGTTCGTCGTCGCAAAGCCATAGGCAAGGGTTCAACACAAAGGGACAAAGCGTCAAAGGGTCGAAGACAAAAATTTACTTTGATCCCTTGTCCCGTTGATCCTTTGCGTTTTCTTGCAGTCTTGAAAGGAAAAGTATGTCAGGCAAAAGGAAATATCGTTGGTTGATCCTGCCGCTGGTTGCGGCGGCCAATCTATGTTTGATTTTTACTGCAACCACTTTCGCGCAGGATGAAGACGCGCGACGGTTGTGGGATGGCGCGTTTCTCAAGAAGCGCGCCGAGGCGAAGACGCCTTCAGCCAATGCGCCCGCTCGCAAAACGATTGGCTATCGGCGCGCCACGCCCAAAAAACCAGCGGCGCAAAATCAGGCTTCGCAAAATCCGGTATCGCAAAACCCGGCGCCGCAAAATCAGGCGGGTGAAAAATCCGATGGGGAGATGATCGGCCTGACGATCTGGCGGCTGCGGGCTTCGCGCGCCGCCGACGGCAAAGACTCGCGGTTGTTGCTTGAAGACGAATCGAACAAAGAGACCGAGTGGACGCCGGAGCGCGTCGAAGCCGACACGGTGTTCGCCGCCGGCGACCGCGTGCGACTGGGCATCGAATCGCCGCGCGACGGATACCTTTACGTCATTGACCGCGAGCAATACGCCGACGGCGCTGTCAGCGATCCTTATCTGATCTTTCCGACGATGCGCAATCGCGACGGCGCCAATTCGGTGGCCGCAGGCAAATTGATTGAATTGCCGGAGCGTTCAGCGTTTCGTTTGAAACCGATGCGAGCCGATTACGCGGGCGAAGTCTTGACCTTGCTGGTCACATCGGAGCCGCTCAAGGACATCAAGATCGGTTCGGGCGCGACAAAACTCGATCCGCAGATGGTCGCGCAGTGGGAATCGCAGTGGGCGGGCGTGGTCGAACGGTTCGAGTTGATAGGCGGCGCGGGTAAGACTTACACCAAAGCCGAAAAAGAAGCCGGGCAGGATGGCGCGCGGATATTGACGCAGGATGACGCGATGCCGCAGACGCTCTATCACGTGATTGTCAAACCCGGCGCGCCGCTGCTGGTGACGGCGCCGCTGCGCATCGGCAAATAACCGGCGGCGTAATACCGGTGTGGCGCCGTACGATCACAACGTTTCAGCGATGGCCTCGCAGACGTACTCACAGTTCTTCTCGTTCAACGCCGCCAGACAGACGCGTCCGCTGCCGACGATGTAGATGCCATATTCATTGCGCAGCCGATCCACAGCTTCGCGCGACAAGCCTGAATAGGAGAACATCCCCTGCTGTCGCCTGATGAAGCTGAAGTCCTGTTCGACGCCTTTTTCGCGCAATCGGCGGACAAACAAATCGCGCATTTGATGAATGCGCTCGCGCATCCCGGCGAGTTCGATTTCCCAGTGGGCGCGCAGTTCAGCGTCGGCGAGCACGGCCGCGACTATCTGAGCGCCGTGCGAAGGCGGGTTGGAATAATTGGTGCGAATGACTCGCTTGACCTGACTGCGGACGCGCGCCGCTTCTTCCTCGCTCGGCGTCACAATCGTCAGCGCCCCGACGCGTTCACGGTACAACGCGAATGATTTCGAGAACGAGTTTGCGATCAGGCAGGGGATGCCAGCCTCGGCGAATGCGCGCACAGCGAACGCGTCAGCGTCAATGCCCTCAGCGAAACCTTGATAAGCGAAATCGAGAAATGGAATCAGGCCGGTTGTCTGGAAGAGGTCTACCACCCGCAACCACTCTTCCTGGCTCAGATCAACTCCGGTCGGGTTGTGGCAGCAGGCGTGCAACACGACGATGCTTTGAGCGGGCAGCGCCTTCAGCGCATTGAGCATCGAGGCGAAATCGAGGCCGTGCGTTTCAGAATCGTAATACGGATAGTTGTTGACTGTGAATCCTGCGGCCTCGAAGAGCGCGCGATGATTCTCCCAACTCGGATCGCTGATCCAGACTTGCGAGGCGGGAAAGAAACGCTTCAGAAAGTCCGCGCCAACTTTGAGCGCGCCGGTTCCGCCAAGAGCCTGCACGGTCACAGCCCGCGCGCCGGCGATGACCGCCGAGTCCGCGCCGAACAGCAGCGATTGAACCTGTTGATTGAAAGCGGGAATGCCGTCAATCGGCATGTAATTCTTGGTGTCCTCAGTAGCCTGCAACCGCTCCTGGGCTTCACGAACAACTTGCAGGATCGGGACTTTTCCGGCGCCGTCCTGATAGACGCCGACTCCCAGATTCACTTTCTTCGGGTTCGCGTCGTTTTTGAAGGCTTCGGTCAGTCCGATGATCGGGTCGGGCGGGGCCATCTCGATCCGCGCGAAGGGAGAAACTTGCATTGAAATCACTATTTCCTTTTCGATTGAATTAGCCGCAGCCGATAAATTCGCTGCTTGCGGCCTGCCAACCTTACTGCGTTTCCGGCGGGAGTGTAAAGTTCCTTCCCAGCGACGCGAACGCATCATGACATCGCCCCCTTCACAAATCGCCGATCCTCCGCCGATAATGCGCGCTACTCCCGATCATCAAAAATAGAGGGCGGAAAGCCAGATGAGCGCAAATCACAAAATGGATTTGGAGAAAATCGAAGCCGGCGTGCGGCTGATCCTGGAAGGAATCGGCGAAGACACAGCGCGCCCCGGCATCGTCGAAACGCCTCGCCGCGTAGCCGAGATGTACGAAGAAATTTGCGGCGGCCTGTACGAAGACCCGACCGCCGAAATCAAAGTGATTCCGGCTGAAGCGCACGACGAAATCGTGATGGTCAAAGACATCGCCATCACTTCGATCTGCGAACACCACCTGGTTCCCTTCACCGGCGTTGCGCACATCGCCTACATTCCGAAAGAAGGACGCATCGTCGGTTTGTCAAAACTGGCGCGCATCGCTGACATCTATTCGCGCCGCCCGCAGGTGCAGGAGCGTCTTACAACTCAGATCGCCGAGTTGCTTTATCACGGCGATTTGCAGCCGAAAGGCGTGATGGTCGTGATCGAAGCGGTTCACATGTGCATGACAATGCGCGGCGTGAAGAAGGCCGGCGCGACGACCATCACTTCGGCCGTGCGCGGAGTGTTCCGCAAAGACGAACGCACTCGTATCGAAGCCATGTCGTTTTTGACCGAAAACAGGCGCGGTTGAACGCGCGGGAGCGAATGAATGATAAGCCTTGATGATTCCGATCTGTCGCTGCAAAGAAGAAGATTTCTGTTCGGCGCGGGCGCGCTGGCTGGTTTGGCGATGCTTGATCCGGTTTCAGCCTTCGAGCAAAGCCGGACAGTGAAGTTTACAGCAGACCCGTTCAGCCTCGGCGTCGCTTCGGGCGACCCCTGGCCTGAGAGCGTCGTCTTGTGGACGCGGCTCGCGCCCGATCCGCTCAATGGCGGCGGGGCGCCGCGACAACCCGTGAAGCTGCGCTGGGAAATCGCCAGCGACGACCGGATGCGCAACATCGTCGCAAGCGGCGCAACGACGGCCCGGCCTGAGCTTGGTCATTCAGTCCACGTCGAGGTCTTCGGGTTGCAGCCTGCGCGATGGTACTGGTATCGCTTCACCTCCGGCGGCGCCGCAAGCCCCATCGGACGCACGCGCACGGCCCCGGCCTCGAACGCGCGGATTGATCGTTTCGCCTTCGCGTTCGCCTCCTGCCAGCATTACGAAACGGGCTTCTACACGGCCTACAAACACATGCTCGAAGAAGACCTCGATCTGGTGGTCTTCCTCGGCGATTACATTTACGAAGGCTCGGCGATTCAGGGGCGGCCCCGGACGCACAACGGCCCGGAGCCGAAGACGCTCGCCGAATATCGCAACCGCTATGCGCTCTACAAAAGCGACGCGCTTTTGCAGCGGACGCACGCGGCCTTCCCCTGGATTGTGACCTGGGACGATCACGAAGTCGAAAACAATTACGCCGGAGACGTTGATCAGGACAACGAGCCGCGCGAGAAATTCCTCGCCCGCCGCGCGCAGGCTTATCAGGCTTATTACGAACACATGCCGCTGCGTCCCTCCACGTTCCGCCGCGGACGCTCGGTCGAAATCTACCGCCGGTTTCGCTTCGGCAACCTGATGGAAATGAACGTGCTCGACACCCGCCAATATCGCAGCGACCAGCCCTGCGGCGACGGAGTGAAGCCGCTCTGCCCCCAGGCGCTTGATCCGAAAGCGGCGATAATTGGTGGCAGGCAGGAGCGTTGGCTAACGCAGGGACTCGATCAATCGCGGGCGCGTTGGAACGTCATCGCTCAACAGGTGATGGTCGCGCCGGTAGACGTGAAATCGGGACCTGAGCGCGAATACAGCATGGACAAATGGAGCGGCTACATCGAGGAGCGCAACCGGCTGCTAAGTTTTCTGGCTCGCCGCCGCCCGTCAAATCCCGTAGTGATCACCGGCGACATCCACACCAACTGGGCCGCCGATCTCAAAGCGGATTTCGACAAAGAAAATTCGCCGGTGGTCGGAGCCGAATTCGTCGGGACTTCGATCTCATCGGGCGGCGACGGCGCGGACACGCAGTCGAGCACGGCGCAGCGGCTGGCCGAAAACCCGCACGTCAAATTCTTCAACGCCCAGCGCGGCTACGTGCGCGCGACGCTGACGCCCGAACGGTGGCAAACGGATTATCGAGTCGTCGCCGCCGTCACGCGGCCTGACGCCGAGATCAGCACGCGCGCTTCGTTCGTCGTGGAGAATGGCCAGCCGGGAGTAAAGCGCCTCTGACCTGATGCCGGGATCGTTTCCACACTGCTGATCAATGAGGATGAAGAATGGCGGAAGAACGATTGCAAAAAATCATTGCGGCGGCGGGAATCGCTTCGCGGCGCAAGGCCGAGGAGATGATTGTCGCGGGCGAAGTCGCGGTCAACGGCAAGGTCGTCAAGGAACTCGGCGTGAAGGCCGATCCCGAACGCGATCACATCAAAGTGCGCGGGCGGTTGATCAACGCGAAACTCAAACATCAGGAGAAGATATACATCCTGCTCAACAAACCGCTGGGCGTGTTGACCAGCCGATCCGATCCGAAGAACCGTCCGTTGGTGGTTGATCTGGTCGGGCCGTACCGCGACAAAGTTCATCCGGTAGGGCGTTTGGATTTCAACACCGAAGGATTGTTGCTGCTCACCAACGACGGCGATTTCACGAACCTGATCACGGGCGCGAAGCAGGCGCCCAAAGTTTACGAGGTCAAAGTGAAAGGAAAGCCGAGCGAGTATCAGATAGCGATGCTCGAACGCGGCGTGACGATTGACGGCAAACGAACCGCTCCGGCTGTGATCCGCCTGATCGAAGAGAGCGAGACGAACGCCTGGTATCGGATCACGCTTCACGAAGGCCGCAATCAGCAGATCAGAAAAATGTTCGACCACATCGGCCATTCGGTGATCAAGCTGCGCCGCGTGGCGATTGGATTTCTGAAAAACGAAAGACTGAAGCCGGGCGAGTTCCGATTCCTGAGCGAAGCCGAGGTCAAGAGGTTTTTCAGGCTCGGCAAGAATCGTTGAAGCCCGCCGTCAGCCCGTTGCAGGCGCATCACAAAAATTCGTTTCTTTCCTCACCACCTGGAAGGCTGCGCCGCCGTTACCCCGGAGGTCGCTATGCTCGCGCTGTCAATCAGGACTCCGCGCCGCCATCTCGCCACGCTGGTTTTCTGGATCGTGGGAGGCGCCAATTTCGTCGCCGCGCAGCAACTGCCGCTCAAGAGCTACACCACCTCCGACGGGCTGGCGCACAACAGCGTCAACCGCATCGTCAAAGATTCGCGCGGCTTCCTCTGGTTTTGCACTGAGGAAGGCTTGTCGCGCTTCGACGGCTACACGTTCACCAATTACGGCGTGGAGCAGGGGCTGCCGCACCGCAACGTCTCTGATTTCCTGGAGACGCGCGCGGGCGAGTTATGGGTGGCGACTTATGGCGGCCTGGTCCGCTTCAACCCGCAGGGCGCGCCGGCTCCTCGCGTCGTCTACGCGAACGAAGCGGCTCTACCGGCGCCGATGTTTACGGTGGTCGCCCCCGCAGACGAAGACCGCTATGCCAGAGCCGCCACATCGCTACTTGAATGCCGCGACGGTTCGATCCGGATCGGAACGATGAAGCGCCTTTATCGTCTCGACCGGCGCGGCGGAAGTTTCGAGCTTCACCCCCTTGATATTGTGGGCGCGGGCGAAAATCCGAAGCAGGTTCACATTCTGGACTTGTTGGAAGACCGCTACGGCTCTTTGTGGATCGCCTCGTTCAATGGCCTGTTTCGCCGATGGCCTGATGGCCGCACAGAGCATTACACAAAGCGCGACGGTCTGCCGGACAACAACATCCATGATCTGCTCGAAGATCGCCAGGGACGGCTGTGGGCGGCGACGAGGCTCGGCGGTTTCTTTCGCTTCGCGGCGGATGGTCGCCACGCGCCGCCGGTCGTCGCCGAAGCCTACAATCAGCAGAACGGCTTGACGACCGACTGGGTCTTTCAGCTTTACGAGACCTCAGACCGCGGGTTCTGGATGGCGACTAACAAAGGGCTTGTCGAATTTTTCCCCAACGGCGACGGGCAAGGCCGCCACTTTCGCGCCTACACACGCAGGAACGGCCTGAGCTTTCAGGAGGTCACCGCGCTTGCGGAAGACACGGGCGGTAATCTCTGGCTGGGCACGCTCGCCGCTGGCGCCATGAAGCTGACGCGCAACGGCTTCACGACCTACGGCGCGCAGGAAGGTCTGTTAGCGGTCAACGCGATCTTCGAAGACGCGGCGGGAGGAATCTGTTTCAGGGGCGTAGTTCTTGGCGACCAGCGCGGGAGCGATTTCGACGGCGCGAAGCTGGACTTGTGGCGCGCGGGCGCCGATACGTTCTTTTCACGTTTCGGGCGTTTCGACGGCCAGCGATTCGACTGGTTCACGCCGGCCATTCCATTTGAATTCGGTTGGGTCCCGGATCAAGCCGCCGTACGAACGCGCGACGGCGAGTGGTGGGTCGGCAGCGGCGCGGGACTCTACCGCTTCCCCGCGTCGGACAGCTTCGCGCGCATCAAGACGGCGCGACCACTCGCCATTTACACCACGCGGGATGGGCTGCCAAATCAACAAGTGGGCCGGGTTTTCGCCGATTCCGCAGGCGCTGTCTGGGTCTCAGGCTTCGGCCTCGCCCGTTGGGAGCGCGCCAGCCAGGCTCTGCGCAACCTGACGAACGCGCCTGGACTGCCTTCAGCCAATGACAATGATGCGCGCTCTTTCGGTGAAGACCGCGCCGGCGACGTCTGGATCGGTTTCAATACCGGCGTGGCGCGCTACCGCGACGGGCGTTTCACTTTCTTCACTGCGAGCGAGGGGCTGCCGCCGGGCATGATTGTGAACATTCATTCCGACCGCGCGGGACGGCTCTGGCTCGCCTCGGCGCGGAGCGGGCTGATTCGCGTTGACGACCCTGCGGCGGAGCGGCCTGCTTTCAGAAACTACACAACCGCGCAGGGGCTTTCCGCCAACAGCGCTGAAGTTATTACCGAAGACCTCTACGGCCGCATCTACGTCGCGACGGGGCGCGGTCTCGATCAGCTCAACCCCGAGACGGGCCGCATCAAACACTTCACGACTGCCGACGGCCTGGCGCCCGGCGCCATCATCGCCGCCTTCCGCGACCGGACGGGCGCGCTCTGGTTCGGCACACATCGCGGTTTGTCGCGCTTCGCGCCCGCGCCGATTGAAACCGCGCCGCCGCCGCCGATTCTGATCACGGGTCTGCGTGTCGCGGGCGAACAGCAAGCGGTCTCGGCGCTAGGCGAAACCGACATTGCGCTCGCCGAACTTGAGAGCGACCGGAACCAACTGCAAATTGATTTCGTGGCGCTGGGGTTTGCGCCCGGCGAGGCGCTGCGCTACCAGTACAGGCTGGAAGGCTCGGACGCCGATTGGAGCGCGCTTTCCGTCGAGCGGAGCGTCAATTACGCGAACCTCGCGCCGGGCCGCTACCGCTTCCTCGCGCGGGCGATGAACTCTGACGGGATAGTCAGTTCCAACCCCGCCGCGGTGACGTTCACCATCCTGCGTCCCATCTGGCGCCGCTGGTGGTTTATCGCGCTGGCTACGGCGCTGCTGGGGCTGGCTGTCGCCGCGCTTTATCGCTACCGGGTGGCGCGGCTGATCGAACTCGAACGGGTGCGCACGCGCATCGCCACCGATTTGCACGACGACATCGGCGCGGGCCTTTCGCGCGTCGCCATTCTGAGCGAAGTCGTCAAACAGCAGGTGAGCGGGAAGGCCGAGCAGTCCGTCCCGATGCTCACGGAGATCGCCGATTCGGCGCGCGGCCTGGTCGAAGCCATGCGCGAGATCGTCTGGGCGATTGATCCGCGACGCGACGATCTGAACGCGGTCATCTCACGCGTGCGGCAATTCGCCTCCGACGTGCTCGAAGCCAAAGGCGTCAATTGGGATTTCAAAGTCTCGCCGGAATTGGAGCGGATCAAGCTCGACCCTGAACGACGCCGCCATCTCTTCCTGATTTTCAAAGAAGCCATCAACAACATCGCGCGGCACGCCGCCTGTAAATCTGTTTCCATGAGCCTCACGCTCGCCCGACAGCAGCTTTGGGGCGAGATTCGCGATGACGGGCAAGGCATCCTCGCGCAAAACGGAACAGGAGAGGCGGAAGACATGACGTTTTCCGCGAACGGGCACGGCCTTGAGAATATGCGTCAACGCGCCTCGCAGGTCGGCGGCCAGGTCTGGATTGATTCAGCGCCGGGCGAAGGAGTGCGCATCAAGCTGATGATCCCGCTCAAAAAAAGGTAGCATAGCTATGCTGTTGCGAGCCGTTGGTAAATCGGCTATAGCCAGGATGGTGGGGCCAAACCCACGAGTAAGCGGATATGGCTACAACAAACATTGACCAACAACCGAATCAGCCCATCCGCGTGGCCATCATCGAAGACGACCGCGCCCTGCGCGATGGCCTGGGGATGCTCATCAACGGCACGCCCGGCTACGCCTGTGTCGGCGCGTTTCGCTCGGTCGAAGACGCGTTGCGGTCAATAGGCGACAACGTCCCGGATGTAATGCTATTGGATATTCAACTGCCAGGAATGTCTGGTTCCGAAGGCGTCAAGGTATTGCAGGAAAAATACCCGCTTCTTGAGATCGTTATGCTCACCGTGCTGGCCGAGCAGGAGAAAGTCTTCGAATCAATCTGCAACGGCGCCTGCGGCTATCTGTTGAAGGAGACGCCGCCAACCAGGCTGCTCGAAGCGATCCGCGAAGCTCACGAGGGCGGCTCGCCGATGTCGCCCGAAATCGCCCGCAAAGTGGTCAAGCTCTTTCAACAAACCGGCCCGCCGGAGAAGTTCGACGATCAACTCACGCCGCAGGAATTGCGCCTGCTCAAACTGCTGGCGCAGGGTTACAGCTACGGGCGCGCCGCCAGCGAACTCAACATCAGCCTCAACACCGTGCGCGACCACATTCGCGGCATCTACGACAAGCTCCACGTCCATTCCAAATCCGAAGCCGTCAGCAAAGCCCTCCGCAATCGGCTTATCTTTTAGCCGCTCAAACAAGCCAGGCATGCGCCGCGCATCCGCAAAAAAACACATAAATATGCTATCCCACCCGCATTGGCGTTGGGGCAAGCTGACGACAAGGAGGAATACCAATGTCTATCAGCAAACGTTTCACCGTCGCGCTGCTCATCGCCCTGCTCACCGCTTTTGCGGCGCGGGCGCAGAATCCGGCTTCCGATAACCAGGCCGCTCAAACATCCGCTCAGGACGTTCGGATCATCATCCAGTCGCGGCAGGCGCTTTTCACTGCGCTGAAAGCCGTCGAGGAGATGCGGCTTCAGGTTTTCAATCAATCGGGCGAAATGGTTTTTGACAGCGGCCCGGTCGCTGCGGGCGAACTCAACTGGCCGTTTCAAAACGCCAGCGGCGAAGCGATCAAGAGCGGGATGTACGCCTACGCGCTCTCGATCAAAATGGTAGGCGCGGCTGAAACTCGCGTGCAGCGCGGCCATTTCATCGTTGATCGCGCCAAAGATCGCGACGGCTCAGACCGCATCTGGGTCACAAGCCAGAGCGACGGCGGCGTCGGAGTTGATCTAACGGTGGCGCGCGATGGAAACACGACCATAGCCGGAACCGCTTCGGGCGACAGGCGGCAGGCCGGGCAGCAAGGCGAGCGCGAAGTCGAAACGGAGGCTCAAAACAAAACTTCCACAACGGCCGCTGCGGCGGGCACGATTGGAAAGATCGCTAAATTCACTTCGGCGACAGAGGTCGGAGATTCGGTGATCACCGAACAGAATGGCGCCATCGGCATTGGGACGACGAGTCCCGTGACCACGCTGGATGTCAGAGGCCGCCTCGCGCTCGATCCCGGCCCCGGCATCCCCGTTGTGCTTTTCACGGCGGCCAGCGGCGGAGAGCAAAACCGGTTTCTTGAGCTGATCAACTCTCCCACCACGCGCAGCGCTTCGGGACTCAAGGCCGGCGGCGTTCTGGTGGCCGACGATTACAATTTCGCCCAGCCGGGAAAGAACAATCTGATTGTCAAAGGCGTCATTGGCATTGAGACTCCTAACCCGGAAAGCGAGTTGCACATTCACGGACTCAATCCCTTTATCACCTTCAGCACGGCGGCCGGCGCCAAGGCGTACATCCAAAATGCAGGTGGCAATCTCGTCTTCAAACCTTCCGGGTTCGGCGCTGCCAATGCGGCGATGGTCATTCAACCGAACACCGGCAATGTCGGCATCGGCACGTCGAACCCGGCGACCAGGTTGCAGATCGAGGGCGCGGGGCCTGTTGAAGCGTCAATCAACAGCCAGAACGATCGCGCGGTGCTTTCTTTAGGGAACACGATCGGCCCTTCGCGATATATCTGGACAGTCGAGAGCGGTGTCAGAGGCGTCGCCGGATTGTTCGGTATCTACAACCGCACGACGAACAAAGTAGGACTTGAGATTGACGGCAACCTGATGGT
>JAJVID010000135.1 GCA_022072205.1 Acidobacteriota bacterium
GTTCTGGTCCTGTTCGGCACGGGGCTGCGTTATCGCAGTTCGTTGTCGGCGGCCAGCGCGAGCATCGGCGGGACAGACGCGCAGGTTTTATTCGCAGGCGCTCAAAATGACTTCGCTGGACTCGATCAAATCAATGTCGGTTTGCCGCGCAGCCTGGCCGGGCGTGGCGAGGTTGATGTCACGCTGACGGTTGACGCCAAAATGGCCAACACAGTCAGGATCAATATCAAGTGATCGCATTGAAAAGGCGCGGGAAGTAGAGATCAAACTCTGGTCCGATGGCCTCGGCGGGCAAATCCCCCCAACCTGTTCGCTCTGTGACAATTTACAAAGTGTCACAGCCAACGCCATTGCGCTTCATTTAGCATGGTATTCATTTCACGTTCCAAGCGTCAGACAAAAGACGCGATCTGGAAACACGAAACAAAGGAAGTTTTGATTCTTGATCTCATAAAGGAGACTGACATGAATAACTTTGCGAATCCGGCGGCGGCTCCCATCATCACTGGGGTTCGGTGGAGCGCTCGCATCCTGAGCGGCCTGATCATGTTGTTCTGGGGCTTTTTTCTGGTCGCATCCCTCGTTGGCGATGCGGCGCGCTCCTCTCGCCCGCTAGCGACAGGCGACTACATCATCCTGGTGACTTTGGTCATTTCGCTCGCCGGACTTGGCGTCGCCTGGAAATGGGAATTCATAGGCGCGGTTGTGACACTCGCCGCCACCTTGATCGCCGCCGCCGTCAATTGGAGAGTACTCGTTTTCCCTCCCGCCCTGATCCCGTTCGCGGCCAGTCTGTTTCTGTTGTGCTGGTGGATGAACAGAACGCGACGGATTAACAGCGCAAGCGGGCTATCGTGAGTAAGCAACCGCATGACGGATTGGCCCAAACGATCCATCTTAATTTCAATCAAGCCTCAAGCGAGCCTGCCTTCGCTTGAGGCTTCTTCTTTCTCTCTTCTATTTCGGGCGGAGTTCATCAATTATCACGTCGTTTCCGCTCGCCTCGCAGCTCAATATCCATAAATTCGCAGCCTCGATTGTTTTTCGGAATAACTCAACATCAGCGCCGATGGGAGCGCATCGTTAAATGACGCAGCGCCGCTCACTTAAAGTCCAGCCTGTCACGCGGCATATAACTTGCGCTGGTAACACGCGTAACGCCTGTCAAATTGGCGCAAACAAGCTGCACCTTGTTTTGAACCTTTCGACGGTCGTTACAACCGATTGGTTGACGCTATCAAAAGAGATGAGCGGTTCGAG
This sequence comes from Acidobacteriota bacterium, assembly GCA_022072205.1. Taxonomy (GTDB): domain Bacteria; phylum Acidobacteriota; class Blastocatellia; order RBC074; family RBC074; genus JAJVID01. The sequence goes on from JAJVID010000135.1 coordinate 1,261, forward strand.
TCTCTATCACACATCTGCATTCACATTTCCCGGAAGGAGTAAACGACGATGCGATTGTTCATCAACAAGCGATTGCTCGCGTGGTTTGTTGGCGCGGGCGCTCTATGCCTTTTCTTTACCTTTGACGCTTCTGCCCAAACCGTCAACACGACGGTGACAGGCGTGGTCAAAGACACTGCTGGCGCTGTCATCCCTGGCGCTAAAGTGACCTTGACCGATGCGGCGACAAAACTCTCTGTCAACACGACAGCCAACGGCGAAGGCTTCTATCTTTTCAATGATGTTCGCTCCGGCTACTACACAGTGGCTGCGGAAGCGAGCGGTTTCAAGAAAACCGAAGTCCGCGAAGTGAAAGTGGACGTCGGCGCGCCGGCGACGGTCAACATAGCGCTGGAGGCCGGCCAGATCGCCGAAGTGATCACCACCACCGCGAGCGAATCGCAATCACTGGTCAACACCGAAAACGCCGAGTTGAACGTCACGGTCTTTCAAAAACAGATCAACGACCTGCCGCTCAACGGACGCAATCCGGTGCAACTGGCCACGCTGCAAGCGGGCGTGGCGACCAACAGCACCACGCGCAGCGCCACGATCAACGGCATGCGCGGTTCGTTCAACAACATCACCTGGGATGGCATCAACATTCAGGAAAATTACCTGCGCGGCGCGAGCAACAGCGGCCTCTTCGCTCAAGCCGGCCCAAGCGTTGTTGGCGTCGCCGAATTCACTATCACAACGCAAAACGCCGGAGCCGCCGACGGCACAGGCGCGGCGCAGGTCAAGCTCGTCACGCCGCGCGGCTCAACCGATTTTCACGGCCAGCTCTTCGAGTTCCATCGCAACGACGCGATAGACGCCAATTCATTTTTCAACAACGCCGCCGGTCTCGACAAAGAGAAGCTGATCCAGAACCAGTTCGGCTTCGGCGTCGGCGGCCCTGTCAAACTGCCGAAGAAAATTTTCGGCCCGCTCGGCTTCGACACCAGCAAACTTTTCTTCTACGCCTACGACGAAGAGACGCGCGAGGCCGAGACGAGCGGCTTCACGCGGACGACACTTTACCCGGCGGCGCGACAGGGTAATTACACCTATCGCCGCAGCGACAACGGCCAACTGCAAACCATCAACCTGCTCAGCCTGACCGGGCGGCAGATTGATCCGCGCATCCAGAACCTGCTTGCGCAAACGCCGGCGCCCAATGACCCGACAGCCGCCGCCGGCGACCGCATCAACACAGGCGCGTTCCGCTTCAACACGCCTTCGGGCAGCGCCGAGCGGTTGTGGGGCTTCCGCGTTGATTACAATCATTCGGAGCGCCACCGCTTCGAGGGCATCTACAGCAACAACGCGATCAACATTCCGAACGACACCGGCAACGACATCGGCGAGCCGTTTCCCGGACTGCCTGGCGCCGGGCAGTTCCCACGCCGCCAGCGATGGTCGTTCGCCTGGAACTGGACGATCAGCCCATCCATCAACAATGAAGTGCGCGGCGGCACGTACCGCCAGAAATCGCGCTTCATCAACACCCGCGAATTTCCCGAAGGTTACTTGATCACCTTCCCATCCATCGGCTCGACCGTCACCAACCCGACGCGTAACACTCAAAACAGCGGACGCGATGGAAACATCACCGAATTGAGCGACAACGCATCGTGGGCGCGCGGAAGTCACTTCGTGCGATTCGGCGGCAATTTGCGCCACGTCCAGATCACGCCGTTCAGCTTCAGCGGTATTCTTCCCGCCTACACCATCGGCTTCGGATCGGGCAACATCAATCCGCTGAATTCCGGCAGCGCCGCGCAATTCCCCGGCGGCATCGCGGCCAACGATTTCACCAGCGCGTCGAACCTGCTGGCGCTTTTGACCGGCGCGTTGACCACCGCGACGCAGACGTTCAACGTCACCGACGCGAACTCCGGTTACGTCGCTGGCGCGCCGCAACGCCGCGACCTGCGTTATCACGCGCTGGGATTTTACGGCGGCGACACGTGGCGGTTGCGACAGAACCTGACGTTCAACGTCGGGCTGCGCTATGACTATTATTCGCCGGCGCGCGAGGTAAACGGGCTTGGACTCTTGCCGCGCGGTGGGATTGAGGCTCTGTACGATCCGAACCTGGTGTTGGAGCAGGCCGGCGGAGGCAAGGGCACGCGTCCCTTCTACAATCCGGACAGAAACAACTTCGCGCCCAACTTCAGTTTCTCGTGGGATCCGTTCAGGAATGGCAAGACCGCGATTCGCGGCGGCTATTCGATTTCATACGTGATTGACAGTCTCATTCAGACGGCTGAGAACGCGGCGATTGACGGCAACGACGGCCTGACTTCGGTTGTGACCGTTCCGAGCATCAACGCGACGGTCAGCGGCTCTCTGCCTGCGGTCAACACGCCGCAATTCAAAGTCCCGCGCACGTTGAAAGACCAGCAAACGATCAATCAGAGTCCGACCGTCTTCTCGATTGATCCGAACCTGCGCACGCCCTACGTCCAGCAATGGAATCTCGGCATTGAGCGTGAGATTTTGCCCGACACCGTGCTCGAACTTCGTTACGTCGGCAATCACGGCGTCAAGCTGACGCGCGGCATTGACATCAATCAGGTGGTCATCTTCGGCAACGGATTCCTCGACGACTTCAAACGCGCGCAGGGCAACCTGTCCGCATCCGAAGCCGAGAACGCGCGCCAGGCAGCCGCCGGCGTTCCAGCCAATCAGCGCGTGGTGATCAGCCCCGATTTCAACCAGGCCGTTCCCGGCAGCCAGCGGTTGACGATCTTCCCGCAAGTCGGGCGCAGAGGTTTTTACACGACGGCGACCGGCGCGACGCTCAACGCCACCATCGTCAACTTGATCCGCCAGGGACAGGTCGGCGAACTGGTCAACACCTACACCGCTTCGCGCTCCATCTACCTGACGCCGGGCACGAACGGCGCGGTGTTGTCGCCCGCGTTCTTCCTGCGCGCCAACTCCGCAGCGGGCAATGTGGATATCATCGGCAATGGCTCGTTCTCGAACTACAACGCGCTGCAGGCCGAAATCCGCCGCCGGTTGAAGCACGGCGTCTACCTGCAAGCGAATTACACGTGGAGCAAAGGCTTCACCGACTTCGACGGCAGCGACTCCAATTTCTCCGCGCTGCTCGATCTGGACAAAGGCGTTGCGCTGGAAAAGAAACGCATCGCCAACGACATCACGCACATCTTCAAGGCGAACGGAATTTACGAACTGCCTTTCGGCCCCGACAAACGCTGGCTCAGCAGCGGCGTCGCGTCTCGCGCGCTGGGCGGATGGCAGATCAACGCCATCTTCGAGGCGCGCACCGGACGACCGATTTCATTCACATCGAATCGAGGCACGGTCAACCGGCAGGGCCGTTCGGCCAGAAACACCGTCATCACCTCGCTCAGCCGCGAGCAATTGCAGGAGTTGACCGGATTGTTCTTCGACTCGGCAACGGGCCGCCCGCTCTTCGTCAATCCGAGCCTGATCGGCGCTGACGGTCGCGCCAACACGCAGATGTTGCAAAATCCGTCCGCAGGCCAGTACGGAACTTTGCAATTGACGCCGGTCAGCGGCCCCGGCTACTGGAACGTTGATCTGAGTTTGATCAAGCGCACGAGGATCAGGGAATCGTGGAATCTGGAATTCCGCGCTGAGGCGTTCAACGCCTTCAATCACACCAACTTCTTCGTGAGCGCCGAGAACAACGACATCAACAGCACGAGCTTCGGACGGCTGACATCCACGTTCGATCCGCGCATCTTGCAGTTCGCGCTGAAGCTGAACTTCTAAACTGTCGTTCAGGCAATCAGCTCATTGAAAAAGGCGCGGGACGTAGAGATCATACTCTCGTCCTGCGCCTTCTTTGTTTGCTGCTGAATTGGCGTCTGGTTGAGACCATCTCAGGTCAACCTTCACCTGCTCATAAACAGATCGCGATTGAAATTGCGCGCGTCGCCGATGGCCGCGAAGTGAAAATTCTTCAGGTACTTTTTGCTGACGCGATTGACGTCTTCGGCGTTGACTTTGTTGACCTCGTCAATCCAGGTCAACTGGCGTCGCCAGCCTCCGCCGAGCAGTTCGTATTCGGCCAGCTTGGCCGCCTGCGCGTCGTTGGTTTCGAGCTTGGTGTAATAGTTGGTCAGGAAGCCGCTGATGATAGCTTTCAGTCCTTCGTCGCGGATGACCTGGCGCTGCATGAAATCAATCTGGTCGAACATCACTCGCAGAGCTTCGTTCGGCTTCTGTGTTGTGACCGAGATGTAGGCCGAATTGGCTCCGTTCGAGAGCAAGGTCGCGTCGGCGCCGTAAGTCAGGTTGCGTTTGACGCGCACTTCCTGGAAGAAGAGTTGTTGCAGGATGTTCACCGCGATTGAGAACGCGGCGTAATCGGGGCTGTCGAGCGGCGGCGCGGCGAACGTGCCGCGAATGTAATTCGTGGCGACCGGACGTTCGACGACCTGGAAATCTGTGGTCGAAGCTTTCGTGAAGTTCGGCGGCGCTTCAGGTTTGTAATCGCCGCGCGGGAGTTTGCCGAAGCTGGCTTCGACTTTGTTTTTGACTTCGTCAAGCGCGACATTGCCGACAACAGCCACCAGCATCCGCGAAGTCTGGAGCAGTTTCCCGTGATGCGCCTTAAGGTCGGCGACGGTCAGCGAGCCGACCGATTCGACCGTGCCGTCGGGCGAATTGATGTATGGGTGCGAGGCGTAGAGCAGTTTGTTGCTGAGCAGCGCGACGGAAGTTTCCGGGCTGTCGTCCTGCTGGCGCAGCGCGTTGATGACCTGATCCTTGACCAGCGCGACTTCTTTTTCGTCGAAGGCCGGGTTGAGGATCATGTCGGCGAACAACTGCCAGGAGCGGTCGAAATTCTGCCGCACGCATTTCATCGCGATCACGCTGTAATCGTAACCGCTGGCCGCCTCAACGACCGTGCCCATTCGCGCCAGTTCGCGGTTGATCTCGCCCTTGCTGAAATTCTTCGTGCCCTGCTGGGCGGCTTCAAATAACACCGATTCGATGCCCGCGTTCTTTGCGCTGATGTTGCGCGTGCCGCCGCGAAAGTAGACCTGGACAGCCACGACCTCGTTTCCCGTGACTCGGCGGTAGATCGTTTTCAAGCCGTTCGCCGTGACGAAATCCGTCGTCGAATCGGTAGCGTGCGCAGGTTGCGCGGCTTGAGCGAATGCAGTGAATGTAAAGAGAACCGTGAAGACGACCGCGCCGAGCGTCCGTTGCCAGGTTGATTTCAGTTGTTGGTTGTAATGGTTTGTTTTCATCTCTGCTGCCTAAGGTTTCTTCTTTCCCGTTGCGGTTGGAATCTTCTTGTTGCTGGCTTTCGGCGCGCTGGCGCCTTTGACGGGCGTCGCGGGCGTCTCCGGTTTCTCGCTGGAAGCCGCGCCGACCGGGTCGTCGCGCATCAGCAGGTCTTTCTCCGCCAGCCCAATCCGTTTCTGGTCGGCCTCCGAAATCAGCACGGCGGCGATGCGCGGTTTGTTCTTCATGTATTTGCGCACGTACCGCTTGATGTCTTCACGCGTGACCTTGCGGAGGTTTTCAACGTAGTTGGCGTAATAATCAAGCCCGGAGCTTGCCCACCAGAAACTGACCGTGTGCGCGTATTGCGACGGTTTCTCGCGGTCGAAAACCTCACTCACGTCCAGCAGCGTCTTGGCGTATTCCAACTCCTGATCAGTGAAATAATCGGGCGTGTCGAACTTGGCCAGTTCGGCGTTGATGGCTTTGAGCGCGCTTTTCAATTTATCCGGCGTCGTCTGCGCGGTGAATTGAATCGGGCCGACGTTCTTCTGCGTCAAGTATCCCAGGGCCGCGCCGGTCGTCAGTCCCGAGTCAACCAGCGCGCGCGAAAAGCGGGAATCGGGCTGGCGCAGGATGAACGAGAAAACATCAGCGGCGTAAGTCGCAGGGGCATCCAGGTCGGTCGAAGGGCCTTGATACGAAATCTGAATCGTCGCCGCGTTGACCGGCTGATTGACGATGATCGCCTGATCTTTTTCGAGCGGCGGATGGCGCGGGACCGGGTCTTTGATGAACGGGTCTTCGCCACGCGGCCAGTCGCCGAAAATACTCTCGGCCAGTTTGAAGACTTCCTGAGCCGTCACGTCGCCCGCGACGACCAGCGCCGAGTTGTTCGGAATATAAAATTTCTTCTGGATCACGCGCATCATTTCAGGCGTAGCTTTGGACACCGTTTCCGGATCGCCGCCCGGACGTTTGCGCGACGGGTATTTGTACCAGAGAGCTTTGTCGGTAGCGTCAAACAGATAGTAGAACGGGTTGGAGCGATGCTGGTTCAATTCGTCCAGCACAACCACAATCTCCTGATCCAGTTCCTGTTTGTCGAAGAGCGGATAGCGGATCGCGTCGTTCATCAGCGTCATCGCTTCGCGCAGCCCTGTCTTGATTGTAGTCGTGTAGTAGTTGACGACTTCGTACTGGGTCTGCGCGTTGCTGAGCATCCCCAGTTCACTGGCGCGGTCGTGATAGCCTTCAGCCTTCGAGCGTTCGTTCGATTTGAAAAACATGTGCTCGTAAAGGTGCGACAGGCCGTTGTACTCAGGCGGTTCGGTGTAAGCGCCGTTCTTGACCGCGATTTCGACGGTGACCAGCGGCACCGCGGCGTTTTCGATGACGATCACGTCCATGCCATTTTTGAGCGTCATCTTCTTCCATTGCGGCTGTGCCGATGCGCCAGCGGGCAACGTAATTGCGGCGTATGCAAGCAAAAATAAAACCGCCGCGAGCCTGGCAGCTTGGGCGGCAGCGGAGCGATGTTTGATCTTCACGTGAATCTTATCTCCGATTGATTTTTCGTTACTTCCAAAATGCAAACCAACTTTTGTTCTTCTTGCGTCCCAGCAGCGCGTCAACATCCGCGTCCGGTTGAAATGGAATCGCGCGGTCGTTGATCAGGGCTTCGGGATTACTTTCGACCATCGCGCGCGCGTATTCCTCGCCGCCCCAATCGGCTGCAATCGCCGCAGCCTGCGATAGCACCGGGCGGCGGCGGTCCTGATGATGCGCGTCGGTCGCTATGAAATGAGCCAGTCCGGCTTCAATAATCTGCTTCGACACGTGGTAAGCCTCGCGCCCGAAGCTTCCGGTCAGACTGCCCGCGTCGAGTTGCGCGAACGAGCCGCGCTCGATCAGATTCACCAGTATCGCCGGTTTCTCCTGAATTTTCTTGTTCCGCTCAGGGTGCGCGATGATGGGAGTGATGCCGGAATTCAGAATCTGAAAGATTGTCATTTCAATGTTCGGCGGCACTGAATGGAAGGGAAACTCGAGCAGCATGTACGAAGTGCCGTTGAGCTTGATGCGCGCGTTTGGATCGCTGGCCTCCTGAAAGATTTCGTAACTGTACCGGACTTCCCCACCCGGAACTAGGTTGACGCACGAATCACAGGCGCGCATCACCATTGCGATTTTTTGATTGATAGTCTCTCTGTCAGGAGTGGTGTGAACTCCATCGAACATGTGCGGCGTCGCAACGATGGTTTTAATCCCGTCTGACGCGGCGGCGCGGCACATTGCGACCGATTCTTCCAAAGAGATTGCGCCGTCGTCGGTCTCAGGCAGTATGTGGCAGTGGATATCAACCATTTGAAGAGGCATTCTGGTAAATTTGAACGATGGCGGCGAAACCGGCATGGGTAAATTCATTCTCCTGCAAGTAAGGTCTGGGGCAGTCCATTGAGAGCGACTGTCGGGAACGGCATTATCAATGATCAAATGAATGCGTTCAAGCCGGTATTTCCTAACCTGGTGACGCGCGCTTCAAGACTCCAAACTCATTTGCGCGACGCGCTCCGATGCTATAGCTACGTTCCAAAGGTTTTGCATGATTGTGGTCTTTCCGGTCATTTCGATGCGTACCTGACATAGATCGAACTTACCCTGAGCCATTCTGCCCCACATCTTCGACATTTTTTCTTATCTACCCCTTTCTGACTCGAATCTGCAATTCAGCCAGTTCTTAGTCATCCGAATTACCCCATCCTCGACAGCGAACACGCGAATTGAGCGCCAAAGTAGAGGAAAAATGCTTTGAAATAAAAGCCTGGTTCAGCCGCTTACTCAAGTAAACCAATAGTTTAGCGTCCCTGGTCTAAATGACGCGCCAGGCTCGAAAATTTTCCCGGATCAAAAGTCACCTTTGGCCTGCCACGTGCTTTAGAGAGACTCAATCCTTTAATTACTTTCAAAGCTCTCGCTTCAGAGCCTGATCAAAGCCAGAAGTTGTGGACTGATCAGCCAACTGAGTGTAGCGAAAAGACGCTTACCGAAGTTGACGGGAGATATGTGTGGGCACATAGGGTGGGAGTGAGAGCCTGAGGACTTAAATTCAAAACCGGTTATTGAAAACGTTAGGAAAAGAAAAACACATATTGAGGAAAACTATGCATAGACCCATCAAGTACGTTGAAAAAGGACTGTCTTTGGCCGCCAACACCGCCTTCAACGCCATTCAATTTTTCAACCAGTTCAACCCGAACGAATCGTTCATCCCGAAATGGTCTGACAAGCCTTTGCAAAAATCCTGGCAGAAGACCAAACCGACACTGGGCTGGCCCCGCGTCACCGATAGCTTGTGCCCCAAGTGCGTCAAAGAGGCGCGCAAGCGTATCATCGAAGATGGCGAAGACCCCTGGAAACTGATTCAGGAAAAGCCCGGCGAGATCAAAGCGACAATCATCGAACGCAACAACGAAATCTGGATGGTCAAGGATTGCCCCATTCACGGTCACATCGAAGATCAGATGGCGATGGACGCCAAGTTCCTGGAGCACATCGAAGCGATGTATCCCGGACGCGACATTGACGCGCACAACGACGCGCACGTTCACCACCACGCCTCCTCGACGATCAAGTACGGCCGCGGCTCGGTGCTGACGGTTGACCTGACGAACCGCTGCAACATGATGTGCGACCCGTGTTTCATGGACGCCAACCAGGTCGGCTTCGTTCACGAGTTGGGCTGGGATGATGTCAAAGAGATTCTGGACAACGCAATTCAAGTCAAACCACGCAGGCAGATGTCCGTGCAGTTCTCGGGCGGCGAGCCAACTCTCTCCCCGTACTTCATTGACGCCGTCAAATACGCTCGCAAGGTGGGCTACAACTCGGTTCAGGCCGCGACCAACGGCATCGAATTCGCCAAGTCGAAAGAATTCTGCCGCAAGGCCGCCGAAGCCGGACTGCGTTACGTCTACCTGCAATTCGACGGCATCGGCAACGCCGCCAACAGCCACCGGCAGGTTGGCAACCTCTTCGACGTAAAACTCAAGGCGATTGACAACCTGCACGAAGCGGGCGTCGAGATTGTGCTGGTGACGACGCTGGTCAACACAGTCAACAACGACGAAGTCGGCCCCGTCATCCGCTTCGCGCTCGACAATCCGAAGAAGATCGGCTTCATCTCGTTCCAGCCCGTGTCGTTCACTGGACGCGACGAAGACATCACCGACGACCGCCGCCTGCGCCAGCGTTACACGCTCTCGCACATGGCTCACGACGTGCGCAAACAGGTCGGCATCACCGATCCGCACAAAGACTGGTTCCCGATCTCGCTGATGAGCGCCTTCGCCGATTTCGCCGATATGGCTCACGGCCCTGACCGCGAATGGGGACAGATGAGCTGTGGCTGCCACCCGAACTGCGGCGTCGGCACGGCGGTGATGATTGACAAGGAAACCAAAGAGATGGCGCCGATCCCGGATTTCATCAACATTCCGGGTTTGATCAAGGATATGCGCAAGATCACGGACGCGGCGCGCGGCAAGAAATTCTCGATGGCGATGATGGCGCTGGCGCTGCTGAAGAACTACAACTCGTTCGGCGCGCCGACCCACTTCAAGCTGGCCGACCTGCTGCAAAAGTTCGACAAGACCTTCGGCTTATCAGGCAAGGATTACGGCAAATCAGACCCGAGCCGCACGATTGAAGACGTGATGAAGCGCCGCAAGGATCGGTGGAACTTCCTGTTCATCGCGGGCATGTGGTTCCAGGATCTGTTCAACTACGACTTCCGCCGCACCGAGATGTGCATCATCCCGTACGGCACGCAGGAAGGCGAAATCAGCTTCTGCGCCTACAACACCGGCATCGGCTGGCGCAACATCATCGAGAACATGCACCAGAACGCGACCGTCGCCAA
>JAJVID010000027.1 GCA_022072205.1 Acidobacteriota bacterium
CGGCGATTTTGAATCGAAATAGAGACTGCATAGCCGATTGACGGTCTCCACCCGAAGCTCGCGATCCACACGCACACTGTCGCCCAAACATCGAGTCGCTAAAAAAAGGTCCCGGTGCAGCGCGTCTTCATACCCGTTATCAGATTCACGTATCGCGCGGACAAACTGAGTCGCCTGTAACTGGCTGTGTTCGCCGAATCGCCCGGCCGCCAGCATTATGATCTCGTTCCATCGCGGGTCGTGCATCAACGGTTTCAACACCTGATTGCCTTCGCGCTCCCAGACATCGCACAGCATGACGGCTGCGAAATACTCCTCGAAAGTCAGATGCAGGAAGCCGTAAAGCCCGCGCCCTTCCTGATCCAATCCGCGTTCGAGAAAAATGCCGCTGAATTCAGCGACGTTGCGGCGAAATTGCGCCGACCGCGCGTGGGCTTCAGTTTCGGTCCAACGCGGGTGGAGGATACGCATCGTTTCTACCAGCAGCTCGTGCAGTTCCTGTTCGCCGATCAAGCCGCCGGAAGTCGAGCGGTGCATCCGCCAGGCGATGGCGGGCAGCAGATCTCGAATCGTCTCCCGCGCGTCCCACGCTTCGGGGACGACGCGGCGTTCGCGCATCCATTGATCAACGAGCGTTTCGGCGGCGAGTTGATAGAGCTTGACACGCTCTTTCGGCAAGGTCGCCTGGCGCCGGTGAATCAAGGCAATGACGGTCAGCAAAAGCGGATTGGACGCCAATCGTTTGACCGAATCGGAGCTTGCGATGGCTTCGATCAGTTCCTTCGACTTTTGCGGTTCGTCCAGCGCGCAGTACCAGCCTTCGACGAACCGGTTGATCTCTTCCTGGTCGAAGGGGTTGATGGTGAATTGCTTGAACTGAGAATCCAACTGGGCTTCGCGATAACCGACGATGCGCGAAGTGACGATGACGGGGCAGTCGGAGAATTTGCTTGCGAATTGAGTGACACGGCTGGCGACCTCGCGGCGCTGCGATGTGTCAACAATCTCGTCCAGCCCATCGAGCAGAAACAGCGCGCGCCCGCGTTCCATCTCATATTCCAGCAGTTCGTCGGTCAATGGCATTTGCAACAATTGACAACCGCGCGGCGCGAATTGGGCGATATCAGCGTCGGGGTTGTTTTGCAGATACTGCGCGTACATACCGATGCGAACATAAACGGGTAGGCGCCCGGCCAGTTCCTCCGGGAGGGCGGGCATCCCAGCCTGCCCCGCCTGTTTAGACTCGCTCCGATCACCGTTCAAAAGAGACTTGGCCTGTTGATAAGCCACATAGCGCAGCAATGTCGTCTTGCCAGCGCCCGGATCGCCGAGCACAACGGCGCGCCGCTCGCGTAATAGATCAGGCAATTCGACGCTGCGCGCGATGGTCTCACGATTAAGTCGTCCCGCGCGTTGCGCGAGCGCTGTGTAACGTTCGCGCGCATCTACCTGTTCCCGAGGCGTCTCCCCCAAATCATTCTCAAGGAGAATTGGTTTACCGCTCTCCAAAAGGATCGGCCCATCATCCTCCGAAGAGATGAAGAATGGATGGGTCGTTGGCTCGTTCACTTCCTGCTCAACGCGCAGGGGAATGAAAATCTCATCCATTGGCATTTGCACGTATTGCCCGCCGCGCATCGGCGCCAACCCCTGCATATTGACGTATTCGTTCTGAGACACGAGAGCGTTGAGGTAGCTGCGGCGCAGGCTCGCCAGCCTGTCCCAATCAGCCGGAGGCTCGAGAAAGAACGTGTGGCTGCTCAACGAATAGAAGTCATACGATTTGTTGGCGACTTCAGCGTAGAGCTTGCGGTTGAGCCAGAGCACGACGGCCAATCGCGCGTAGCCCAGACTGTTGCGTTGAGCGTTGAGGAGTTTGACGGCTTCAGACTGTTTGTCGGGCGGCAACGCTTCGAGGCCGATGGCGGAGACGGCGGTGCGGCGTCCGTTGGCCTCGGCGCCATTCCCGCCAACCGCCGCGATGGCGCCTTCGAGAAGACTGATATGCTGCGGATCGTAGCGGAAATCGAGCAAATCAACGCCGGCGCCGAGCCTCTTGCGCAATTCGGAGAGAAAATGGCCGCGCAACTCCGTGTCATCGGTCACTCCGATCAGTATCTGCGGCGCCGTGACATCTTCGAGGGAGGCGCCGACGATTTCAATTGATTCCTCGAATGGCTCGGCAAAATCCATCTCTCAACCTCTCAACAGCGGTAATGCGTTCGGGTGAACATCGAACCAGGCGCCGTCGCCATCCTCATACGAAAGCAGGTAATCGTTGGTCAGCAACTCATCTTCGACTGACTCGCTTTCTCCGCCAAGAAGGGATCTTTCTTTTAAGGCTCTCTCCAAAGTTTCCCGATATTTCAAGTTCAACCGCGTTTGCAGCCGCTTCCTCTGCCTCATCACCGATTTTAAAGCCAGATCGCCGTCAATGCGCTCTTTGTTTTCCATCTTGGCGAAAGTGGCGGCGTTGTTGAACAACAATATCATAGCGCGCATCACGCCGCCGCTCATCTGGGCCAAAAGAGTCAGCGCCTGCGGCGCGATAACGTCATCAACTGTGAGGTCGTGTTTTGCCAGACGCCGCCGGACCACCTCGCGCATCACCTCGGCGCCCGATTCGGAAAGCTCGCGCGAGTCCATCCAGTTTTTGTCTCGCGGCGATCTTCTGTGGACGGGAACATTCGGCAGCATCTCGTAAGAGTCGAAGATTTGCTCCGCCTGCCACGCAACGGCGCGATGGTAAAAGACAATAGGCGCGGCGTAAACCAGCGCGCAGAGCGGATCGCGCAGCAACGAACTGTCGGCGAAGAGCAATCGAGCGCGCGGAGTCGCCACCTTGTCCAACCCGTCCACGATCATCAGCACGCGCTTGCCGCACTCATCCTGAACCCATTCGATGATTTTGTTGAGCGCGCTTATCACTTCTATTCGATTCGGCGGCAATTCCAGCGTCCGAATGTGTTCATCGCCGACATTCAGTTCCAGCTTCGTCGCCTGGAACGCGGTTGCGGCGACCAGAGCCGCGGGATTGCCGCCGGTCACGACGCCGACAGCGCTGACGTTGACTAACCCCACTGCGACCTGTTTGACGAGGCTGGCCAAATCGAGTTTGAAGCCTTTGCGGTCTTCGTATTTTCGGATGAATTTCGACAGACTGTTGAGCAGATCGTCAGCGAGCTTCCGTTTAGGACTCAGGTCTTTTAACTGCGCGGTGGCGAAAACGGCTATGCCCATTCCCAAAATGATGTCGAAATGGTTTGTCGTTTCCGGCGACAGAATCAATTCGGCGTCGAACCTTACGACGAAGAAATCTTCGGCAAGCTCTTCGGCAAGTCGCATCAATTCTGAGCTTTTCCCGCTACCACGGTGGCCGGTCAACAATGCGCGGTAAGGTTTTGGCCGGTTCAGGCTGGAGAGCAATCCTTCTTTCAACAATTGCAGGGCGCTGTTGGTCGGATCGCCAGCCGCGCGATCAACGTAAAACTTATCCATCTCTCCCAACCAGGCTGAATCGAGCGGCTGAAAATCGTTGATGATCGGCGCCCAGAATTGCTGAGCTTCGTCTTTGGTCATCTGTGGGTTCCTCCATTTGGCGCGTTTGGCTTTCGATGACTGCGGAAGGATTCTACCTCGACAAACTCGCTATAGCGGTTTGCAGATGCGTGTGGCGTGTCAGTAGCCCGACCGTGAGGGAGGGCTTGATTCGCAAGCCCTCCCTCACGGTCGGGCTACTGACACAAGGCCGCATCCAACTGCAAACCGCTATAAAAATCAACCATCGTTGCGCGACGTTCTCATTCGATCTTCAAAACGATCTTGCCGAATTGTCCGCCTTCGTTCATCCGGCGGTGAGCGGCGGCGGCTTCAGCGAGTGGAAAAACCTGATCAATCGCCGGATGGAGTTTCGCTTCGCCGTAAAGTTTCAGGAACGCCGCGAATTCGCGCGGGCTGCCCATCGTCGTTCCCATCAGCGTCAGTTGTTTGAAGAAGCAGCGATAGAGATCAATCTTCGCCAGGCCGGTGGTCGCGCCGTAAAAGACTATTCGCCCTGCGGGCTTGATGATCCTGACGGCGGTTTCGAGCGCGTCGCCGCCCGCGCTGTCAATCACGACGTTCGGGCCGCCGCCGGTCAATTCTGTGATCGCCTTGCCCCAATCGGCGTTCTTGTAATTCGCGCCGCCTTCCGCGCCGAGCGCCTTCGCGCGTTCGAGCTTTTCATCGCTGCCGGATGTGACGAAGACGCGGGCGCCCAGCGAGTTGGCGATCTGCGCCGCAAACGTCGCAACGCCGCCGCCAATGCCTGTTACCAAAACGGTTTCACCGGCTTTGACCTGCGCGCGCGTGACGACCGAGCGGTAGGCGGTCAAACCGCAGAGCGGCGCTGCGGCGGCTTCTTCAAACGTCAGATGCGCGGGCTTCGCGTGCAGATTGACTGCCGGGATTTTGATCATCTCGGCGTATGTGCCGTCTTCAGGCATTCCCAGAATGCGGTAGCTCTTGCTTTGAATCTCATCGCTCGGCCCCCATTCCAACCCCGGCTCGATGACGACTTCTCGACCGACCCAGGATTGATCAACGCCTTCGCCAACCGAAGCGACCACGCCCGCGCCATCGCTGCCCAGAATCGCGGGCAGTTTGATGTTCGGATAAAGCTTCTGCCAGATGAATACGTCACGGTGATTGAGCGCGGCGGCTTTGAGCCTGACTATGGCTTCGCCCGCGCCGGGCTGAGGATCAGGAACTTCTTCAAGCTTCAGGTTTTCGGCGGCGCCGAGTTCATGCAAAACGATTGCTTTCATTCGCTCTCCTTTGAAAATGTTCGACAAGCTCGACTTTATGCGTTTACGCGGCGTATTTGTACCAGAAAGACTACGGTTGGCGAAATTGTCTTTCTCAGCTTACGCGGCTTGTCGTTACTTTTTCAAAGGTCAAACTTCCGAATATGTTCGGGGGCGAGCCTTCAAAGATGAATCCCGCATTCCAGTTTCTTCTCTCCATCCCATCGCCCGCTGCGTTCGTGCTGCCCGGCCATCACACGGCGAGTGCAGGGCACGCACCCGATGCTCGCGTAACCGTCGTCGTAGAGCGGGCTGTAAGGCAGATCGTTAGTCACGATGTAATCCCAGACCCGCCGCCGCGTCCACGTGGCCAGCGGATTGATCTTGACCAGATTGTGCCGCGCGTTCCATTCGACGACACCGATGTTGGCCCGCGTCGGCGATTGATCGCGCCGGAGCGCCGCAACCCACGCGTCGTAGCCTTTGAGCGCCGCCGCGAGCGGTTCGATCTTGCGAATGCGGCAGCACAGATCAGGATCGCGTTCGTAAAGGCGCTCGCCGTGAATCCGGTTCTGCTCCTCAACACTCAGTTCGGCGCGATGCGTGATGATGTTAAGCCCGTAACGCGCGCGCAGCCGCTCCTTCAGTTCGTCCGTCTGGGGAAATTGGAATCCGGTCTCCAGATAAATGATCGGCGTTTCGGGCGCGACGCGCGCCAGGTGATCCATCACGACCACGCCTTCGGCGCCGAAGTTGGAGGTCATCGCCAGACTCGGTGAGAACCTTGCTACAGCCCACTCCAAAATCTCTTCGACGCCGCGCGTTTCAAAACGGCGGGCCAGTTGTTTAATTTCAAATTCTGAAAGATCAATTCGTGAATGATTCATTCTTCTTCTTTCTCCGCATTCCTCAAAAATTCGCGCGCTAAACCACGCGCTTCCTCGCGTCTGCCCTCGCGGATCAGATCAATAGCTTCCGATTCGACGAATGCGCGCAACACGTTTTTGCGCCGCTCGAAATCGCTGATGCGTCCCTTCGCTTCGGCGCGCATCTCGGCGGCAAGCTCAAGCAAAACGCCGTACTCTTCGCCGATCGAAGCCGCGACTTCGCGCTTGACGCGCTGTGTCAGTGTGGGGCTGCCGCCGCCGCTTGAAACGCTGATTTGCAGATCGCCGCGCGCAACCAGCGCGGGCGTGATGAAATTGCACAGATCGGGTTGATCAACGACGTTGCAGAGCAGTCCGCGTCTCGCCGCCGCGAGAGCGGCATTCTCGTTGACCTTCCGATCATCGGTCGCGCTGATCACCAGAGCCACGCCGTTCAAGTCTTCCTCGGCAAAACAGCCGTTGCGATGTTCGATCTCGCCTTTCTCGACCAATCGCCGCAACGCTTCGGTCAGCGCCGGACTGACGACCGTCACGCGGGCGCCCGCTTCGACAAGCTGTAACGCTTTGCCTTCAGCGATTGCGCCGCCGCCGATGACCAGCGCGCGGCGTTCTTTGAGGTCGAGATGGATCGGGTAATAACGCATGCTTTTTTCCCGGGAGCGCACGCAAGGATGCGTGCGCCCCCGGAGCTAACTCGCCAGCGCCTCGAAGAACGGATTCGGCGATCTGTAATCCGTGAGTCGAAACTCCGGCGATTGAAACTCTTCGAACCATTGCAGCCGCTCGCGCAGCCGCACGACCTCGCCAACGACGATCAGCGAAGGAGATGCGAGCCTCCTGCGTTCGACCGTCGCCGCAATCTCGGCCAGAGTCGAGACCACCGTCTCCTGGCGTTCGTAAGTGCCCCAGCGAATCACCGCCACCGGCGTATCGGCGCCGCGCCCGTGCAGCATCAGTTGATCGGCGATTTCCGCGATCCGCGCCACGCCCATGAAAAAGACGACCGTGTCAACGCCCTTCGCCAGATGCTCCCAGCGGATCACCGATTGCGATTTCGCCGGGTCTTCGTGGCCGGTGACGAATGTCACTGAACTGCCGTAGGCCCGATGCGTGATCGGGATGCCGGCGTAAGCGGCGACCGACGATCCCGCCGAAACTCCGGGCACGACTTCCCATTCGATTCCAGCTTCAACCAGCGCTTCGGCTTCTTCGCCGCCACGCCCGAAGATAAACGGGTCGCCGCCTTTCAAACGCACGACAACCGCATGTTCATTGGCTTTGGCGACGATCAGGCGATTGATCTCCGCCTGCGTCCACGACTTTTCGAAGCCGCGTTTGCCGACGTAAATCAACTCCGCGTTCTCCGGCGAGTGTTCGAGAATTTTCGGATTGACCAGATAGTCGTAGATCACGCAATCGGCTTCCGCGATCAGATCGCGCGCCTTGAGCGTCAGCAGGCCCGGATCGCCGGGGCCTGCTCCGACCAGATAGACCTTGCCTGAATTCTTTCGATTGAACTTCATAACGCGGCTCCGGCTTTTTCCGCCTGTCGAGCGGCGGCGATCAGATTCAATTCTTCCAGACGGGCCAGAATTTTCGCCGCGCTCTCTTCAACTGTTTCGCTGTCGCTTTCGACCACCAACTCAGGATTGAGCGGTTCTTCGTAGGGGTCTGAAACGCCGGTGAATTGTTTGATCTCTCCGGCCAGAGCTTTTTTGTAAAGCCCCTTCACGTCGCGCGCGACCAGCGTGTCGAGCGAGGCTTTGACGAAAACTTCGACGAACGTCGCGCCGTCGGCTTCGACCGCCCCGCGCACTTCGTCGCGTATTTCACGGTAAGGCGAGATGGCCGCCGCGATCACGCCCACGCCGTTGCGCGCCAGCAAGCGGCTGACGTAACCGATGCGCCGGATATTGGTGTCGCGGTCTTCTTTTGAAAAGCCGAGGCCTTTGCTCAGATTCGTGCGCACTTCGTCGCCGTCCAGAACTTCGACGCGCACGCCGCGAGCGCGCAGTTGCGGGACGAGCGCGTTAGTGAGTGTTGTTTTGCCTGCGCCGGACAAGCCCGTAAACCATAATGTGAACCCTTGTGACATGTGATGATTTCTCTCCGTGTGTTGAATAGTTGGAGGCGGCGGCCGGAATCGAACCGGCGTATAAAGGTTTTGCAGACCTTCGCCTTACCACTTGGCTACACCGCCTTAAATTGCGGATTGCGGATTTTTGAGTTTGTTCAATTGCGGACGCGAAATCGAGACTGAAAGTTTTATCAATCCGCAATCCGCAATCCGCAATCCGCAATCAAGCTTTTGCGCTCAATCGGCTCAATCCTTCGATCAGAACCTGCGCGACTTCGGGCCGCGTGAATTCGACCGGCGGGATTTCGCCTGCCGTGAGCATCTCGCGCACGCGCGTCCCGCTCAGGCTGACGTGGTGCGTCTGATCGTGCGGGCAGGTCTTGAGCGAAGCCATACTGCCGCACTTGCGGCAGAAGAACGTGTTGTCAAAAAACATCGGCGTGATCTTCAACTCGCCCGGCTCGAAATGCCCGAAGATGCGTTGCGCGTCGTACGTGCCGTAATATTTGCCTACGCCCGCGTGATCGCGCCCGACAATGAAATGCGAACAGCCGTAGTTCTGACGGATGATCGCGTGGAAGACAGCCTCGCGCGGCCCGGCGTAACGCATCGCCGCCGGTAGCACTGCAAGTTGCGTGCGCGATTGCGGGTAATAGTGCTCAATGATCACTTCATAAGCGCGCAGCCTGACTGGCGCGGGGATGTCATCGGATTTCGTTTCGCCGACGAGTGGATGAAGCAGCAAACCGTCAACCGTTTCGAGCGCGCATTTCTGAATGTATTCGTGCGCGCGATGCACCGGATTGCGGGTCTGGAAAGCGACGACGCTCCGCCATCCGCGTTCGGCGAACAGAGCGCGCGTCTGGCGCGGAGTGTGACGGTACGGCGCGAACTCGTTATGGCGCGCATGCTCGATTACGCTGACGTGGCCGCCAAGCAGGTATTCGCCCTGCGCGTAAACAGCCTGCACTCCCGGATGCTTCTCTTCGGTCGTCAGGTAAACGCGCTCGGCTTCAAGCTCCTTGTCGTACTTGAAAATTTCAGCCAGATGCAGCACGGCCAGCAACCGCCCGTCGCGCGAACGCAGCGCGACATCGTCGCCGATCTTCAGCTTCGCCCGTTCGTCTTCCCTGACCGACAGTGTCACCGGAATCGTCCAGACCAAACCGTTGGCCAATCGTTTCTGGTCTCGAACCAGAACGTAATCGGCTTCGCCCATGAAACCTTCAAGCGGCGAGAGCGCGCCGCTGGCGATCAATTCCAGGTCGGCTTCTTCGCGCGCGTTGAGCGTCAATTCAGGCATTTTCGCCGACGCGCGCAGCAGCGATTCGCGTTCGGCGCCGCGCGCTTCGCGGTCAATCAATCTCCCTCCGTGCGGATCAATCAAACTCATTTCGTGGCTCCTTTTCGTTGTGTGTGTCGGTTGAAAGTTTGAACGGCAAGCGCTGGTGAATGACTATTCGCCTTGCCGGCGTTCGCTATGTCGCGGCGATTCGGTTGAGCGGCGGGTTTCCTTGCGGTCTTCGCCCGCCCGCGCTCAAGCGGTTGGCAGAGCAGCCCGTCCAATGTGACTTCAAATCTCCAATCGGCAATCTCGAATTTCAAACTCATATCGGCGTTACCTCCTTCGTGTAACGTGTGCGGAGATTCCATGCTGCGTAAACAAGCCCGATCGCAACCATTCACAAACAGATCACAAACGGCGATCCCGCCGTTGCGCTCAACCACTCGATGGAATGCCCAATGGAATAGCGGTTACGGCGCGACTGAATGGAGCGCGGCCTTTACTCAGCCTTTGGTTTTATTGTGTAAGGGAAATCAGCGGAAGCTTTGTTGTAGCCAAAGCCGATGCGCTGTGGAGATTAGCGGCAACAACAACAACAGGAGCAGGTGGCTTGGAGGGTAGCGATGCAGGCGGAAGAAATGTAGGAAGTGAAACCAGGTCGAGAGCCGCTACTACTAGGCGGCGTCACAAGTAAGCGTCTATGTCTTTCGTGTCGTCTCATGATCTTCTTTCTGTAGTATGGAAGCTTTCAAGTCCGCAACCTGAGAGCTTCGAGTTAACAGGTGTTCAATTCAACTGCCTGTGGTTTATAAACGCCGAATCGAATCTTGTCAACAACCTGTTTCAAGAATCAATCACGAACGCCGCTTAGCCTGGATTCGGCCTGCGCCAATCCGGCCTGCGCCAGCTTCGATTCGGGGCGCAGTTTGAGCGCATCAGCGTAGTTGCGCTTCGCTTCGGCGTAATCACGCTTATTCATTTCAAACTCGCCCATAGAGATCAATCCAAAAAAATCCCCCAGTTTGAGCTTATGGCTCTCGATCTCCTTGACGCCCGGACTTGTATCCAAAGCGTGTTCCGCCAGGTATTCGCCATATAGAATGATTGCGTCCCTGTAGCGTTCCTGCGCTTCGGCCTCGCGCGCCTGTTTCAACCGCGCGTCTTCCTGAAGAGCGGCGGGAGTTGGCGTGGTGGCGGAAGCGGTTGCGGCGGTGGGAGGATTCGAGCCGCTCTGCTTTAAGAACGTGAAAGCCGCTCCGGCGGCGACAAGCAGCGTGATGATCGCTCCGGCGATCATCAATCCGGCACGGCGCGGCTTCGTGTCAGAAGTCGCGGCGACGGGGCTATTGGCCGGCGCAGGCTCGATGACCCGCGTGGCTATCGAAGGCTGAACGGGCGAAGGCTGAACGGGCGAAGGCTGAGCAGGACGCGGCTGAGCGGCGGGCGCCGTGATCGGCGCAGGCCGCGTGTCATACGAGATAACCTCGGTCATCGAATGCGTGACCTGAGGCTGTCTCGAAGCGGCGCGCGCGGGTTCTTCGCGCGTTGGCGCGCCTTGCTCGTAATCGAGCAGAGCGCTTAAAAATTCCGCCGCCGATTGAAAGCGGGCGTTCGGGTCTTTTTCGAGCGAGCGCATGACCAGCGCCGAAAGCGCGGGCGGCGTGTCCGGCCTCACTGCGGCGATTGGCGGCGGCGCAAGCTCGATGTGGCCTTTGAGCACTTCGTATTCCGAGCCGGTGTCGGAATGAGGGAAAGGCAGCCGCCCGGTCAGCGCTTCGTAAAAAGTCACGCCCAGGCTGTAAAGATCGGATCGCGCGTCAACCTCCAGGCCGCGAATCTGTTCAGGCGACATGTATTCGGCGGTGCCGGGATTGAACCCCGTGCGCGTCATGCCGCGTTCGCCCGCCAGTTTGACGATGCCGAAATCAGTGATCTTCAAACGCGCCATCCCGTCCAGCAGCAGGTTGGCCGGCTTGATGTCGCGATGAATGATGCCCGCATGACGATTGCCCGATTCGTCAACGTAATTGAAGTTGTGCGCGTAATCGAGCGCCGCCAGAGCCTGTTTGAAAAGCGGGACGGCGCTCGCCGGAGCAAGTCCGCCCTGCCGTCTGATCAGATCGCGCAGGCTCATCCCGTCAACGAACTCCATCACCAGATAATAATTTTCGGCGGTGGTGAAAAATTCGTAGACGCGGACGATGTTCTGATGGTCGAGTTGCGATTGAACGTAAGCCTCGCGCACGAACCGCGCCTTGAGCTGTTCCTGCGCGTGCGCCGGGAACGAAGAGAGCAGAATGGATTTGACGACCACCTCGCGCGGCAAGCTCTGATGGCGTCCGCGATAGACCGCGCCCATCCCGCCTTGCGCAAGTTCGCCGGTGACCTGGTAATTGCCGAT
>JAJVID010000131.1 GCA_022072205.1 Acidobacteriota bacterium
TTGCTGACGGTCAACGAGTAGGTCGTCGTCCCGCCAGCCGTCACGCTCGTCACTCCGTTCGACTTCGCAAGGCCCAGATTGACTATATTCGCTGTGTCAGTGTCTGTACTGGTACACACTCCGGTACCCGAATCAAAGCTGCGAGTCACACCGCCACCGCTGACGCAACTCGTCCCCAAATTGATCGTACCTGTCGGCGGCGTCACACTGACCGCGTTCACCAGATTGCCGGTAGCTCCCGCATTGATGACCGCAGTCACAGTGTAGGAGATCGAGGAATTCGCTGGCAGAGTAACTGTATCCGTGAAGTTACTTGAGTTGCTCGCCGCTGGCGTGCAACCGCTCGCTCCGCCTGTCGCCGCAGGGCTGCAAGCCCACGTCCAGGACGACACCTGTGATGGTTTGATGTCGCTCACCGTAGCGTTTGTCATCGTGCTCGGACCGTTGTTTGCTACAGTGATCGTATAAGTAACGCTGCCGCCAGGCGTGTACGTCGCAGAACCGTCCGTTTTGGATATCGCCAGATCGGCGGTCTGGACCACGGTCATCAGATAATCTTCGACTTCGCCATTGGTCGCGGCAACGGTCGAGCGCTCATCCACATTGGCTGTGCCAACCGTATCCGTCAGGCTGTCGGTAGTCAGCCGAATGCGCACGTAAGGAGCGGCGCCGCTGAAGGTCACGCCCGTCCAGTTCAATGTCCTGTTGACAGTACCGCCTGAAGGAACGGTCGTGGTCTGGATTTCGCTCGCCTCGAAATTGCCATCGCTGTCCAGGTCAATCCAGGCGTAGAGGTTGGCCGTGCTGCCCGTGGTATTCAGAATGTTGCTGACGGTAATGCTGATGTTTTGCGGGCCGCCAGTTGAAATGGATGGCAGCGAGACGATGCCGTCTTCGTCATCCAGGTTATCGTTATCGTCGCCGTTCGCGGCGGCTGTCGGTAAGGCTGCTGTCTCATCATCCAACTGTGGACCGATGCGAAGCTGGGTGCAATTCAGCGCGTGGGCTGGCGCGCCGTAGCTGGCCGGCGCATCGCTGAAATCCTTAACGGTCAACGAAGACGCCACGATGCTGAAAATAACATGCGAGTCATCATTTCCAGCGCTATTGCTCTTACTGGTGTCAAAGCCGCCAGAAACGATGGTAGGGTTATGACTCGCGCTGTGTGTGGTCGTCCCGCAATAAATGTTGGCGCCATTTACCCACAGGTGATTCGCGCCTCTTGGATCTCCGGTCTCTCCCAGATAATCATCCTGGTTCCCGCCGATATATGTGCCATAAATCAGACTCGTTAAATCATCACTGAAACCGGCAAAGAACATGTCATACCCGGAAGAGCCTCCCGAAGTGTATGTGGATCGGAAGAAAGGCTCACTGTTGACATTTTGAGTAGGCAGACCGGTTCCACCGACAACACCAAAAACCAGGATAAAAGTACTGGTCTGCCCGGTGCAGCTTGTCTGGGTGACTAATTTCAACCCACTTCCCAGGTCATTGCTTGAAGTGCCGTAAAAAGTCGCCTTGTAGCTCGCGGCCCCGCCGGTGTCGGCCACCGAGCCGATTACAGCGTCCATGTTTCCATTGTGGGCGGTGTCGTATGCTCCGGCCGAAGTAGGAAATCCGCTGCCGGCGCTTCCTGACCAATACAGGGTGCTGCCGACAATCTCAACGTCGTTGATGCGGTCATTGTTTGAGCCGCCGATCTTGTCAAGGTAGTTGAATGACGTTCCGGTGGTGTTGATGACACCGATAATGCCGTCTTCATTACTGCCGGAAGCGGCAGCGCTGCCAACTTCGGTGATGGAGCCACTGCCGTAGCCCGCAAAGGCGACTCTGCCGTCGGCGAATACTTCCAGGTCGTTGAATGTATCATCACTATTTCCGCCGACATAAGTACCCCAGGAAAGCGTATTTATTGTGCCGAACTTGGCGATGTACATCTCATCGTTATTATTGCTGTCGCCGTCAAAGGTTGAATCCGCCGGGGTACCGGGTAGGTAGTTGGGCGAAATTGTCGGCAGCGCGCCGCCTTCAACCGTCAATCCCACCACGAAGGAGCTGTCGCTAAGCGCCCGGATTGACGTGACGCCACGAGTTTCGCTACCGGAGCCTCCCAAATAAGTGGCGTAGCTCAACGTTCCCAGATCACGGGAGAAGACGGCGACAAAACCATCTCCGCTAGACCGGCTGCTATCAAACGGGGTCCCCGCTGTAGGAATATCAACTGTAGTAAATCCACCGACGAATACGTTGTTTGGCGAGAGGCTCAGCGCATACGCTCTTACATCCTCAGAGTTGCTATTAAGTGAAGACGGTCCGTAAAGCGTCAGGTCAACCAGATCCGCGCCCGTGCTACTGATTCTATAAACCACAGCGGCGCTTCTGCTTCCTGAAACGTTGGAAATGGTGTTGAGATATCCATTGGCGTCATAAGGCGCCGAGCCGGTCGGAATGTTGATGTTCGTGTAGCCTGCGCAATAGACCATGCCATCGGCCGAATCTACCTGGATGGCGAACAGATAAGCGTCAAAGCTGCTGCTGTTCCCATCCATATACGTGCCCCAACTTAACGTAGGGTCAATGACCAGCGGATAGCGCTGATCAATCTGCGATTCGGCTGTAAACGCGACGGTATTGCTGTCTGATTTATTGAATGCGACATTGACCGGGGTCTTGCCTTTATCGGTCACCTGATAGGATTCCGGGAGATGGAATTTGACATCGGTGAACCGCAACCCGACTTTGAGGCTGCCGTCCTGATCAACCGAAAGGCTATCCTGCCCTTCAAAGCTCATCTTCACGTGGCTGAAGTCCGCGCCCGCGTCCATCACCCAGTCGAATTCGAGCGAGCCGTCGTTGGTGCTGTAAAGGCGCAGGTCAACGCCGGGATAAACGTCTTCGAGCGTCAATTCCTTGGCCGCCCGCACACCTGTAACCCACTTGGAAGAGTCTGTGCCGAGGAAGTAGTTGTAGCGCGTGCCGAATTCTTCGCCTCGGCGGATGTTTGGCGAGGGATTCGAGCCGTCGAGGCGCAGCGTGAAGGAGTGCTCGGCCTTGACTATATGGTCTTTGCCAGGCTTGAACAGAGGTTTCTTGGCTCCGGGCGCTGAGATGGATTCCGCTGGTCGTTCCTCCGTCTCCTTGGCGACAAAGCGGATCTGATCGCGTTCGATGTATACCGAGCCTTGTTTGGCGTCGAAGTAATAGAGGACATCCTTATTCGGAAACTGTCCCTTGTTTTCAACAAACCGGACGGTCTTGGCGTTCTCTTTGAGAGTCTGTTGAATCCGCTCCTGCCGGGCCGCTTCTTCATTCTTTTGCCGGTAGAAGGCGCCTGCGGCCAGGAGGGCTGAAATTACTATGAGAGCCAGCGCGGCGCCTGTGGCGCGCGGAGACCGTTTGATGAAAGCGAGAGCGCTGAAAGGCTTCTGAGGTGTGTGTGTGTGGTGACGCATCTTTCTATTCTCCATATTCGTCTGACGCATGTTCCGTGAGGGGGTCTGCGCCAGCGTCGTTCAACCGTCAGAGACGGTCTTAACATTCACGAGAGTTTTTGTTGCGTCTCAAAGCCATGGGGGAGCTTCAAGATGTTGATCTATCAAATATCCTTGCCGGACACGGGCTGCTTCAACAGGAAGCAGCCGGGCGGCGAATAACAATCAAAAACGGAACCATTGCCTAAAGAATTTAAGTTGAAATTCCGAATATGCAGGAAATTTTGGTCGAATTTCGCATGGAACCTAGCTGTCCAGTGATGAGGTAACAGCTACAATTATGTTCAGTGGCGGCGCATCATCGTAAAAAACAATGATTGAGGCAATAAGAGGTAATACTCATTTTACCTGAGTAGTCCTACTCATTTTGCGGGAGACCGTCTGGCTGAGGCGGGGCCGCTGCACAGATCAGGAAAACTTCGATTTGATATCCAGCGCGAACCGCAGCAGCGCGTGGGGGCCGCGAAGATTCAGTTTCTGACTGATATTGTGGCGATGATTTTCAACGGTGCGAATGCTGATGAAGAGTTGCTCGGCGATATCCCGGTTGCTATGGCCGCAGGCGATCAGGCGAAGCACTTCCGCTTCGCGCTCGCTCAGTTCGGCGATCCGCTCTTCGGCTGGCTGCGGCTGGCGATCCAGGTAACTGCTTGCGACCTGCTTCGCCAATTCCGGTTCGATGAAAGTTCCCCCGGAGGCAACCAGGCGAATCGCATGGAGCAGCACATCGGCGCCGGACTGTTTGCAGACATACCCCGACGCGCCCGATCGCAGCATCAACCGCAAATAACCAATATCGCAATGACGAGTCAGAGCCAGCGCGCGCGCCAGAGGGCAAAGTTCCCTGAGTTGCTCGACGACCCGCGCGCCGCTCATTCTGGGCATAGACAGGTCTATCACCGCCACTTGAGGATTGCATCGCGGTATCTCTTTCAGGGCCTCGAAGCCATCGTTCGCCTGCCCGACGACTACCAGGTCGGGCTGAGAGTTGATCAGCGCCGTCATGCCTTCGCGCAGGATAGCGTGATCGTCTACAAGAAAAACGCCTGCTTTTTCAGCCATTCTGTCCCCCTTTCAATTTACGCGGGAACCCTGATGTGAATCGCCGTCCCGCGTCCAGGCGCAGATTCAACGTCGCACGTTCCGCCAACCACAACCATCCGCTCGCGCATATTGAGCAACCCCAGGCGATTTTGATAATCCGGCTCGCGCAAGATCGCCGCCGGATCGAAGCCGCAGCCGTCGTCTTGAATCACGACTTCGAGGCATTGCCACTGAGTTTTCAGGCTGACCCCGACCCTGCTTGCGCGCGCGTGCTTGAGCACATTCGTTAACGCTTCCTGCGTAACACGGTAAACCGCCGTTTCCGCTTCCTCAGCCAACCGGCCACTCCATTCAGTACCGTCGAATTCAACCGGAATCCGGCTCTGCCTCTGCCAGACGACCAGGTAATGTTCAAGCGCCCTGGCTAGACCTAACTCCAACAGCGGAGGCCGCAAGGCGTAAGTCAACTGGTCTATCTCCTGATCGAGCCGCTCGCTGATTTCAAACATCTGCGCCAACTGGCGCTGAGCCTCTGGCGCCTCAGGCAGAGAGGTTTTAAGCGCCTCCAACCCATATTTGAGCGCGGTAACGCATTGTCCTGTCTGATCGTGTAGTTCGCGTGCGATGCGGCGGCGCTCCTCTTCCTGCGAGGCGGTGATTCTGCGCATCAACTCTGCCCGCTCGGTCAGGCGCGTTTCCCGGATACGCATTGTCTCAATGCGCCGCAAAGCCCGTATGCGGGCTGCGTGAACTATCAGCGCCAGCATCGTGGCCACAAACAGCGCGAATCCATAATGTATCCAAAGCGGCGATGGAACAGCCTTACGAACCAGTATCCACCATCCGAGTATCGCCATCGCTATGACCAACGCCAGCCATCGTGTCGAAAGCAGCGAGAATCCGGCGGCGACAATCAAAAGCAAAAAACTGGTTGTATGGTGAGGCTCCGGATTTAAATACATGATCAGGACGCAAACAAGACATCCGGAAGTTGTGATCAGAACCATCAGCGGATGGGCCAATCCAGGGGCGACAGCCCACCGGTCAAGCGACAGCCCAAGACTGAGAAGAAGGCCAGCCATAATTGCGCACACTGCGCTCACCACACTGGCGCTCACTATCGTCGGGAATAAATAAAGCGTGATTGAAGCCGCCAGATAGACTAAGGCGGACCCCATCACCACCGGCTTCAAGCTTTCGCGCGCAATGAGGTTGAGGGCGGCGCGCAGCTCGGCTTCTGTGAATTGGAAGTCCGTTCCACCTTGATCAATATGATCTTCGGAACGTGAGCCTGATCCATCTGTATCAGGATGATTTCCAGCATTCATGACAGCTTTACCCACCTGACCAGGAAACTTTTAAACAGGCAGCCCGAGGTCTAAAGAGAGGCCTCGGCAGCAATTTGATATTCGCCAGAATCAGTAATGGCTATTGAATATTCTGTCTGCTAAACGGCGTTGTGGGGAAAGCCGAGATAAAGACGCCAACGAAAGAGATTGGCTGACAATACATAATGGCGGTTAAGACCCACCCAATTCGATTGATTTAGTACGCTGACTATATGCGCCGGTTATAAGATGTGAGAATTTAACGACGGCGGGGATGATAGTCATCACATCAATCGTTGTCAACGCGTGATATTTTCCGCCCCCGTTACAGACGATAAGAGCTTACACGACAATGCGAGCTTAATTCGCAAGAAAGCCCTTGCCACTAAGCTACCGAACGCTGTACAGTTACGCCGCACATGGCGGATAAGTGGGTCAAAAGAGAGTCCGCCTGGAGACGAACGGTCAACAAACCAAGACAAAAAATCGTAAGCCCCAGATCACATTCCTCACACATTAGGCGCCTTGGGCAATTGGGGAAATTGAAACTCTTAGGAATTATCCGGTTCTCGGGACACCGTCTGAATCAGAATCACTCGCCTGACAAGGTTGATCTGAACGCCTGATTGGATCCGAAAAGCAGGAAAATTCAATGTCACAGGGTTGTCTGCGAAGATGGGCTTATCGCCTCGTAGTCTTCGTGCCGTAATTTTGAAGAATGGGCGTTTAGCATGAGTTGGGAACCCAGTGTCCGCACGCGGCACTTAACTGTCATCATCTTCCTGATCCTGGTCACGGCGAGCGCGCTGCTCTGCTTCAATCTCGCGCGCCTGCTCAACGCCCATGCCGCAGCCAAGCGCGAGAAATTCGGTCTGCTCGAAATTCCCATTTACAACGCCGCGCAACAGGCCATCTTCAACCGCCCGCTGGAAAACCCGGTTTCCGCCATCAGTTTCGACGCCAATGTCCGCTCGCTGATCAAGGCGGGCGAGAACGATCCGAAAGGCTTCGCTTACGTCGCGCTGATCTCACTCGACGGCGCGGTAATCGCTCAATCCGATCCGCAGAATCTGTTGCAGACCGCCGGGCAGCCGTACAGCAAAATCAAATCCATGGGCCAGTTCGAATCGGCGCGCTGGTACCGCCAGTTGTGGGATTTGTGGCGCAACGACAACGTCTACGAAATTCAGAAGACGTTCAACTTCAGGAACGCGCCTTTCGCCCGGCTGGTCGCCGGAGTGCCCGCCACGCACTTTCGCGAAGACATGTCTCCGACGATCAAGCTGAGCGTAATCTTCGCTTCGATCATCGCCGGACTGTGCCTGCTGACCGCTGTGATGTCGTCGAACCTGGTGCTCTGGCCGCTGCGCGAAGTGATGGACAGCATCGAAGAGCTTGAGGTCGAAAGCGCCAAGATTTCCGAACCGCGCCCGGTCAACGTCGAGATGCAATCAATCGCGCAACGTCTGCGCGAACTGGGCCGCCGTTTCGCCGGCAATCGTACGGAGATCGAAGCGATCCGCGATCAGTTGCAACAGGTCGTGGGCAGTCTGTCCGAGCGCGTTCTGCTGCTCGACCGCGACCGCCGCGTGATCATGGCCAGTCCCGAAGCTGAAAAGATGCTCAGCGGCGGGCGCTTCACGCTGCGCGGGCAGCGGCTGGCCGAGGCGCTCAGCTACAACCATCCGATCACAGCCCTGACCGAACGCGCCTATCACGCCGGTCAATCGCTGCAGGAGGTGGCCACGTTCCCCGTCAACGGTTCGGGGCAACAACAGGCCGTCGTCGCTTCGCTTCAGATTTTTGAAGACCGGGGACAGCCCGCAGGAGCGTTGCTGACGCTGCGCGATTTTGAAACTCTGCAACGGCTGGAAACCCAGCTTGATTTCGCCACGAAACTGGCTGCGCTCAACCGCATCACCGCCGGTGTGGCGCACGAAGTCAAAAACCCGCTCCACGCGATGGTTTTGCATCTGGAGTTGCTGAGCGCAAAACTCGAAGCGGGACTCGATCCGAAACCGCACGTTGACATCCTGATGTCCGAGGTCAACCGGCTCAAACGCGTCGTCCAGACCTTCCTCGACTTCACCCGCCCGGTCGAATTGAAGCTCCATCAGGTTGACGCGAACGTGTTGACGCGCGAAGTGATTCTGCTCGCCGCCGACGCGCGCGCCCAGGGCGTCAATATGGAAGAGCATTACGGCGGGGGCCCGCTGGTCATCAAAGCCGACTCCGACCTGCTCAAACAGGCGATACTCAACATCATCATCAACGGATGCCAGGTCATGCCGCAAGGCGGCAAGCTGATGGTCGAAACCGGACGCGACGAAGAGAACCGCGTCTTCATCGCCATCACCGACAGCGGCCCCGGCATTCCCGAAGAAGCCCGCGACAAAATCTTCAATCTCTACTACACGACCAAACCCAAAGGCAGCGGCATCGGTCTGGCGCAAGCCTTCCGCGCAGTGCAATTGCACAACGGCAGAATCAAGGTCGAATCGGAAGTCGGCGCCGGAACCTGTTTCCGCATCATCCTTCCCGCGGCGTAAAACATCCACGAAGCCAGTTACTGTTTCCGTTGCGCCTGGCCGGGGCCTTTGCTGACAACAAATCTTCATCCATGAAACCGCGCTGCCCGATCGGGCTTACCCCAGGCTTCATAGAGCTTCACCAGCCGCTGGCGCGCTTCCACTTTATCCTGACATTTTTCGACACAGGCCTCGAAGCCTCTGAAATTCTCGATCAATAGCCGCTCCGCTTCATCGTAGCGTTTGAGCAACGTCATACATTCGCCCAGAATGCCTGCGGCGGCGGCCCATTGACCCTTCTTTCTGTCTTGCACAGCCTGGAACTTTTCCATTGCCTCGCGCAGGTAAGGCTCCGCGCGGGCAGACCGGTCAGCGACGATCAGAGTCTTGATCAATAAGCCCAGCGCGATGACAGTGCGCGCATCATTCGGCCCGTGCTTCCGCCTGTTGATCTCCAACGCGCGTCTGGCCTCGGCTTCCGCTCTGGCGTAATCCTTCCGCAAGCAATGAATGGACGACAGGTAGTAGAGAAACTGGGCGATCTGCGGATAGTCGGCGCCCAGGTATTTACTGAACAGCCTTTCCGCCTCGTTCAATCGTTTTTCAGCCTCCTGATAGTCGCCTTTGATGTAGTCAATTACTCCCAGGTTATAAAGCGCTTCACCAGCTTGATATGTAACGGGCAGCCGCCGCAATCGTTCAAGATACTCATTGTATGCCGCCTGCGCCTGCTCCTGTTCGCCTTCGCCCGCATAGATATTGCCCAGACGGCAAAAAGTGTAAGCCACCCAGAGATGATCCGCGGTTCCCAGCATCTTACGGAAAGCTTCCCGCGCTTCGATAATCAGAGACTCGGCTTCGGGAGAATTTCCCGTCCAAAACAGTTCCTGACTCAGATTGAGGAGCATATGTGGGAAATCCTCGTTCTGCGGATCGCTCAGGCGCATCATTTCTACCGCCTGCCGCATTATCGTTACCGCACCCGCGCCATTTCCTTTTCGTCCCTCAAGAAGTCCCAGATGGTACAGATTCTGAATGACGCGCGAATGACGTTCGCCATAAATTTGGCTGGATAGCTCCATACCGGCGCGAAAGTGTGACTCGGCAGCTCCCCACTCTCCGCGAGCCTCCCAGATTACTCCCAGCGTGTAGTGCAGATCATTTCTGATCTCAGGCCGATACTTGAATTTCTCGTCAATCTTTTTCTCAGCATATCTGAGCACGTCGAGGAGTGTGACGTCGGGACCTTTGCCGTGCCCCGGCGCGCCGTAAACCGGATTGGCGTTGGAAAGAATGTCGCGGATGAAATCATTGATGGCCTGCGCGTTGTCGCGCTCCCGCCGCGCTATCGCGGACTGCCACATCGCCGCGACAAGCCCGATCACCAGCGCCAGTATTACCGCAACCACCGCCGTAACAACTCCCTTGTTACGCTTCACGAATTTGGCCGCGCGATACGCTAAGGTGTCGCCGCTCGCGCCTACAGGCAACCCGGCGAGATAGCGTCGAATGTCCTCCGCCAATTCAGCCGCTGACGCGTAACGGCGCTCAGGCTCTTTACTCAGCGCCTTGAGCGCGATGTTGTCCAGGTCGCTCGCCAGTTTGTCGCGCCAGCCGGCTGCCTCCGGCGATGCATCGGCCCGGCTGGGCGGACGCGGCTCCTGTTCGCAAATGACCCGCGTGATTTCGTGATATGGCAGGTTCGTCAAATCGTAAGGCCGCCGCCCGCTGATCAGTTCGTAAAGGATCACGCCGAGGCTGTAAACATCGCTGGCGGTCGTGACCATTCCGGCGCCCACTTGTTCGGGGCTGGCGTAATCCATCGTCATCACGCGCTGCCCCGTCTCGGTCAATCCCGTGATTTCATCTCCGGGATCGAGCAGCTTGGCGATTCCGAAATCCAGCAGCTTCGGCGCGCCTTCCGCCGTGACCAGGATGTTTCCCGGTTTGAGATCGCGGTGAATGACCAGGTTCTGATGAGCGTATTGCACGGCGGCGCAAATCTGCCGGAAGAGTTCGAGCCGTTCGACGAGGCCGGGATTGCGGTTTTCGTAATAGCGATCGAGCCGCTCGCCTTCGACGTATTCAAGCGCGAACCAGGGCCGTCCGTCCGCCGTTTCGCCGCCATCGAGCAGCCGCGCGATGTTCGGGTGACTGAGTTGGGCGAGAATCCGCCGCTCCCGCGCAAAGCGGCGCGAGACCTCGTCGGTATCCATCCCGCGTTTGATGACCTTGATCGCCACGCGCTGATCGAACCGCCCGTCGTCGCGCTCGGCCAGCCAGACCACGCCCATTCCCCCGCGCCCAATCTCGCGCAGCAAACGATATTGCCCAATGCGCTCGCCTGCTTGCGGCGGCGCGCTCGATCGGGACGTGATGACCGGCGCCGAGGCGATGATGAATTCAGGAGCCTCGGCGTCGGCCTGCAACAGCGCCTCGATTTCGGCGCGAAGCCCGTCGTTGTCAGCGCAAACTTCATTCAAAAAATCCGCCCGCGCCTCCGGCTCAAGCTCCGCCACGTCGTGAAAGAGTTCTTCAATTCGCTGCAACCGTTCATCCTTCATTTCGCCTCCTCTCCGTTCAGCGCCTGCCCGATCAGCGCGCGGTGAAGCCAGGCGCGGGCAAACCTCCAATCGCGGTAAGCGGTCGCGCGGTTCACTTCGAGCAAATTCGCCGCCTCCTCGACGCTGAAACCGCCGAAACAACACAACTCGACAAGGCGGACTGCGCGCTCGTAGCGTTCGCCCGACGCCTCCAAAATGGTCAACGCTTCATCGAATGCCAGCAGAGTTTCCGCCGGAGCCGCCGTCAGATTCTCGAACTGATCGGCGGTTAAATGATC
>JAJVID010000007.1 GCA_022072205.1 Acidobacteriota bacterium
AACACCAAGTCCAACACAAATACTGCCGTCAGCAACACCGTTTTTGATAACACCTATTCCTGAAAAAACTCCAGAGCCTTCTCGTTCCTCTTTTCCACTCTGGCAGGTCCTTGGATTGCTGGGCTTGTTCCTGGTGGTTGCATCCGCCAGTGTGGTGGATCCTCGCCCCAAGGCATTGGATCGTTTGAGTGAGACGTTCAGGATGAGATCTGCCCCATCTGATGATGATCCCTTCAAAAACAAACAAAATTAATTAACAGAAAAGGATATATAAAAATGGAAATAATTCTTGCCATTGTAGTGGCTTCCGCAGTGATCTTCTTTGGGGCGTTGATCAGCATGGGAAATGAAAGACAAAGGAAAGCGATTGATAACCTGCGCGAACAGGTAATCCTTTGGGCGGTGCAGGATTTGAAGATCAAGCGCGAACACCTCGCGCGGACGGTACAGGTTCCCGATCCTTTGGGTTGGCTAAACAAGACTGCATCAAAAATTTGCGGCTATGATCTGAAATTGCAGGTTCTCGAAATGTTTGAAGAGCCCCAATCATTGATCTGCACTTCTGGCGACGGAAGTGTAAGGGTTGTCTTTTCACCACTCTCACCTTCAGATCTTCACCGAATAAAGAGTAGCAAACAAAATCGATTGTCACAGTTTGCCGGGCACAACCCTTTGTTGTTTCTGCCTCGAGGTGTGAATGTTCATGAATTTTCTGTCTTGAATGGAGGTCATTTGTTTGATCTGGAATTGGCGCTTGCCTGGAAGTCGTTGACGGGTCAAAACCTTGAACTATCCAACCGGCTTTGGATGTATGAATACTCATAATAGAATGCACATTTAGGTTGAAGGTCTTCTGCAAATAAAATGCAGAAGACCTTTTTAATAATGACAATGGAAATTTCTAGGTGAGTGCCTCAAAATACTACGCTAAATGAAGATAAATATTAACACTCGAAACACGACTTTCATTTTATACTTATACTGCAATTCGGCAGAGGCGGAGAGTTTCATGCTGAACCTCTTCTGTAAAGCCTTTCGTATCCAGAAAACATTTTTGGGTATTTCAAGCTGACATGGCAAGATAAGCTCTCATTCAGTAATGATTAGGTGGGAACCGCCATTGCCCGTTGCTTTTTTGATTTTTTACGCAAATTTTAATCCTCCTGTTGCGCTAAATATATGTCTTAATTAGGGTAATATTCGATAAGTTTTCCTTTCCGGTTTTCCCAATCTGTAGCGATTATAAATATTGGGAAGGCTGAAAGGCTAGGAGAATCCCACCTTTGTCTACTAAGCCACCGAATGTCACTCCCGTCAGCGTTGAGCCATTAACACGCCGCAATACAAGCGGGAAGGTTTATAAACGCAGTTCTGCTGTCGAAGTCCAAATATCGGCGGCCCTGTCATTGTCCGATGAAGAGCTTGTTTCCCGGGCAAGCATCCGTGAAGAAACAGCCAATGGATACTTGCAGGAAGAATCACTGGTCTATCTAATTCGAACAAGCTACCAAAGGAAAAACAATTTTCTATGCAACAAACTATCAGAAATATTATTGACCCGTTGTCAGGAACAGGTGGCGTTTCGAGTTCGCGCCATTGAGCAAAAGGATGATGCGTTCAATGATGTAGTACGGGTTCTATTTGAAAAGATACTCGCCCCTGACAACAGCGGTGATTTCCTTCAGGTTCGGTTTCGATTCGCTTTGAAACGAATTTCCATTAGTATCTTTCATCAGTACTATCGGGATCAGATTGAAGAACGTGAAAACTTACGACCAAGTTCTTTTCAGAGTCTGGATGGTCAAGAAAACGAGAAAGACGATTGGGACCAAGTACATGTTGCAATTGACAGTGACCTTCCCGTAGAGGATAGTTTTTCATCGGTTGAACTGGAGAGCCTAAAAAGAGAAGCACTTCAAATTCTAAAAGAACCGATTCGCACAGCCTTTATTTTGCATCATATTAAGGGCTGGCAGATCGAATCCAATAACCCAAAAGAGATCACTGTGAGTGGATACCTAGAGACCACACCTAGAACAATTAGAAATTGGCTTCAACAAGCCGAAAAAGAATTAAGGAAATGGCGAGGAGACCACCATGAATAATTTTATCGGGCAGTATTCCCTGGATGATGTGCTCGATGCTTACAGCGAAGCTTCCGAAATACCCAGTCGTGAAATATTGGCTGAATGGATAGCTCGTTACCCCCAATTTGAACATGAACTGATTGAATTCACCGTGGCATGGATTCAATCAGAGGAACTTCCAGAAATACCTGGCGATCAAAAGGATTTAAACGCAAGATT
This sequence comes from Acidobacteriota bacterium, assembly GCA_022072205.1. Classification (GTDB taxonomy): domain Bacteria; phylum Acidobacteriota; class Blastocatellia; order RBC074; family RBC074; genus JAJVID01. The sequence continues at coordinate 2,307 of JAJVID010000007.1, forward strand.
ACAAGGTGGTTTACGTATTGTTCAAGAGATCTATGAGAAAAGAAGTGCAGAAGACCAGACGCAAAATTGGCAATCTCGCGCAAAGATGGCTTCCATGATAATGGAAGGGAGTCTTTTAGGATGGTCAACAGATCAGTTTGCCGGACGGATTAATTTATCGGTGGCTATATTACGCAAACTTGAAAATAGGTTGATTGATGCCGTTACCATCCCAATCGATCTGATAAAGTTGATAGGGGTTTCCATTCAAAGAGACCCCTCAGAAATTATTGCATACTTAGGTCAGCCGCCAATGCTCCAATCAGGCCAAATGTACAAATCTAAGCAACCGCCGATAATCGGCAAACAACAGGGCTTTTTCGATGCTATCCGGAATGATGGCGAATTAACCGACGACCAGCGCACCTATTGGCTTTCCTTGGAATCAGGCACTGAATAGGAGATGGAATTCCGATGAATCAGTGGGACACCATTAGGAAACTTGCCCGCACCAAGCGGCAGGAAGTTGATGAGCTCACCCAGGGTGAAACTGCTACTGAATTGATTTCAGCAGCAGAGCAGCTTACCGAAATGAAATGTGTGGGGCTCTCAAATGATGACCCTTTGCTTTATGGTGCCGATGCTGTGTTGGCAGCTGTGGATAAACGCATTTGGTATAACAAGGAAATTGACCCGTTGTTGCTTTCGGGTTACCTGATTCATGAATTTGCCCATTTTTGGATCGAAGGGGAAAATTATTCCTGTACGGAGCCGGATTTTGAAGCCCGCCTGTCTGAAGAGAAATCTCCCGTTGGGACAGATCGAGTGGAAAATTACAATCCGCGGGAACGTCGTGAGGCGATGGCAAATGTCTTCGCGCGTGAATTTCTCCTGCCGGCAGATCGTTTGCTATTTTGGTTCATTCGCGAGAATTGGACTGCATCTCAAATTGCCAGCCACGTAGGGGTGACTGAAAATCTTGTTTTCAATCAACTCACCGACATCTTGCTTATCCCATCTAATGGAGATGCGGAAATAAAAGCAGAAACACCCCTTGTAGATACGGGGCTTGATTCCAGTCAATCTGACGCAGCATACACAACTGAGGGACCGTTGCTGGTTGAGGCGGGTCCAGGCACTGGCAAGACTCGGACCTTGGTTGGAAGGATCGAATTTCTTGTTACAAAACAGAATGTCGATCCGCAATCCATTTTGGTATTAACATTTTCCAATAAGGCTGCTGAGGAAATGAGAGGGCGGCTTGCCAAAGTATTACCTGATGTTGCGCCGACCATATGGATGGGCACCTTCCATGCGTTTGGGTTGGAGTTGCTACGGAAATATGGACACTCTTTGGGACTTCCGTCTTCACCCAACCTACTTGATCCAATCAGTGCAATATTATTAATGGAACAACTTTTACCGAAGTTGAATCTGGATTACTATCAGGATTTATACGAACCAGCTAGATATTTGCCAGACTTTCTTAAAGCCATCTCACGGGCAAAGGATGAATTGGTTTCCCCGGAAAGATATCGCCAGATGGCAATGCAAACCATTAGCGAGGCTACAGATGGTGAAGAAAGAGAACGGGCCGAAAAGGCACTTGAAGTCGCTGGGGTTTACGAGGTATATCAATCCCACTTGGATCAGGAGCATTATATTGATTTTGGCGATCTGATTGCCAAGTCTGTTAAATTACTTGCCGAGCATCCCGCTGTTCAACAAGATGTTCGTAAAACATACCGTCATGTTCTGGTTGACGAATATCAGGATGTCAACCGTGCCTGCGCAATGTTGCTTCAGCAGATCGCCGGCAATGGAAAGGGATTATGGGTGGTCGGGGATGCGCGCCAATCCATCTATCGTTTTCGTGGTGCTTCTCCCCAAAATATGGCATTATTTCCTCAGGATTTTCCCGGGGCGACAACTTTGCCATTACAGGTAAATTATCGCTCCCAACCGCCTGTAATTAAGGCATTTTCGGCTCTAGCAAAACAGATGGCAATCTCAACCGTTTTGCCCTTTAGCGAATGGCGGGCTAACCGAACCGATGAGGGCGGCATGGTTCTTCTAAAGGAAGCCGATAATCTTGAAGTGGAAGGTGAATCCATTGCAAGGGAAATCCGTCATTGGGTGGAACAAGGTATCCAATATAAGGATCAGGCAATTTTATGCCGCACGCACACGCAACTCGAAAGAATGGCTGCCTTGATGGAGCGCTACGGAATTCCCACGCTCTACATCGGCGATTTGTTTGAACGATCTGAAATCCAGGATTTACTTGCTCTCTTGAGTCTGATTATAGGAGATGCACGCGGCTTGGTGCGCGTGTCAAAGTTCCCCGAATATCGCCTATCTTCCTCAGATGTTCACAAAATATTTTCCCTGGCTGAGGATGGGCAAATTCCGTTCCCGGAAGCGATTGAACAATTCAAGAACGACCCGGGGATTTCAATTCCAGGTCGGCAAACACTTAACCTGATGGGTCAGCATCTTCGAGATCATTCACACACTAATGGCTCCTGGTATTTTCTCGCTAATTACTTATTCAACCACAGTTCATACCTGAGGACTGTCATGCAATCCGATGGCAATGCAAATTATCACCAGCGCGTTGCCATTTATCAATTCCTCCGGTTCGCCTATGAACAGGATAGAGTGTATTCCAATGGGGAAAATCCAAGGCTCAGGTTGCTTGACTATGTGCGAAGATTGGAAATTCATGGTGAAGAGAAACAATTGCGGCAAATTCCTGAAGCCGGGCATTCGGTGGATGCGGTTCGCTTATTGACGATTCATGGCAGTAAAGGTTTGGAATTCAGAGCAGTCTACGTTCCCCTACTCGGGAAGGGACATTTTCCTTCAAAAATATTGCCACAAGCTTGCTACCACCCTAAAGGTCTAGTATTGCAGGACCTTGGAGAATTACACAAGGACGAGGAGATTTGTTTGTTCTTCGTAGCTGTATCTAGGGCGAGGGATGTATTGTATCTATCTCGTGCCACACGATATTACGGAAAGGGAAGCAATCCATCCGAATTCTTTTCCCTCCTTTCGTCTGCCATAGCCCCCCTGAAGACACAATCGGGAACGATTGCTGGCGCAATTACAGAAGAAGTTATTGTGGTTGGTGACCAGCAGGAGGACGATTTCCTGACAGTATCCTCACGCGATTTTGAAGTGGATCAGTTGGATTTGTATTTACGTTGTCCGAGAAGATACTACTATGATTCGGTTCTGGGGTTTTCCCGCAAGACAAAAGCCTCACCCTTTTTGCGTTTTCATAGTTGTGTTTATCAGGTGCTGGATTGGATTGCGGAAATCTATCTGCAAACGGGAAATGTAGACGTTTCCGCTGCACTCGAAAAATTGGAAACCCTGTGGCCGACAGCAGCATTGGAGGGACATCCTTTCGATGCAGTGTATCGAAAAACAGCCGAAAATATGGTGGTTGCAGCCGTGCAAATGTATTCAGGTTCGCGAAATATTAAAAAGGTTGAGCGTATCCCAATAAAACTGAAAAATGGGACGATTTTATTTTTTCCAGATCAACTTGAAGTAACGGAGGATGGGCGACATATCTTTCGCAGGATAAGAACCGGGAAATTTAGGAAAGATGAGGCTGAACAAGGAGTATACGGCCTGTACCATGCTGCAGCCAGGCAGATTGCAGGTGATACTTTTGATATTGAAGTAGTATCGCTAACGAGCGAGGCGACATTACCGATTCAACTTGCCGATCAAAAGGTGGGTTTGCGGCTGGAAGAATATGATGGGGCAATAAAACATATCCTGACAAGTGAATTTCCTCCTACTCCCAAGGATGTTCGACATTGTCCGAGTTGTCCCAATTACTTCATTTGTCCGACAATTCCCGGGAAACAGAACTAAAACGCCTCTTAAGGTACTGGACTTTACTTCGCATTTCCGGTTTCTCCAATTCCCAACGATTAATGATGGTAGGACAGCAGGAGATAAAACGCCGCTCCTTAGTCCAATATTCTATATCGTTGCCCCCAGGGGCAGAGGAGAAACCTTATGAAAGAGACAATTGAAGTTTATTTGCAGGGACCAGGTGTTGCTATTACTCTGGTCAAATTGTCAGCAGATGGCAAAGTCAGTGACCTTATTGAGCAGGCGCGTGAAAAAGGTCTGAAAATTGGGGCGGAAGAAAAGCCGGATGTCTGGCTTGAAAACGCAGAAGAGCCTTTGAAGTCCGGTTCTTCATTGGCTGAAGCCGGTATCAAATCTCGTAGCAGGATCCATGTGCATACCTGTCGGCAGATTCATGTGACCGTCAATTTCAACAATGAATCCCATCAACATCCTTTTTCTCCATCTTCGACAGTTGGTGATGTCAAGGAATGGGCTGCCAAGAAGTTCAATCTGAAAGAGGTTGACGTTTCCGAATATGTTTTGCAGGTATGCGGAACGACAAATCGCCCCAAGGAAGACACTCAAGTTGGGTTCTTTGCTGAACCAGGTCAATGCACAGCGTGCTTTGATTTAGTCCCTGAGCAACGCGTGGAAGGCTGAGGGAATTTGCTTGCATGACACTGGACGAGCAGATTTTCCGCGAACATATTGAGGGCGGTCCATTCCAAAGCGGAGCGGATCTGGGCAAATGGCAGTTGATCGACATCGCCTGGCCGCATGTGTATATCAAAATCACAGCCACTTCTAATGAGAATTGGCCGCCCTTCTATTGTTTCCAATTTGAATGTGCAAACTACCCTGTCGCAGGCGTGACCGCCCGACCCTGGGATTTGGAAAAGAAAGAACCTTTGGATACGAAGAAATGGCCCGGTGGGAAAGACCGGGTCCCAAAGGTGTTCAACCCAGGTTGGAACAATGCACAATGCTTGTACCTGCCCTGCGACAAGAATGCAATTACTGGGCATGACAAATGGCACACCCAGTATCCCAATTGGATCTGGAAAACCGACAGCGATATTACCCTTTATCTGGATGTGGTTTATGGATTACTCAATTCAAGCGACTATACGGGACCTCGTGGCGCCTAAGCATAAAATCAGTTGCTCTTCACGGCTTTGGCGCCAGGGTTTGACCGAATTAAGAAGGCGGGGCAAAAATCGCCATGAAAGTGGAGCATTTTTGCTTGGGCAGCAGGAGGGAAGCAAACGCAGAATTTCCAAATTCATCTATTACGATGATCTCGACCCACACTGCTTTGATACAGGTATAGTTGTCCTTGATGGTTCGGTCTTTGGAAAACTATGGAAAATTTGCCGGGACGTGGACATGAAGGTGATTGCAGATGTACATACCCATCCCGGCATTCCACTCCAAAGTTTCACGGATCGAGCCAATCCCATGATCGGTGTGCCTGGTCATATTGCTATTATTGTTCCGGAATTGGCACGCCGCATTGTAGGAGCTGATGAACTCGGGGTTTATGAATATCTCGGTAATCATCGCTGGCAGGCATATTTGAAAAAAGATGCCCCCCGATTCTTTTATATTGGTATGTGGAGTTAGTATGTCACAAGATGAAATCACTGGCGGTAAATTACACCGGCTTGTCAAACTTTTAATGGATACAGGCGAAGCATCCACTGTCAATGAAGCCGAAGAAAAGCTGAAAGGATATCGTCTGGGTATCCATGTTGATAGGGAGGTGCTTGATTCGCCAGCTTATCAGGCTGGACTGCTAACGGCCATCAATACTGGCCGACGGTGTTTTCTTGGTGGCGTTCTAATATTTGGTGATTTGGATGTTCCATTGAAAATACCGTGGCGACGTTTTCAAACGGTTGCTGAGGCAGTCCGGGATTTGCAAGGAAAAGTAGTTGATAAATTGGATGCTTCAATTCCACTGATTTCCTTCTCGGATAAATTACTCGAGGATTGGGAAGGGGATTTCGGGGTAAAGCCTGCCATTCGTGGCTGGTCTGGAGGCATCCTGCCCATTCAGGATCACTTTGATTTTTCAGGAAAAGAAATGTTCACACCCGCAGGTGTACTTGCCGGTGCGCTTGCTGTGTCCGAGGCATTTCAATTTGTTCGTGGAGCCAATTCAACTGTAGGACACCGATCAGTCGGCATCTCTTTATGGAAACCTGCACGGGATGCAGACTGGTTAAATGCTGACCTCGGACCCAATCTTGCTTTTTTACCTCAAAAATTGTGGTTGATCGGATTGGGAAATCTTGGTCAAGCCTATCTGTGGACGCTGGGTTTCCTCCCATATAAAGCAAAACATAAAATGAAAGATGATGTCAGATTGGTCCTTCAAGATACGGATTGTCTGGAAGAGGCTAACGATAGTACTTCGCTTTTGACGGATCTTAATATGGTGGGGAGGAAGAAGACTAGGGCAATGTCTGATTGGTGCGAACAATATGGGTTTCAAACATCGCTTATTGAAAGAAAATTTGCGGATGATTTAAATGCAAACGATGAAGAGCCATATCTTGCATTGTGTGGAGTCGATAATGCCAATGCCCGAGCAACTTTGGAAAAAGCTGGTTTCAAGAGGGTCATCGAAGCCGGCTTGGGTAAAGGCGTGGAAGAATATTTATGTTTTCGGATGCACACTTTCCCGGCAAGTAAATCTGCGGAAAGCTACTGGGGACAAAAGCTGGGCAAGGATGATGCTGAAAAACTGATCCAGCAACCTGCATATCAAGATCTTCATGAGCGAGGACTTGATCGGTGTGGTCTCACGGAATTGGCAGGCCGCAGTGTAGGCGCTCCTTTTGTTAGCGCAATTGCATCGACATTGGTTATCGCTGAGGCGCTACGAATGCTGAATGGTGGAGATGCCATCGAAGTAATTGATGGCGATTTGAGATCTTGGCCAACATTGAACAAAGTGATTCCTATACAAATCAAACTGAAGGCTTTCAATCCAGGAATGATTAAGGTATAGCGATCCAATCAGATAAAGAAGAAACAGAAGATGAGGTCTATAATGCAAATAATTGTGGATAGTGTTATCGAAGGATCTTTTCATGGTTTTGATGGCGGACGAGTGTACAAATTTATCAATGGTGGGATTTGGGAGCAGGCTGAATATAAATACCTTTATCATTATGCCTATCGTCCTAATGCTCAGGTGATTGCAGAACGAGGAGCTTATTATCTTCATATAGAAGGGCTTAAGGACTCTGTCATGGTTAAGAAGGTTCGGTAGAACCATATACATTGAGGCGAACATGACTCAAACCAAGGACAAAATTACCTTTGAAAACTGGGGGGTGCATATTAACTCATCCGAATATTCCCAATCATTCCCAAGTATCCCAGATTGGGCAAACCCTGCGCAGGTTCAGGACTGGAAAATGCGTGGGCTGATTATTTGGGATTCCAATATTAAAACTGTCACTCACTTGTTTGCAGTTTATGCCATCAAAATAATGATGAAAATGAAGGCAGAAGGAAATTGGAAAACCGAAGGAATAATTATTGGCACGCCTGCTTACGAATTCTCCATCCAACTTAAAAGGAAGAAAAGAAAAAAGAATGAAGAGGAAGAACCAGAAGAAAAACCGAATGGGAAATGGATCTTAGCGAACCAGATTCCATTGTCGCCGTTACATGCTGATGAATTCCTCAATTTTCTAGCAAGAAATGAAGATAATCTGCAACGAATTGCTCTTACCGAGGAAGAAGACAGGAGGAGAAGGCTTTCCCAAGTTTATGAGATCCTATTTCGAGATGGGATGAATGAAATAGTGGAATCACCCACGCCACCTAAAGTGTCTCCTGTCTCGATTCCAGAAGGAGATTATCTGACTGTTGCTCAAATAGCGGCATACTGCAAGGTGACGGTCAAAAAAGTTAATAATTGGATTGATAAAGAGCACATAACCTTCCTTGAATTGCCACAAACTGGGAGATTAATTCGCATCGAAAATGTTAATATTCTTTTAGCCCAAAAAGGTATACCCTTGTTCAACGTTGGGAAGAAGCAATGAAGCTTCAACTTTGACTGAGTATGATTAGAACCTCATAACTGGAGTGTGTCGTACACCATGCTTAGACAGGTAGTGTTATTGTTTTTGTCAGTTTCACCCTTAAAGTTACTCTTCCCTGGTTTATAGAACATGAAAAATATGTCCGGTTGTGTGTATCCCTGCCCCCAAGGATTCATGGCGTCGCGGTCTGATTACGATTCCCGCGGATGATAGTAAAATAATAATATGACAACTTACTGTGACTATTGCAATTCTCACGCCGAAGATACATATAATAATGTTTATCACGAGACACAATATGGATTTCCCCTCCAAGACGATAATTTGTTATTCGAGCGCTTGATCTTGGAAATCAACCAAGCTGGGCTTTCTTGGATAACGATTTTGAAGAAAGCCGACAACTTTCGTTTAGCGTATAGCCGCTTCGATATTGATAAAATTGCATCCTATGACGAAACGGATCGTGCCCGATTGTTAGGTGATGCTGGCATAATTCGGAACCGTCTGAAGGTTAACGCAGCTATTGAAAATGCTCGGCGAATCCAAACCTTGCGTAATGAATATGGATCATTCAAGGGATGGTTAGATAGCCATCATCCACAAACTTTAGAAAACTGGACCAAACTATTTAAGCGTACATTTCTATTTACTGGTGGAGAAATAGTTAAAGAATTTCTAATGAGTACAGGATACCTGCCAGGTGCTCATACCCCTGATTGCCCAATTTATGAAATTGTTATTGCTAAGCACCCGGCTTGGTATTTGGGCTGATATTTCCAATAATATACTCACAGGATTAAGTCAGTTGACAACACTATCCTTTTACCGTAGTTATTGTGTTCAGGTCTTGAAGAAGACCTTTGTCTTCACGGGCGGCGAGATCGTGAACGAGTTCCTCATGTCTACGGGGTATTTAGCGGGCGCGCACGCGAAAAGTTGCCCAGTTTACAAAAAGGTTGCGTCCCTGCGCCCCGCAT
>JAJVID010000122.1:0-7263 GCA_022072205.1 Acidobacteriota bacterium
GTTGGCTTCGGCGAACAACTCGCGCGCGCGGTTGAAATCGCGCGCGTCCATCGCGTCTTTGAGCGATTGCAGTTCGGCGATCAAACTTCCGAGCGCGTTTGAAATGTTCGGCTGATTGGTCAAACAGATGTCGCGCCACACGCTCCACGCGCTTGCGCCAAGCCGCGTCATATCCCGCCATCCGTTTGCGGCCAATCGCTGCGCCAGTTCACGATCAGCAACTTCGCCGTCGCGTTCGGCTCCGAGCAACGACGCCAGCGCGCTTGCGGCGAGTTGCGGCAGATGGCTGATCAATGCGACTGCGGCGTCGTGGGCTTCGGGTTCGGCCAGCAGGACTCGCGCGCCGATTTGTTCGACAACCGTTTTGAACTGATTGAATCGAGCTTCGTCAATTCCCTGCTCCAACATCTTCTCAACCACGAGGGCATAAGTCGCGCGGTCGAAGAGATCGGCTCGCGCGTATTCGACGCCGGTGTGTTCGCTGCCCGCCATCGGGTGGCCGCCGATGAACGTCACGCCCGCCGGCAACGACTCACGCGCGACGCGGCAGATTTCGACTTTAGTGCTGCCGGCGTCGGTGACTATCGCGCCCGGTTTGATCTGCGATGATTTTGTCCGCAGAAAATCAATGATCGCGCCGATGGGCGAAGCCAGATAGATCAGATCGGCCTCGCAGACTTCGCCGCGATCAAAGCTTTCTTCAATGGCGTCGGCGACGCCGCGTTCGACCGCGAGTTTGGGTGACCGTTTGCCGCCGCAAGCCGTGATCCGACCTGTGAATCCGGCGCGGCGAAGCGCGAGCGCGAACGATCCGCCGATCAAGCCGCATCCGGCGACGCAGACGTGTTTGAAACCGCCGGCGCCGCTCACAACTTTCTCTCCACAGCCGGAGCGATCATGCGAAGCTGATTTGCGAGTTTGTCGAATTGTTCGAGGGTGAGCGATTGCGCGCCGTCCAGTAACGCGTGGTCGGGATCGTGATGAACTTCGATCATCAAACCGTCGGCCCCGGCGGCGACCGCCGCGCAGGCCATCGGCGGAACTTTGTCGCGGCGGCCCATCGCGCGGCTCGGATCAACGATGATCGGCAGATGCGAAAGTTTTTTGATCACGGGAATGGCCGAAAGGTCGAGCGTGTGGCGGGTGTAAGTCTCGAACGTCTTGATGCCGCGCTCGCAGATGATCACCTGATGATTGCCGCAGCGCATCACGAAATCGGCGGCCATCAACGTCTCTTCAATCGTCGCCGAAGCCCCGCGCCGCAACGTCACGGGCTTGCCCAGCTTCGCAAGCTCTTTGAGCAACGCGTAATTCTGCATGTCGCGCTCGGTGATTTGAACGATGTCAACGTAGCGCGCGAACAGAGGCAATTGCGCGGCGTCGAAGATTGTCGAAAGCGTCAGCATCCCGTGACGGTCGGCGACTTCGCGCAGCAGCCTCAAGCCCTCTTCGCCCAGGCCCTGAAAGCCGTACGGATCGCTGCTGATTCTGAACGCGCCGCCGCGCAAGACGCGCACACCCTGACGGCTGAGCGTCGCCGCAATCGTCTCCATCTGCTCGCGGCTCTCGACGACGCCGGGGCCGGCCATCACGACCACCTGCTCTCCGCCGATCACCACGCCGTTGATGTTGATCCGCGCGCCTTCGGGTTTGAACGCGCGCGCAGCCAGCTTGTACGGCGAACTGACGCGCACGACTTTGTTGACGCCTTCCATCAATTCAAGCTCGCGCATGTCAGCGATGCGCGAACCGACCGCGCCAAGCAGCGTGTAACGCGCGCCTGTCGAGCGGTGAATGTCGAAACCGAGATTGACCAGACGATCCACGACCCGGACGATCTGCTCTTCGGCCACGTTTTCTTCCATCACGATGATCATAAAAATTGTGGGGGTAGGGAGTGGGGAGTAGGGAGTGGGGATCGGAAATCACTCCCCACTCCCCACTCCCTACCCTTCACTCCCTTCTTCTTTACTCGCTTCTATGCGTTCGATGCGCCGGGCCTCGTCAATCACGCGCTCGAACAATCGGCGGATGGCTTCGGCGTCGAGCGGGCCGGTGTTCGCGGCGTTGACGTTGGCGATGACTTGAGCTTCGCGCGACGGCGAATAGATTTCCAGGCCCAGCCGTTTTTTGATGTGACCTATCTCGATGGCGCACTGCGTCCGCTCATTGAAGAGCCTGACCAGTTCCAGGTCAATTTCGTCAATCCGAACGCGCCAATCAGCCATTTCCTGTTCTGGCGTCTTTTCGCCGCTCTTCTCTTCGCTCATACTCGATTACGCCTGCTTCAACTCGCGCGCCAACCGCGCGACTTTCTCGATCAACTCAGGAGAGTTCAAATTGTTTTCGATCTCAAGCACCAACCGCGAGCCGACCGCCGCGCCATCGGCGTAGCTCCACACGTCGCGCACGTGCTCCGGCGTCGAGATGCCGAAGCCGACCGCAACCGGCAGGTTTGAATAGCGCCGCACGCGTCCGACCAGTTCGCGCACTTCGACCGAGATGTTGTCGCGCACCCCGGTCACGCCGGTTCGCGCGACGACGTAAATGAACCCGCTGGAATGCTCCGCGATCAGCTTGATCCGTTCGTCGGTCGAAGTCGGCGCAACCAGAAAGACCGTGTCCAATTCGGCGCGACGCATCCCGGCGACGAAATCCCCGGCCTCTTCGGGAATCAAATCCGTCACAAGCACGCCATCAACGCCCGCGCGCTTCAACTCCTCGCCGAGGTTCTCGCCGCCAAACTGCATCAGCGGGTTGAAGTAGGTGAAGAGCAGGATCGGAACATCGCTGCGTTCGCGCACGCGTTCGACAACGGGCAGAATGTCGGCGACGCCGACTGGATTTTTCAACGCGCGTTCCGAAGCCCGCTGAATCACAGGCCCGTCAGCCATCGGATCGGAGAACGGCACGCCGAGTTCGATCACGTCCGCCCCGGCGTCGGCGAGCGCGAGCAACAGGCTTTCCGTCGCCGCCAGATCAGGATCGCCCGCTGTGATGTAGGGAATGAAGGCCTTGCGGCTTTCGCTTTTCAGCTTTTCAAACTTTGCGGTAATACGAGTCATAAATCGAAAAAGGGCATGGAGTTCAGGCTTTAGCCTGTTGCCTCCGAAACGCGCTCGTTGCGAAATCAACCAGCCTGAAGGCTGAACTCCATGCCCTCTTGCTCGTTGCGAAATCAACCAGCCTGAAGGCTGAACTCCATGCCCTCTTGCCAATCGCCAGCCGAGCGCCAAACCTACTTCTTCCCTTTGTAAGTCACGCGCCACACTTTACGCCCGCCGTCATCAACCACCAGCAACGATCCGTCGCGCATCATCGTCACGCCCACTGGCCGTCCCCAAACCTCCTTCGCCGTTTCATCGGGAACCCAGCCGGTCAGGAAGTTTTCGTAGCCGCCTTCGGGCTTGCCATTCCTGAACGGGATGCGGATGACTTTGTAGCCGGTGCGGTCCTTGCGGTTCCATGATCCGTGCAGCGCGACGAAGGCGTCGCCCTGATATTCGCGCGGAAACATCTTGCCCGTGTAAAAGACAATGCCGAGCGCGGCTGAATGCGGTTCGATCAACACGTCGGGCACGATCGCTCGATTGACCAGATTCATTCGCGGATTCTTGACGCGAGGGTCGAGCGTCTTCCCGATGTAAGAATCAGGCCAGCCGTAAAAGCCGCCTTCTTTGACCGAGGTCGCGTATTCGGGCACGAGATCATCGCCGAGCAGGTCGCGTTCATTCACAGCCGTCCACAATTCGCCATTCGCCGGATTCCAGGCCAGCCCGACCGGATTGCGAATGCCTTCAGCGAAGATGCGATGGCCCGTGCCGTCAGGATTGTATTCATTGATCGCGGCGCGAATCGGCGGCTCGCCTTCATTGACGTTCGACAGCGAGCCGACCGATACGTACATCTTCTTGCTGTCGCGGCTGAACAGAACGTCGCGTGTCCAATGTCCGCCGGGCGGCAGGTCAATGAGTTTCTCCGGAGCGCCTTCAAGCTTGGTCTGGCCGATTTGATATTTGAAGCGCACGACGGAATCGGTGTTTCCAACGTAAAAATACGTTTGGGCGCCGACCTTCTGAATCGCCATTCCGAACGGGCGGTTCAAGCCGGTGGCGAACGTGAACCGCTCGGTCGCATTGTCAATCTTCCCGTCCTTGTTGGCGTCGCGCAGCAGGTAAATCGTGTTGCCCTGCGAATCGGCTAGAAACAGGTCGCCGTTCGGGCCTTCGATGATCCAGCGCGGGTTTCTGTAATCGCCTTCGCTGAAAACGCTGATCTCGAAGCCTTGCGGAACCGCGAGCTTCGCGCCGTCGGGTTGCGAAACAACCCTCGGCGGATTGCGAACCGATTCGGTCTGGAACGGCTTCGGCAATCCGTTCGGTTGAATGATGATTCGCTCGCTGCTCGGCGGAGCGCTGGCGCTGGTCGGCGCGACTTTGGGTTTCGTCGTCTGGGCTGAGATGACAGCGACAAGCAGCGCCGATGAGACAACAACTGTCGAAATACGCGTCAACGGGGTCATTGTGATGTTCGTTCCTTTCATCCGTGAGTGGTTAATCTGATTTTGCGCCCAACTGCTCGGCGACCGTGTTCACATCCTTATCTCCGCGCCCGGAAAGATTGACCAGGATGATCTCGTCTTTGGATAACCTCGGCGCGAGTTTAACAACGTGCGCGATGGCGTGCGACGATTCCAGCGCGGGGATGATCCCTTCCATCTTCGCCAGCAATTGAAAAGCTTCAAGCGCTTCGCCGTCGCTGGCCGAAACATATTCGGCGCGGCCCTGATCGTGCAAATGCGCGTGTTCGGGGCCGACGCTGGCGTAATCCAAACCTGCCGAGACCGAATGCGTCAGCGCAATCTGGCCGCGATCATCCTGCAAAACATAACTGCGCGTGCCCTGCAACACGCCGATGCGGCCGCCGCCTTCTTCCAGAAAGCGCGCCGCGTGTTCGCCCAGCGCGAAGCCGCGACCGCCCGCTTCGACGCCGATCATCTTTACTGCGGCGTCGCTCAAAAACGCATGAAACAATCCCATCGCGTTGCTGCCGCCGCCGACACAGGCGACCAGATAATCCGGCAAGCGCCCTGCTCGTTCCAAAACCTGAGCGCGGGCTTCGCGCCCGATCACGCTTTGAAAATCGCGCACCATCATCGGGTACGGATGCGGGCCGAGCACGGAGCCGAGCAGATAATGCGTGTCGCGGACGTTCGTCACCCAATCGCGCAACGCTTCATTGATCGCGTCCTTCAGCGTCTTGCTGCCCGAATCAACGCCGACGACTTCGGCGCCGAGCAGCCGCATTCGGAAAACGTTCAACGCCTGCCGCCGCATATCTTCCGTGCCCATGTAAACCACGCATTGCAATCCCATCAACGCGCAGACTGTCGCAGTCGCCACGCCGTGCTGCCCCGCGCCGGTTTCGGCGATGATGCGCCGCTTGCCCATCCGTTTTGCAAGCAGTATCTGCCCGACCGCATTGTTGATCTTGTGCGCGCCGGTGTGGTTGAGGTCTTCGCGCTTCAGAAAGATTTGACCGCCGCCCAGATGTCCGGTCAGACGTTCGGCGAACGTAATCGGCGTCGGTCGCCCCACGTATTCGCGCAGCAGCGTCTCAAACTCGCGCTGAAACGATTCGTCGGCGCGGGCCTCGGCGTATGCGGCCTTCAATTCTTCGAGCGGATGCATCAACGTCTCCGGCACGAAGCTGCCGCCGTAAGCGCCGAAATGTCCGCCCGCATCTGGCAATGAAGTGAAATCCATCAAGGCTTCTCCATCTCCTCTTTCAATCTTTTCAATTTCACAGCGTCCTTGCGTCCGGGCGCGCTCTCAACGCCGCTGTTCACGTCAACGGCGAATGGTTCGACAGCGCGAATCGCTTCGACGATGTTGTCGGGCGAAAGACCGCCAGCCAAAAAAATTTTCGCCAGCCTCGCCACCTCGCGCGCAATCGCCCAATTCGCCGTCTTGCCCGTGCCGCCGTAAAGCTTCGCGTCGAACGCGTCGAGCAGAATCGCCGAGGCCGGATAATCCAGAACTCGCCGCGCGTCGAAATCATCGCCAGCGCGCAACGCCTTGATCACGCGCTCGGCTCCGACTTGCGCGCAGTAATCCGGCGATTCGTCGCCGTGCAATTGCGCCATCCGCGCGCCGCTCGTTTGCAGAATCTCGATCACGTCTTCCGGTCGAGCTTCGTTGACGAAAACGCCGACGCTGACGACTTCATCGGGCAATCGCTCGATGATCGCGCGCGCGGATTGCGGCGAGATGTATCGCGGGCTTTTCGGATAGAAATTGAAGCCCAGATATTCAGCGCCGCAATCAATCGCCGCCCGCGCGTCTTCAATCGTGGTGATTCCGCAGACTTTCAACTTGATCATCATTCTATCTTCAAGCGAAACGACTGCTGGCGTTGTTGCCCGCGCCTGATCGGAGAACGTCCGCTGCCGAGGCTGCGCGCGACCGTGAACGCAGACGCCTTGCCCTCGCGCCCCTGCGCGTTGACGACGTAAAGCTGCGCGCGGCCCGGTTTGAGCGCGACGGGCAATTTCGCGCTGATCCGCGTTGGCGATTCGCTCCAATCGGAGTCTTTCGCCAACGTGTACCGCTCGCTTCCCTGCTCGACGATTACCGTGTTGCCGTTCGCTGAAAATCTGTCGCCCGAAATCGTCACGACCGCGTCCGCTGGGATGTTCAACGAATCGTCGGCGCGATTGACCACGCCGCGTTTGACGCTGATCGCGGGCGGGCAAGCCGGGCATTCCGCGATGACGCCGGCGAAAGGAAACGAACGCAGCGGATACATGTTCGATTCGAGGCCGTCTTTATTGGTCACGATGACGACATTGAATTTTGTCACGATCAGGTCGCGCGGCAATCGGACTTTGATCGCCTCCGGCGATTCCTGCATCACGTCGGCTTGCGGCGCGACCGAACGGTATCTGCGCCCAAGAACATCCTGCTGCTCGACGGCCACCGAATTCCCCGAAGCCGAAAAATTACCGCCGGTGATCGTGACCACCGTGCCCGGATGGAATTCGCCCAACTGCCGGTCGCTGTCAATGATCTCGCCGATCACCGGACACGACGCGCAATTCAGATAGATGAACTGCCCCTGCGATTCGACGCCGTTCGCATCGAGTGATTGAGCGAACGCCCATCCGGGACGCAAACCTTTCGGCAATTCCGCGTTGATCTGCGTCGCCGATTCCGAAAAACCCTGCGCGTTGTCACGAGGCAGGATGAATTGATTCATCATCTG
>JAJVID010000122.1:7363-11151 GCA_022072205.1 Acidobacteriota bacterium
CCGTCGGCGCGCGATTCGATCCAGGCGGTGAAAGCGTCCCAGATCGTCTGCTTCTCTTTGTAGAGAATCAGCTCGTTGTCGGCTTCCCAATTCAAAATGATGAACGTCTTGCCGGCGTACTTCGGATTGCCCAAAAGATAATCACCGAGTTTGCCGATTTCGGCTCGCGTCGCGTCGTATTCAGCCTGCGTGTAGCCGTCGGCCCAGACGTAATCCGAATCAATGAATGCCCCGGTGGTCGTGACGGTCAGCAAATAAGTTTTGAATCGCGGATCGCTGAACAGCTTGTCGTAAGCAGCGCTGGCAGCCGTCTGCGCCAGATCGCCCGAATCGGGCAACCCGTAAACCGCGCCGGGCAGCGTCAAACGAATCGTGCGGCTGCCGATTTCGGCCACTTTGTCAGCAGCCCAATTGAGACGATCAATCGAACCGCCGGTTTGAGATTGATAAGCAGAAGGTTCAAAACCCCAGGCGTAGATGCCTATGCGATCTGCGACTTGCGTTGGCGGCGCGGGAACTGTCGAACTTTCCTGCCCGGAAATTTTCGTTTTATCCGCGATCACAAGCGCCAGCGAAACGCCGATTGCGAACAGGAGGATCGAGCGATACAGCGTGCTCCTCATTACTTCATTTACTCCTTGTTTTTCGGGGCGCTGTTGTTTTGAAAATTATTTAGCGATCTCCGCTCAGCAAATCTCTCAACGCCTTCCCTTCATCCTCCGCGCGCATCAACTCTTCGCCGATCAGGAAGGCGTGAAACCCGGCGTCGCGCAAACGCTCGATGTCCGTGCGCGTGCGGATGCCGCTTTCGCTGACCAGCGTGATCTCTTTCGGCAAATCAGCGGCGAGCCGCAACGACGTGTCGAGCGTGGTTTCAAACGTCCGCAGATTGCGGTTGTTGATGCCCAGCAAGCGCACGTCGTGACACAAAGCCTTTTCCAACTCTTCGCGGTCGTGAATTTCGACCAGCGCATCGAGACCCAGGCTGTATGCGGTTTGCAGCAAATCATCGAGTCGCGGGCCGTCGAGCATCGCGGCGATCAGCAAGACGGCGTCGGCTCCGGCGCTCGCGGCTTCGTAAATCTGGTACTCGTCGAAAATGAAATCTTTTCGCAGCAGCGGCAACGGCGCGATTTCGCGCACGCGGCGCAAGTGGTCGAGCGAGCCGTCGAAGAAATCCTCTTCGGTCAGACACGAGATGGCCGCCGCGCCGTTGTCCGAGTAATTCCGCGCGATCTTCACGGGATCGAAATTCTCGCGGATGACGCCTTTCGACGGCGAGCGGCGTTTGATCTCGGCGATGATGTTGATGGCGTTGCGGCGCAGCGCGGAAACCAGCCTGCCGCCGCCGATGACCGTCGGCAATTCGGCCAGCAACTGATCCTGCGGCAATTGGCGCTTAGCTTCTTCCAGCCGTTCGCGTTTGCGCGCGACAATTTGTTCGAGAATATCATTCATCGTTTTCACAAAGTCATTGAGGGGCCTGACTGAGAGTTTGCAGCGCCTGCAATTTCGCCAGAGCCTCGCCCGTTTCGACGACGCGCGCAGCCAATTCAACCGCCGCATCGAACTTTTGCGCCGCGCCCGCCACGTACAAAGTCGCGGCGGCGTTGATCAAAACCAGATCGCGCGCTTCGTCCGCGCGTTTCCCTTCGAGCACGTCGCGGATGATCGCGGCGTTCTCTTCCGCCGAACCTCCACGCAATTTTTCAAGCGACGCTCGCCGCAATCCGAAATCTTCGGGCGCTATCTCGAAACGATCCACACCTTCCGGCGACGCGGCGTGAATGATCGTTTTGCCTGCCAGTGTGATTTCATCAAGCCCGTCTTCGCCGCGCACCACCCACGCCCGCTGAGTTCCCAGCCGCGCCAACGCCCGCGCGACTTTTTCGCAAGCAGCTTCATTCGACACGCCGGCGACCTGGAACGGCGCGCCCGCCGGGTTGGTCAGAGGGCCGAGCAGATTGAAGATCGTGCGCACACCGAGTTCGCGACGCACCATCGCCACTCGCTTCGTCGCCGCGTGGTGCAGCGGCGCAAACATAAAGCAAATGCCGATTTCGTCAAAGATTTCGTTGACGCGCGCTGGCGCAAGATCAACTTTGACTCCGAGCGCGCCGAGCACATCGGCGCTCCCGGCTTTTGTAGTCACGCCGACATTGCCATGCTTGGCCACAGGCACGCCGGCTGCCGCGACGACGAACGCGACTGCGGTTGAAACGTTGAACGTCTTCGCGCCGCTTCCGCCCGTGCCGCAGGTGTCAACATAAAGCTGATGCCTTGACGTAACGCGGGCGCAGCGTGCGCGCATCGTTTGCGCGAACCCGGCCAGTTCCTCTTCGGTTTCGCCTTTGCCCGCAAGCGCGATCAATGCGGCTGCGATGCGGGCATCGGTCGCGTCCTCGGCCAGAATCGCTTCGAGCAAAGCGGCGGCTTCAGGCTGAGCCAGGTCTTGCCGCGCAATCAGTTTGTTGAGTAGTTCGGGAAGCATCAGTTCAATTTGAGAAAGTTGCCGAGCAACCGCTTGCCCGCCGCCGTCATTATTGATTCAGGGTGAAATTGCACGCCTTCGCAGATGAATTCGCGATGCCTGAGTCCCATCACTAACCCATCCGAAGTCGTGGCGGAAACTTCAAGCATCGGCGGGACGCTGGCGCGGTCAACGATCAGCGAGTGATAGCGCGTGGCGGTGAATGGGTTTTCGACGCCTTCAAACACCGTGCGCCCATCGTGCAGGATTTGACTCGTCTTGCCGTGCATCAGGTAAGGCGCGCGAATGACGTTCCCGCCGAAGGCCTGGCCCATCGCCTGATGACCCAGACAAACTCCGAGCAGCGGCGTCTTGCCGGCGAAATGACGGATCACATCCAGCGTTATCCCGGCGTCGTCGGGCGTGCAGGGGCCGGGCGACAGCACGATGCGTTCGGGCGCGAGCTTTTCAATCTCTTCAACCGTAATCTGGTCGTTGCGCGCGACCTGAACATCGGCGCCAAGCTCGCCCAGGAACTGCACGAGGTTGTATGTGAATGAATCGTAGTTGTCTATGACCAGGATCATTTCTTCTCCTTGCCCTCTTTACTCTCTCTCAAAGCCTGACAATCGGATTCGTCAATTTTGACCAGCAGGGCCAGCGCCAGACGATAACCCTGATAGACGCTCTCGTGATTGATCTTCGACGCCTGATCGGCGCCGCTGTGGAGAATCTTCTGCCAATCTTTGCTGAGCGTGTGAATCGTCACCGCCGGAATTTTCTTTTTGATGAACGAAGCCGAATCGGAACTGGCGTTATCAATCCGAACCTGCGCGACTTGAATGTTCAGTTCCCTGCCCAGAGCGCTGGTCAGATCAATCAGTGTTTTGCTCGAAACGTTGTCGAGCGTTTGCGGAATGCTCATCCCCAGAGTGTCAATGTTGATCATCGCGCAATATTCGCCCGCCTGCTCTTTCCTAATTCCGTCGGTCATTCCCAACGATCCGACCAGGCCTTTCTCCTCTTCGCCGAACGCGACGAAGATGACGTTCTTTCTGAGCGGAACGTCTTTCAGCGCGCGGTAGATGTGGGCCACCGCGACTACGCCCGTCCAGTTGTCAATCGCGCCGCAGCCTTGCGAAGTCTTGTCGTAATGCGCGCCGACGACGATCTTTTCAGACGAATTGTTCGCGGCGGTTTTGCGGATCACGACGTTTTCAACTCCCCTGCCTTTCTCGACCGCGATCTCTTCGGGTTTCGCGCCCATCTTTTCAAACAGCGCTTTGACGGCTTTCAAGCGGTCGCCGTTTTTGCACGG
>JAJVID010000075.1 GCA_022072205.1 Acidobacteriota bacterium
CGACAACGCCTGGATTCTGGCCAATCTGGCCGCCGCTTATTTGCAGGCGGGCCGAATCGAAGACGCCGAAGCCAGTTGCCAGCGCGCGCTCGAATTCGACCCCGGCAACTGGCTGGCGCATTACAACCTCGGCTCGTATCACGCCAAGCAAGGACAGAAAGACGCGGCGATTGACGAACTGCAGCAGGCGCTCGAATGCGTCGCCGAAGACCGCACGCAGCGCATCACCCGCGACGACGTGATCGGCCAACTCCGCGCCGACCGCGCGCTCAGTTCGATCCGGCAGGACGCGCGATTCCGACAACTGCTGGCGCGGAACTGAACCCGCGCCAGCGGCGGCGGGCGTGGCTCTCGGACGTGGGTTAACCTGAGCCACGCTCGTTACGCCGATCATGAGGAGGTCAGTATGAAAAACTCGGCAATCAAAACACTGGCGCGAATATCGGGCGCGATCATCTGCCTCGCCTGCGCCACCACAGCGTTCGGCCAGTTCAACGACTGGAAGGGCCAGAAGATCGAAGCCACGTTGAAGCGCAAACGCCCGCCGCAGGTTTACCTGCACGGCACGGGAGTCAAGTTGGACATCAATTCGACGATCCATCGCGGGCGCGATTACCGCGCGCAGATTCAGTCCCGGCTCGAAAGCGGTTTGTTCGCGCAGGATTCACGCCTGCGTCCAGGCGCGGAGACAATCATTGTCTGCAACATCACGCGACTGGACGCGGACGACAACGAGTGGCAATCGCGCGCCGCGACCGAACGCAGAAAGGTCGGCGAACAGCAGGTATACAACCAGGAGAAAAGGAAGATGGAGACGAAAGACGTCTATAGGGACGTCGAGGTGACGCGCCGCTACAAGATTGTCAAAGGCGGCATCAGCATCAGCTATAAGGCGCTCGACGCCAAGTCCAAAGCCGTGCTCGACGCGCAGAATATCCAGCAGAGTTTCAGCCAGGATTACTCCGAAGGAACCGGCGCGCCCTCTGAATATGAGGTCTGCGAGCAATTGATCAACGCCGCTATTGACCAGATCGTGATGAGGCTGGCGCTGACCACAGAACCCGTCAAAATCTTCTTGCCGCGCGGCAAAGTCGAAGACGTGAGCAAACTGGGTCAGGCCGGCCTCTGGGAAAAGATGCGCGAGGGGATGAAGAAGATGGGGGAACTCAAAAATCCGAAGGACGAAGCCTATCGTCAATTCGGTATCGGAGCGGCGAGCGAGGGAATGGCTTATTTGGCGGAAGACCTAACCACCACGCAAACCTTGCTCGAAGCGGCCGTCGTTCACTACAACCAGGCCATCGAGATGAAGTCGGACGAGAAGTATTTCCTCAATCCGCTCAAGCGCATTGAAGAATCGCTGGCCCAATACAAGAAACTCTCCAGCCAACTGGCGCTTTACGCGCAATCCCGCACAATCCAGAAACCGGCGGGCGGCGAAGATGGCTCAAGAGGGACCTTGACACAGCCGGTTCCGGCGCCACGCGCGACTCCGGCGCCCGCTCCGAAGCAACCGGCGCCGAGTGGGGCGGTAACCAACCAGCAGGTGATCGAGATGGTCAAAGCAGGGCTGAGCGAGGCGATCATAATCACCAGCCTCAAGAGAACGCCCGCAGTGCAATTCGACCTCAGCCCACAGGGCTTGATCGAATTGGGTACCAATAAAGTTTCAGAGGCCATCATCAACGCGATGCAGGCGCGGCAGAACCAGCGGCAAGCTCCGCCGCGCCGCAAATCATCCACCATACGCAAAAACGATTGATCAGCAGAGAGGGCAGTTATGCCGAAGAAGATCATTCAGACAGTGATCGTCGCCGCGATCGTCCTGGCCGGCGGATTAAGCCCGCGACCACGCGCCGTCCGCGCGCAGCAGGAGAGATGTGACAGCGCCGCCGATTTTGTCGTGCAAGCCCGCGAGCAGGCGCGCCCCGGCCTCGACCGAATAGAGGCTGCGCGATTGCGGCAATTGCTCAAATCCGCCACCAGCTTGTGCGCTGGCAATGGCGACGCCTGGTATTACCGCTATCTCTACTCGCTCCAGTTAGGCGATAAGCGCGACGCCGATTACGCGCTCGGCGAGGCGCGGGCATTCAGAGCCTCGGGGCTGCGGCGAATGGACAATCCGTTCACGCCGGTCGCCGCCGCAGCGGAGGTCAAGCTCCCTCCCATCGTGCGCGAAAAATGGGCGCTCATCATCGGCATCGGCAAATTCCAGGATCAAGGTATCAAACCGCTCAGATACACGGCCGAAGACGCCAAAGACTTCGCAGCCCTGCTGACCGATCCGAGATACGGTCGTTTCAAGCGATCCAACGTGTCGCTGCTGACCGACGCGGACGCGACCACCACCAGAATCAAATCCGAGATCGAACACCTGAGCGAGGTGGCCAAGCCGGAAGACCTGGTCGTGATTTACGTCAGCACGCATGGCTCCCCGCGCGACCTGTCCTCGCTCGACGTGAATTACCTCGTCACTTACGACACCAATCCGAGACGGCTTTATACGACTTCGTTACCGATGGTGAATGTCACCATGGACGCGAAGAAGATGATCCGGGCGGCGCGCATGGTGATCTTCCTCGACACCTGCTTCAGCGGCGCGGCCACTCTGCCCGGCGCTTTCAGTGAAAGCGCCATAGCGCGCGCGCCGAGCAATCCCAACGCCGGATCGGGCGCCGCCGATGGCTCCAGGGCGGTAGATTTTTTCGTCAGCGGCGTCTCTCAAAAGATGCTCAGCCAGCCCGGCGAAGGCGCCGGGCGCGTGACCATCAGCGCCAGTCAACACGACCAACTCTCGTGGGAAAGCGCCGCGTTGGGCAACGGCATTTTCACCTATTATCTGATTGACGCTCTAAAACAGAACGGCGGGATGAGGACTGTCGG
The DNA here is from genome assembly GCA_022072205.1 of Acidobacteriota bacterium. GTDB lineage: Bacteria > Acidobacteriota > Blastocatellia > RBC074 > RBC074 > JAJVID01. Next base: position 2,884 of record JAJVID010000075.1, read on the forward strand.
CGAAGTCTTCAATACGCTGCGCGACCAGGTCACGCAGCGCGTGCGCGCCGAGAAGAACAGACTCCAGGTTCCGAGCATCGCCCCCGACCCGCCGCCCGCCGACATCCGCATCGGCGTCCCGCCGCAATCGAACTGAAAATCCCCGGCCCGCCGCCGCCGGGCTGGGTAATCGCATTCAAGCTTAGGAGGTCGAATGATCAACGCATCGCATCACCACCAACATCGCCATCAGGCAAAACACCGTTTCTCAGTGTGGCTGCCGCTTGTTCTGGCCTTGTCGCTGGCTTCTCCGCTCGCCGCGCAACAGAAGAAGCAGACAAAGGGCGCCGAGCCGCAAGGCGCGAAGTCTATTTTTTACAATCCGTCCACTGGCGCGGCCAGCAATCCCGCGCCAGAGCAAAAAAGCAAAAAACAACAGTCAAACAGCAAAATCCTGACTACCCGTCGTGGCAAGCCGAAATCCGAGCCGGAGAAACCGCAGGAAGCTGAACCGGAGAAACCGCAGGAGGCTGGGCCGGAGAGACTGCAAGCGGTTTCGGCTCAAAATCCGGCGCTTCATTATTGGTTCGAGATGGAGGGCAGGGGCAAAGTCAGTGAGGATCACATCTTTTACACCGGCGACCGTCTTCGTTTGCACTTGCGCAGCAACATCGGCGGATACCTGACTCTCTGGGCTTACGATCCAGCCGGAAACAGCAATCTGCTCTTCCCCACGTCCAATTCTTCCGGCTCTTCCGGCTCTTCGGCAGAAAGCAGAGCGTTGACCTATTCGGAAAACGACGGGTATGTGCAAGCCAATACCGACTATTCGCCGGGAGTGATCACGTTTACTCCGCCAGCCGAAGACGAACGGCTCCTGATTTTCTTCTCGAAGTCAAAAGACGACGTCCCGGCGCCGCAAGACAACCGCCTGACCGCCGAACAAATCAACCAGGCGACACAGGCCGAAGGAGGCAAGTCCCTGTCGTTCGAGGAGGAGAAGAAAGACCAGGCGACCTTCGGTTCTTACGTCGCCAATCAACGCGGCGGCGCCATCGCCAAAGAGATCAGGCTCAAACATCGCCCACGCAAAGAGTAAATCAGTGAAATCGCCCTGTGATGTCCGACAAGCCGCCGGCTTGTCGTGGCTCTCGCAGTGGACGATTACCGGAAACAACGACAAGCCGGCGGATCGCCGGACATTTTTGGAGGAAAAACAATGAGCACGGATTTTTCTCCCGTTGACAAATCCTGTCCGAATTGCGGCGGGAACGCCGCCGCCGATTCGAGATTTTGCAGGCATTGCGGTTTCAATTTTGCTGAACCTGTTCCGCCTTCGCCCGCAGCAGAGCCTCCGGCTGGCGGCGCGGCGAACAAAACCAGATACGCGTTGCTGGCGGTCGGATTGGCGTTGACGCTGACGCTGGCGGTTGGCGGAGTCTTCATCTATAAAAGTCGGCGTAACGCGGCTTCTTCAGCGGCGCCAAGTCAAACAATGGGCCAGAACGCGCAGCGTCTGGAGGAAAGAATCGTTCGGGGCGAGGCTTTGACCGCCGCTGATCTTGCCGGTTTGACATCGTATGAGCTTCGCGTGTTGCGAAACGCGCATTTCGCCAAATACGGTCGGAGCTATGACCGGCCCGGCCTGGGAGATTATTTCTACACCCGCTCCTGGTATCAGCCCAACGCCGCTTACACCGACGGCCTGCTCACGGTCACCGACAAGGCGAACATCAGCCTCATTCTCCCGGAGGAAAATCGGGTCAAGGCCGCCGAAGCGGCAGCCGCAGCCAGCGCGCCGCCACCCGACACATCCGTAGCCGGTTCCCTCTTCTCTTCCGGCTCCTCGCTGACAACCGACAATGTCCAGCGAGCTGTGGATCAGATTCTCGATTGGACTAAAAAAGGCGGCGGGGTAAGGGTTCTGGGAATTCAGGAATTGCCGCAGCAGAACCAGGCCAAAGCCGACATCAGGTTCGAGGATTTTCAATACAATTCAACCGATATGGGAACTCCGGTTTCCAAAGACAAGGTCACGCCTCCTCAACCCAACATCAATTCTCCCAACTACTGGGCGGAGGCAGCCGCATACGTGAACAACCAAGTCAAAGTAACCAGATACTCCGGAGAAGGCGTTGGAATCCTGAAGCATTACAACGATGGCCGCTGGGTTCTGACCAGCGTTCATTTCAATTTCGTCGGGGTAAACGGCGCAGTCACGATTCAGTAGCTGGAAATAAATCATGGACGCAAATCAAATCTACACTCATCTGAAAGATGGGCAATTCCGCGAAGCATTCCAGGCAATCTGGCAGGCGTGGGATGAAGTTCGATGGGAAGCGCGTTTCGTGGCCATCGGCATGCTCGTCTGCCTGCTGCTCGCGTGGATTTATTCGGCGGCGGGTTTTCTCCTGAGTCTGCTCGCGGCGCCTCTGGGAGTCTGCGCGCTGGTCGCCGTCGCTCGCCCTACGCCCGCGCCGAAACGGGTTGATGGGTTTGTTCGCTGGGCCGACGACAAACGGCAAAGAGCGCTGGCCAAAGGAACCTTCTTCGCCAAATGGGTGATGCGCCCTTTCTACGCCACTCTGAGCGGCTCGGCCCGTTTGACCGCCGCGATCAAAGACCCGTATCTGCGCGCCGGCGTGACGATCACGCTGCAAACCTACGCGGTCTTTCTGGCGCTGTTCATCGTCTCGGCGGCCATTTACGCGATCCTGGTTCTGCTCTGCATGGCGCTTGTGTTGTGGATCATTGCATACGCTCTGTCGGAAGGCGGCGGCAGCCGGGGCGGATCAACAGTCGCCAGCGCCTTTCGTCGAGGCTTCTCAGGCCGCTCCGAAACCCGCACGGATTTCTGGGGCGATCAGTATCAGCAGCATTACGACGCGAATTACGACAAAGCGGGCTACACCGAACAGCGAACCGACCTCTGGGGCGATCAATACCAGCAACACTTCTCGCAGCAGGGAGACAAGACTGGTCACTCCGAAGGGCGCGAAGACTTCCTCGGCGATCCTTACACGCAACACTACAACCAGCAGGGCGAGAAGACCGGTTATTCGGAGCGGAAAGAAGACTGGCTGGGCGGCGAATACACGCAGCATTACGACCAACACGGCAATCGCATTGGCCGGTCGGAGGAACGAACCGACCTCTTTGGTGACAAATACACCAAGCACGAGGATGAATAGCCACAGGCCCACTGGGAAAGTTGAAGGAGAAGAACAATGATAACCGTCAAAGTCTGTTACGAATCTTCAGGCAAACCCGCCAAAGACAAAAAGGTTTCAATCGGCGTTGACGAACTGTTTCGCGGCGGCGTCACGAGCAGCGAATGGACTGACAGCAACGGCGAAGCCCATTTCGACGTCGAGCCTTGCCAGGGCAAAGTCTTCGTTGACGGCTCGACCGTTCACAAAGGCTATTTGAAAGGAAGAATCGTCGTCTACGTTTGATCGTTGGCGGCGCTTTGCCGGCGCATAATCGCCTGTGCGCGGGAGGGATTTGAATGAAGTGCAGGATCGCGCTTTTATCATTGCTCTTGGCAACGGCATTCGGGTCGCTCCCGACAAAGAGCCAAACGCCATCATCGCGCCCTTCCTCTCAGGGTAACGCGGCGCGCGTCGAACAACCGTCGCCTTCCAGCGAGCGCTCCGGCGCGGCGTCGTTGGCGGTGAGGCTCGAAAATTCTCTCACCACCAAATTCGTGGACGAGGCGAGTTCGTGCGCGAAACCGGCGGCGGCCAGCCGCTTTGCGGCCAGCGATGGCAGAGTGTGGTTGTGGTTCGACGTGACCGGCGCGACTGTGGGCGACCGCGCGCGCGATGAATGGTACGACCCCGACGGGAATCTTTATCGGTCGGCCAACTGGAACCCGCTGCCCGCCGGCGGTTATCGGTGCTTCTGGGATTCGATCAATCTCGCCAACACGCCAGCGGCGGCCAAACCGGGCCGCTGGACAATCGTGGTCTATTACAACGAAAACTTCTTCTTCAGTTTAAGCTTCACCATCGGCGTGGCCGGCCTCGAACGTCAAACCCTCTCTCGCTCTCTCGGCAACGGCGATCAGTGTCAGGCTCCTGACCCAGTGAGCGTCTTCCTCACCACCGATCAACAGGTCTGGCTCTGGTTCAGCGTCAGCAACGCTCTGCCCGGCGACACCAGTTATGTTGAATGGTACGAACCAAGCGGAAACCTTTACACCATTCAGCGGCAGGGGCCGCCGGGCATCCCCTGGGCAGGCGACGGATGCTTCTGGTATCCGCTGTCACTAGCCAACAATCCGCCAGCCAACAAACCCGGCGCATGGCGCGCGCGCGTCTTTTACAATGACGCGCCGTTTTTCACGACGGCCTTCTCCATCGCCCTGCCGACCAAGACCGGGCCGGTAGTGATTGATGGCACGGACGCCAACGATCACGGCTCGTCCGCAAACGGCGCCAACCAGGATGGCTGGCTCTATATGCAGCGCGTGCTTGAGAGCCTTGCCGATCAAGCGCCGGCTGGCGCCCGGAGGACAGTAGTTTCATTGGGCGCAGGCGGTGACGCTTACGATGCGATTCAATCGGCCTTCGCGCTTTCATCGCTGCCGCGCAACGGGTGGGAGTTGATTTCAATCATCGGAGGCGATGGAATCGGCGCCTGGCTCGATCAAATCTCGACCGCCAACACCGGCATTCTTTATCTGACGACTTACAACCTTGTACCGGGCGATCTCATACCCGAAGAGATGGACGCGATTAACACGCGCGCCGCCCAGATCGCCAAATACGTCAACGGCGTCGGCGGGCGCGGACGCGGAGGCGCGCTTTTCGCAATGGCGGAGGTGAACGCGGGCGCGAACGCAGGCGCCTGGGACTGGTTGCAATCGCTCTTCCCCGGCGTTGTCGTCACGACGCACGGGACGGACGGCGTCAATCGCAGCATCACACTCACCTCCGACGGCGCGCAGGCGTTGCACGGAATCACGAACGCCACGATGGCCAATGTCAGGCCCTGGCATAATTCGTTCACCTCGGTTCAGGGGCGATTGAAGACGCTTGGAACCGCGCCGGATGATTCCGGCGACACACGGCAAGTCATCCTCGGCGGATTGGGCGGCGATGTTTTCGCAACCGCCTGCATTCTCAGTTGCGAGGCGACGGTTCCGTCCGAAGCGACATCCGGCGAACCGGTTCGCTTCGCCGGCTCCCACGCCCTCTCGAACTGCTCCGGCGCGCCGGGCTATGAATGGGACTTCGGCGACGGCTCAGCGACCTCGCCTTACCCGAACACGGAACACACATATCAACGGGCAGGAACTTTCATATGGAAGCTGACGGTCAGGCTGCAAGGGATGAGCGATTGCGTCAAATCAGGGACAATCACGATCAAACAGGGCTGCGCCGCTCCTGTAATTCTCGTTCAACCCGACAGCCCGATCATCGCCAGCGGACAGCCGGCAAATCTGCGTGTGACTTTGAGCGGCGGAACGCAGCCCTTCACTTATCAGTGGTATCAGGGATTGAGCGGCGACACCGCGAATCCGATCAACGGCGCGACCTTCGGCAATTACCCGACGCCGCCGCTGACCGCCACAACGAATTACTGGGTGCAAATCAAGAGCGGCTGCGGCAAGACGACCAACAGCAACACAGCGGTGGTTTCAGTCCTGCTGCCCGGCGGATCGCCTTCGCAGGTGGGAGTCGGGATTGATTTCATTGACCCGGCCTGCAACACCTTCAAAGGATGTGACGGCCAATATATTCGCGCGATCTCCGGCTCGCGCGTCACCATCGAACCGCCACCCACGCTGCGCTCGTTCGATTACGTGGTCAGGAACGGCGCGGTCGCCGATGGCGTCACCAGAATACTGCTCGCGCTCATCAGCGAAACCGAGGTCACCTTTTCGCTCAGGAAGCCGGATCAGAACTTCAGCCCAGCCGACCTCGCCTGGGGCAGGCTGACAACCCTGGACGGAGCCACGCAGGGAGACGGGACATCATTGCGCGCCACGCCGCAGGGCGCCTCGCCGGATAAAGTGGCCTACGCCGTCTACCAAACTCCCGCCGATTTCCCCGTCAGCAATATTTCAACCCAGGTGATCATCCAGGCGACCACGTCCGCGGGGATTCGCCGCCGCCCGCTTTACCTGCATCGCCCGCCGATTGTGATGGTTCATGGGGTTTGGAGCGGCAAAGACGCGTGGGAGGGATTGGAAAAACATTTGAAGGACATCGGGTACGACGAAAAAGGACTCGCTCGTGTTGATTACGGATGTAAGGGTGACGATTGCAAGGGAACCAGGAATTACGGCGGAGCCGGCTCATTCGATCCGCTGGCGACCACGCCCGAATATCGTTATCCCACTGAACGGCTGGTTGAAACCGTAGACAATGTGCTGTATCGCCTGCGCGACAGCGGTTTCGCCGCCACGCAAGTGGACATCGTCGCGCACAGCATGGGCGGCCTGCTCGCTCGTTCCCGCGCCGCGCGCCGCGCGCAGGTCGGCCCGATCACTCCTTATCAGAGAGCGACCAATTATCAGCAGGGCGACTTTCACAAGCTGATCACCGTCGGCACACCACACCGGGGCACGCCGCTGGCCGATTACCTGATTGCCCGCAGATGCGACCGGGTAAACCTTGTTGGAAATACCGCGAGGCTCGAAACAGCCTTTGAATGGGCCGGTTATCCGATAGGCCCTGCGATTTTCGGTTTTCAGACATCGAGTCCGGAGATCGGCAGTATTTCCACAACCGAAGTCAAATCGCACGCGATCTACGCGACCGCTCCTGACGGCAGCGGCGCTGAAAGATTTCTCAACCTGGTGATCGGGCTGGCGATTGACGATCCCAATCCGATAAACACGATCTTCGGGGCCGCGCGCATCCACGACACGATCGTTCCGACGCAAAGTCAGCGCGGAGGTTTTACGGGCAATAAAATCACCAGGATTGATGGCGTCGTCCACGCTCCGTTGCCAGGAGCCTCCAATGATATCAATGAAACGGCCTCGCTCGATGTCTGGAACGCGCTGGCCTCGCTGCTCAGGTTCGAGTCCGTCAATTCGGATAAATTCGACAACTTCCTCAAATTCACCGGCGCGGGCAATCCTCCGCCTATCCCTGAAAGCAGTTGCCCGCTTCTGCTCGCCGGCGAGCGGGCGATTGGGGCAGCGGCGACCGTCGCCTTAACGCCTGCGCGCAACGCCCTCTTCCGTCCGGGCGAAACCGTGCCCGTCACGCTCACCATCAGCGGCGGCAACAAGACCGACGGAGCGATCTTCTTCTTCGGCGATCAAGCGGCGATTGTTGATGGTTTGGGCGTGATTTCTCATTCGTTCATCGCCCCGCGAAACCGCGCCGGGAAGGTCGAGATTACGGCTTTCACTTTTGGCCCTGGACCTGAAAATTATCTGGGCGCGACCGAGATCATTGTGCGTCCGGATGCGCCTCCGACTTCGATCGCGGCGACGCCGGCCAATCTTTTGCTGAAGAGCGTCGGGGAGACCAGCCAGATTGCGGTGGTCGGGCAATTCGGCGCCGAGCGAATTGACATCACATCGAGCCTGTCCGGGACGAGCTACGCCGTCAAAAGCGGCGCGAATTCAATCGTCTCGGTCAGCCCCGGCGGGCTGATCACGGCGCGCGGCTTCGGGCGCGACAGTGTCGTCGTCAATAATTCCGGGCAATCGGCGGTCGTCAACGTGCTCGTATCCGCAACCGAACAGACGGCGAATCTGCCTCTCGCCAACGCTTCCGCCGCGAGTTTTCTGAGTTACTCTTTCTCGCCCGAATCCATCGTCTCAGCTTTCGGGACAGACCTGGCCGTCGCGGTGGAAGTCGCCACAACGACGCCGCTGCCGACATCGCTCGCGGGGACGACCGTTTCGGTGACGGACAGCGTCGGGACGCAACGCCTCGCGCCGCTCTTCTTCGTGGCGCCCGGCCAGATCAATTACCAACTCCCGCCGGGCACGGCTCTCGGCGCCGCAACGATCACGGTGACGAATAAAGACGGCCTGATCAGCCTGGGAACAGCGCGCATTGAAGCCATCTCTCCGGGAATATTTTCGGCCAGCGCAAGCGGACAAGGCCCCGCAGCCGCAATCGCGCTGCGCGTCAAAGCTGATGGCTCGCAATCGTTCGAGCCGGTGGCGCGGTTCGATCAGGCGCAGAACCGCTTCATCACGGTTCCGATTGATCTCGGCCC
>JAJVID010000187.1:0-2629 GCA_022072205.1 Acidobacteriota bacterium
CGCGGCAAACACCGGATCATCGGCGAACTGCGCGCGCCACGCGGGCTGGGAGTTGTTGAAGAGTGGAAGCGACTGCAACGGCTCTTTCAATCCGCAATCGGCCTCTCCGCAAACTGGCCGCAATCCGCAATCACGCTCAAGGCCAGCGTGCCGGGGCCTTACACGCTCAGCGGGCGATTGCTGCCAGAGGGAGAATATCCCGACCGGTTCGACATTACCGAAGCTCTGCTGCCGATTGTGCGCGACGAATTGATCGCGCTGGTGGAAGCCGGTTGCCGCGAGGTCACGGTTGACGAGCCTTCGATGAGTTGTTACGCGCATCGGGAAGACCCGTACCGCCTCGCCGACATTTTCAATCGCACGATCGAGCCGATCGTCGGCCAATGCCGGCTTTCGACTCACGCCTGTTTCGGCAACTACAAAGCGCGCGCGGTCGGCAAGCGGACTTACAAGCCGATGTTTCCGGCGTTCCTCGACATCCGGGTTGACGAAATTCATCTGGAGATGGCGAGCCGCGAATTCGCCGAGATCGAAATCATCGAGCAGGTGGCCGAAAAGATGGATGTCGCAGTCGGCGTAATTGACGTAAAAAGTTATTACATCGAAACACCGGAAGACGTGGCTGAACGCGTCAGGCTATGTTTGAAATACGCTCCGCCCGAACGTCTGTCGTTCGCGCCCGATTGCGGCTTGAGCCAGACTGCGCGCTGGGCCGCGCGGCTGAAGCTCAAAAATATGGCCGCCGGAGTGAAGAGAGTCCGCGAAGAACTTTAAATCAACCAGGTCGCTTTTCATTTTGGTGCGCAAGTAAGACACGATCCCCGTACACGCAACTGAAAACCTGTCTAAATCGAAACACAAAACATTGGGACACCAGCCACAGAGATCACAGAGGACACAGAGGTGAAAGGCGGGTGTGCATTATCTCTGTGCTCTCTGTGATCTCTGTGGCTAAAAACGTTTGTCCCAATCTTGATATGGTCTGATTTAGATTGGAGGCTCATCAATGGCGATTCGGTTCAAGGTCAAGCTCGAACAGTATAAGGACACGCAGGTTTTGCACGTCTATCTTCCCTTCGATGTTTTTGAAACCTTCGGTACGCGCTCACGGCTGGCGGTCAAAGGCTCGATCAACGGCTTCCCTTTCCGTAGTTCGATATTTCCGATGGGCGGCGGCAAGTTCTATATGGTCGTCAACCGCGAGATGCGCGAAGGCTCGAAGGTCAAGGCCGGTCAGACCGTCGAACTCGTGATGGAGAAGGACGACGAGCCGCGCACAATCGCCACACCTCCCGACCTGCTCAAAGCGCTCAACTCCAGGAAGACGGCGAAGGCCGTGTGGGACAAGCTGAGCTACTCTCATCGCAAGGAATATATCGCCGCAATCGAAGAGGCGAAGAAGCCTGAGACACGTGCGCGCCGAATCGCAAAGGCACTCGAAGCGATTGCGCCGCTCAGCAGGCTCAAAATCGAGCCTGCAAAAAAACAAGCGCCGAAGAAAGCCGCGAAGAAGAGCGCGAAGAAGAGCGCGAAGAAAGCTGAGACAAAGAAGTCGAAGAAGTAGATCGTCACTCGCCTGCCAGACTTCTCTTTTCACCACCCGTGAAATTGCCTATGATCTCTGCGTAATCTTGAATCGAAGATAGCTTATGTTTCTTCTTCATCATTAACATCAAATCAAAGGAGTATCACAATGTCACTTGAGCTTCATCCAAGCGGCGCCGCCGGAAGAGGCAATCCTGCGCCGTTCCTCGATGGGGTCAAAAACGCGGACGGCTTCCGCGACTACGCCACCGAATCCCGCGCTTCGGTCAAAGAGTTGTACAGGCTCAACCATGCGAATCAGACGCTCGATTTCGTGCTCGCCAAAAAGGCTGAATACGGCAAGCTCGACAAGGCCGAGATGGGAATTTGGGAGGCGATGGATTTTCTGAACAATCTGGTTGACGACAGCGATCCCGATCTGGCGCTGCCGCAGATCGTTCATGCGCTGCAAACCGCCGAAGCGATCCGTCAGGACGGCCACCCGCGCTGGTTCGTGCTGGCCGGATTCATCCACGACCTGGGCAAAGTTCTCTGCCTTCACGGCGAGCCGCAATGGGCTGTCGTCGGCGACACGTTCCCCGTCGGCTGCGCTTATTCGGACAAGATCGTTTATCCGGAACTCTTCATTGATAATCCCGATTACAACAATCCAGCGTTGCAAACTCCGAACGGAATTTATGCGGAAGGCTGCGGACTCGATAACGTGCATCTGTCGTGGGGCCACGATGAATATCTGTACATGGTCACAAAGGATTATCTGCCGCAGGAAGCGTTGTGGATGATCCGCTATCATTCGTGTTATCCGATCCACCGCGAAGGCGCGTATGCTCATTTGCTGAACGAGCGCGACGAGGAAGCGCTGCGGTGGGCGCGCGCGTTCAATCCTTACGATCTTTATTCCAAGTGTGAAGTCGAGCCGAATCTGGCCGAGTTGAAGCCGTATTACGAAGACCTGGTCGCTGAATTCTTTCCGGCGAAGATTCGCTGGTGATGCGCAGGTGGGGCAATTAGCCAAATTGCCCCACCATCACAAGCTGAACGGCGACGAGAGCAAAATCAAAAAACTCGTGGCGCGATTGTCGGC
>JAJVID010000187.1:2729-11044 GCA_022072205.1 Acidobacteriota bacterium
ACCAACGTCGAAACCAACGTCAGCGTCAGGAGCGAGACGAACGATCAGGGTCTTTACACCGTGCCCGGCATCAAGCCCGGCCCTTATTCGATCACCGTCGAAAAACAGGGCTTCAGGAAGATCGTGCGCAGCGGCGTCACGCTGCAAGTCAACCAGACGGCGCGCCTCGATCTGGTTTTGCAGGTCGGCGACTTGATAAACACCGTCGAAATCGTCGAAGCCGCGACGCTGCTCGAAACCGAAACTTCATCGCGCGGCTCGGTGATTGATCAGAAGAAGATCGTTGACCTGCCGCTCAACGGGCGCGATTACAACCAGCTCGCACTGCTTTCGCCCGGCGTGCTGCCGGGAACGCCGCGTCTGGCCTCGGTCAATTTCAAAGGCGTGCTAAACGTCAACGGCAATCGGACGTTCAACAACGTCTTCCTGCTCGACGGCGTTGACAACATCTCCTACTCGAACTCGTTTCGCGGCGAGAACGTGCAACTCGTCCAGCCTTCGATTGAAGCCTTGCAGGAATTCAAGATTCAAACCAACGCTTACTCGGCTGAATTCGGACGCAGTTCCGGCGCGGTCGTCAACGCGACGATCAAATCGGGGACGAACTCGATTCGCGGAGCCGTTTACGAATTTCTGCGCAACGACGCGCTCGACGCCAACAACTTCTTCTCGAACGCGCTCGGCGCGCCCAAACCCGTGCGCAAACGCAATCAGTTCGGCGCCGCGGTCGGCGGGCCGATAATCAAGAACCGCACGTTCTGGTTCGCCGATTACGAAGGCTTGCGCGAACGCGAAGGCGTGCCGCGCGTGCGCCAGGTTCCGACGGCGGCAGAGAAAGCCGGGCTGTTCAGTTCAGCGGTCGTTGATCCGTTCGCGGCGGGACGGCCTGCGTTCAGCCAGAACGCGGCGGGCCAGTGGGTAATTCCGCAAAACCGCTGGGACCCGGTCGGCGCGGCCATCGTCAAATTGATTCCCGATCCGAATGTGGCGGGCACGACGATTTACGCTTCAACGCCGGTCACGCGCACGCGCCAGGATCAATTCGACGTGCGCGGCGATCATCAATTCGCCAGCAACGTCAATTTCTTCGGTCGCTACAGCTTCGTTGACACCAACACGTTCCGTCCTGCGCCGCTGCCCGGGTTGGCCGAAGGCTCGTTCAACGACGCATTCGGATCGAACCTGAATCGTTCGCAAGGGCTGGCGTTCGGATTGACGTGGACGTTTTCGCCTTCGTTTGTCGGCGACTTTCGCTTCGGCTTCGCGCGCGGCAACTACTTCACCAACCCGCCGAATTTCGGCGTGGACGGCGCGGCGGCTGTCGGTTTGAAGAACGTGCCGAATGATCCGAAGATCGTCGGCGGCGTGCCCAAAGTGCAGATTCAGGGCTTCGACGCGGTTGGCCGCCACACTTCGACGCCGCAGTTTCAAACGCCGCGCTCGTGGAACCCGCGCGCGAGCTTGAGCTGGACGCGTGGATCGCACTTCGTCAAATTCGGCGGCGAATTCCTGCACGTCCAAACCAAGATCAACGACCTGAACGCGACCATCGGACGCATCTCCTTCGACAACCGATTCACCAACCGCGCGGTCGGCGATCTGCTGCTCGGTCTGGCCACCAGACTTGACCTGACCAGCTTCACGGTCATGGATCAAGGCCAGAAAATGCAGTTCTACTTCATCCAGGACGATTACAAGATCACGTCGAAGCTGACGTTGAATCTCGGGCTGCGCTACGAATACGCGACGCCGCCGGTCGAAAAGGAAAACCGCTTCGCCAACTTCGATCCGGTGAGCGGCAAAGACGTCTTCGCCAAAGACGGTGGAATCTTCGAGCGGTCGTTGATTCATCCCGACCGCAACAATTTCGCGCCGCGTTTCGGCTTCGCTTATTCGCCAACTTCGCGCTGGGTGGTTCGCGGCGCTTACGGCGTCTTCTTCACGCACACTGTCAGACAGGGGCGCGAAGGCCTGCTCGGCTTCAACCCGCCGTTCCTGGTTGATAACACGCTGCAGACAGGCGTGACGGGCGCGGCGGCTGTCGCTTCGGCGGCGGTCTTCCGATTGCAGAATGGTTATCCGGCGGGACTGCTCGATCCGACCACGCTGTCGCCGACCATCCTGCGACGCGCGCAGGACGCCAATCAGCGCACGCCTTACATCCAGCAATATAACTTCGGCATTCAGTACGAACTGATGAAAGACCTGCTGCTCGATGTCGCCTACGTCGGCAACAAGGGAACGAAGCTGAACGGATTCCGCAACCTGAATCAGCGCGCGGTGATCAACAACGCGAACGGCTCGCAATCAGCGGGCGCGCGGCCTTACCCCGCGTTCGGCGACATTCAATGGATGGAGAACCGCGTCGGGGCGAGCTACAACTCATTGCAAGCGCGGCTGGAGAAACGCTTTTCCGGCGGCTTGACCGGTTTGATCAGCTACACGTGGGGCAAGGCGTTGACCGGCTCGCCCGATCACATCTCGACCAGCGGCGGCGGCGCAGGTGTTGACACCGGCACCTTCCGCGAGCCGCAGGATGGGAACAACCTGCGGGCGGATCGCGGCCTTGCCGAGTTCGACATCAAACATCGTTTCGTCGCGAGCTATGTTTGGGAATTGCCGTTCGGGAATGGGCGGCGCTTCGGCGCCGATTGGAACAAAGCGCTCGACCTGATGCTCGGCGGATGGCAGGTGACCGGCATCCACGCGTTGCAGAGCGGCCTCGGTCTGACGGCGACGCTGGGCGGATCGAGCGTGCTCAACATCGGCGGCGAGCGGCGCGCGCGACCCAATCTGGTCGGCGATCCCGTGCTACCGGAATCCGAGCGCACGCTGGCGCGATGGTTCAACACCAGCGCCTTCGCGGCGTTCAATCCCGCGCCGCAGGCCTTCGGCAACGCGGGCGTCGGAATCATGCGCGGCCCCGGCTCGGTCAACTTCGACTTCACGTTCGCCAAGAATTTCAACGTCACGGAGCGGCGCTACTTCCAGTTCCGCACCGAACTGTTCAATGCGTTCAACCGCGCGAATTTCGGCCCGCCGAACATCGCGCGCGACAGCAGCGGCTTCGGTCAGATTCTGTCCGCAGCCAACGCGCGCATCATTCAGTTCGGGCTGAAGTTTTACTTCTGATGACTGCAGGAGAACACGGAACAGACAGAAGTTTTTCAGAAGACCTTCCGTCTGTTCCGTGTTCTCCTCTTCTCCACCAATGCTTCATCAACTGCAAATGACTCACTTAACTTTCCTGCTGGCGATGCTCTGCGTCGTTCCTGTCAGCGCAAGATCGCAGGACACCGCCGAAGCGCATCATCAACGCGGCGTCGAACATCATCTGAAACGCTGCCTGGACGACGCGAGCCGCGAATACGCTCGCGCTCTCGAACTCGATCCGCCGCGCGAACTGACCGGCGACGAGTGGATGTTAGTCCGCCGTTTTGCGCCCCGCGTTTACACCACGCCTTCAGAATTTTTTCCGCTCAAGGATTTCGCCGTCATCCTACATCCGACCGAACGCCTGATCGCCTACCACTTCTTCTGGGAAGACGACATTGATTTCCCCGAAGACAACGATCCCTGCGACCACGAATTGATCTGGGTTCAATATTCGGCGGACAAGAAATCAATCGAGAAGTTCTGGACGTACTTTCACGGACGCATTCTGGCGAGCGGAGATGCGGCTTTGAACGACGCCCGCCGGCACGCGATGCGCCCGCGCGTCAACGTTCAATGGGGCAAGCACGGTTCGATGCCGCTCGCCTGGGAGGAGATGAAGATCACGGCCAACGCGGGCGACGCCGAAAGAAAGTATTACCCGGTCGGCGAACCGATCACGCTGCGCCGCTACAACGAAGGCACGTTACGCAAACTCGTCGAAGAAGGACGGCGGCTGCCCGATCATCCGCTGGGCGTTCGTTTGGGCTGGCCACGAAAATTCACCGGACGCTGGGAAGACTTCGTCAATTTCTCGCGTTTGGTTGACCCGCTCGCGTTGCTCGATAAAACGAAGATGGCGCGCGTCTCGCGTTGGAACAGCGCGACCATCAACCAATACTTTCTGACTTACAACTTCCGCCCGAAGACGGAATGGCCGGAGGAAAATCTCAAATCCGAAATCTCAAATTCGAGATTTGAAATCAGCGCGCGCTCGCTGGACGATTTTCAATTGCCGCCGAAATCAGTTTTCGACCGGACAATGCCGCGCTATCCGAACGTCTGGTTTTACGTGGACGCTTCGCTCGCGCCGAACTATGCGGCGGCGGTCAAGCTGGTGACTGAGAGTTTGCGCGGGGCGATGCGGCTGCGCGAATTTTACGGGCCGTTCGACAACCCCGAAGGCTGCGACTTTGAAGTGCGGCTGGAACACCTGCAACCGTGGGCAGTCCGCGATCAGCGCGCGCTGCAACACTCGCACGCTTTTCACATGCGGTATTTCTACTCGGCGCTGGAGAAACAGAAGCTGGATCGAGTGAAGCTGGGCGACCGCGCGTTTTACCGCTTCGGAGCAAGCGCGCATTACGAAGTCGAACACACCAACCCGAACCACGCCGATGTCGAGACGTGCCCGATCTGCGGACGGACGGGCGAGTACGCGAATCTGAAAGGCAATCTGGTCGAACTGGTTCACGATCCGCTCGGACTCGAACTGGTTTTGACCGGCAGGATTCGCGGCGAGATCGTGCGATTTGAAGATTGGGAGCAACGCGAGGTCGGCGGCGTCGAATCGCTCAAAGGCAAATTCTCGATTCAGCAATTTACCTTCCCGGCGCAAACCGGCGATAAAAACACGCTGCGGATCGGCGTGGTCGTGATCGCGCCTAGATAATTCAACAACGAGACATCGAAAATGAAATCTTCCGCTCTTCACGCTTTTCTGCTGGCGGCGTGCCTGCTTTCAACTGTTTCAGCTCAGACGCTGCTCGAAAAGAAGTTCAGCGCGACCGCTGAATCCGAAGCGCTGCTCGATCTGACCGCCTCTGCTCCCGGAACGTCGTGGCGCGAACGCGGAGCTGAAGCCGCTGTCGCCACAATCTACGTTGACGGTCGGTATCATCAGGACGTGATCCTTTTCGCCGGAGCGCAGGATTTCATTTATCAATTGATGCTCGGTCGCGTCGCGCCGGGCGAGCACAGCTTGCGCATTGATTTCAACCGCAAACAATCGGCGGCGAAAGCCACTGGCGTTCAAATCCGCGAGGCGAAGATCACGACGATTGGCCGCGAGCATCCTGAATTTCAGGCCATTGCGCGCGCGCCGATTCTCTACGCGCGTCCCGACACCATCGGCAAATTCAGCGACGTTCCGCTGATGGCCTATTACGAATTCGCGCGCGATGACAACCGCTTCAGCTACACCGTCATCTTCAGCAACGAAGACGGCGGCACGCAGACGACCGCGCTGATGGCCCGGTGGGGACGCACGACCGACATCGAGTGGGTGCTCGGAACGCGGGCCGGGATCGGTGGAAAGGCAAGCTCGATCTTTCAAGGCGCCGATCACAAGGACACGCAATTTGCGGGCAAGCTCGAAGCCGATCACCCGCTGATGTTCACCGCGACCGTCAACAACAATTTTTCGGATCAGGGCCTATCGGAAATGAGATTCGCGCCGCGCCCGCTGGCCTTCGACGCGACTGTAGCCTCGCGCGAAGAGATGATGGATCGCCATCCGTGGACGTACCGCGTGATGGCCGACGAGATGATCCGCGAAGGCAAAATCATTGAAGAACGAAAGCCGGGGCCGCAGATCAATGACCTGCGCAACTATGTCTATTTCGACATCAACTCGGCTCAAGTGGGCGCCGCGCTCAGCGTCGCGGTCAAACTCAAAGGCGACCCGGTCTGGCGCACGTCCGACTGGGGCATCGCCAATTACAAGATTGATCGCAGCGGCATCTTCCGCACGACCGCGCTTTTGCCGAAGCGGGCGCGGCTCGAAGACATCGAACGCGTCGCCGTGCGCTGCGATGTGGCGGGCAATCCGAAGACGAAAGCCGAAGTGAGCCGGATCGCCAACGCTAATTGCGATCTTCGCGCGGTCAACAAAATCTTCGTTCTCGGCGACGATTACCAGCCTGGCGCGTCGCTGAAGCTGAGCTTTCAGCCGGTGAAGATGCGCTTCGGCGAGATGATCGAAATTTACGAGAACGCGACAAAGCGATAACGTCCCTGGGTTTTCGAAGGAGGCCGAAAAATGAATCACCGAATCCGAGCCTGTCTGCTTGCTCTGTTGTTTGCTGTGATCGCCGCCGCTCAATCGCCGCATCGAGCCGACTCCGCTGCGCCCGCTGCAATGAAAGCCGGCTTCGCTCGAATCGCCATCACGCCAGAAAAAAATATGTGGATGGCAGGTTACGCCAATCGCACGAAGCCATCCGAAGGCAGGATTCATGACCTTCACGCCAAAGCTTTGGCCATTCAGGATTCGCGCGGCGCCCGCGTCGTGCTGGTGACGACTGACCTGTTGGGATTGCCGGGCGCGCTCACCAGCGAAGTCTCCGAACACGCCAACAAAAGCTACGGCCTGCGCCGCGAGCAGATACTCTTCAACTCGTCGCATACGCACACAGGCCCGGTGCTCAGAAGCTCGCTGGCGGGCGCTTACAATCTGAACGTGGAGCAATCCGCGCTGGTTGATGAATACACGCGCCAACTCAGAGATAAACTGCTGAAAGTCATTGGCGAGGCGATCAAGGATTTGTCTCCGGCGAAACTGTCTTTCGGGCGATCTACGGCTCCGTTCGCAATGAACCGGCGGCAGTTCAACAAAGATGCGCCGATCATCGGCGTCAATCCGGAAGGCGTCGTTGATCGCGAAGTTCCCGCGCTACGCGTCGAATCGGCTGACGGAAAATTGCGCGGCGTGGTCTTCGGCTACGCCTGCCACAACACCACGCTGACCGGAGAGTTTTATCAGTTCAGCGGCGATTACGCAGGCTTCGCGCAGGCGGCGATTGAACGCGAGCATCCGGACGCGACGGCGATGTTTGTGATGGGATGCGGAGCCGACATCAACCCGTATCCGCGCAGCAAATTTGAACTGGCGCGCGAGCACGGCGAAACACTGGCGAAATCGGTCGAGCAGGTTCTGAACGGCGAGATGAAGCCTGTGAGCGGCGCGATCAAATCGGTGATCGGAGGCGTGGCGCTTCCCTTCGACGGCCCGCCGACAAAAGAGGAATATCAATCGCGATTGAACGACAAGAACATTTTCGCGCGTCAGCACGCAGAGAGGATGATCGCTCGCTACGAACGTGACGGAAAAGTGATGACTGAATATCCGTACACGGTTCAGGTCGCGCGCATCGGCGGTTTGACGCTGGTCGCATTGGCCGGTGAAGTCGTGACCGATTACGCGCTGCGGCTGAAACGCGAACTCAGCGGCGACGTGTGGGTCGCGGGCTACAGCAACGACCTTTGCTCCTACATCCCCTCGGCGCGGATGTTCAAAGAAGGCGGCTACGAAGTGATCACCTCGATGATCTATTACGATCTGCCCGGGCCGTACAAACCGGAACTCGAAGAGAAGATCGTCGGCAAGGTTCACGAACTTGCGCGCCGTGTCGGAGTCAAAGCGGCGAAGCGAAAATAACTATGCTCACAGCGATCACACGAGCCATCAGCGACAAAATCGCCGAATGCGAGTTGAGCTTTCTCCCGCGCCAGCCGATTGATCTCGCCCGGGCGCGCGAGCAACATCGGCAATACGAAGAGGCTCTGGCGCAAGCCGGCGCGCAAAGAATCATCCGGTTGCCGGCGGAGCCTGATCTGCCCGATTCGGTCTTCGTCGAAGACACGGCAGTCGTGCTGGATGAATTGGCCGTGATCGCCAGACCCGGCGCGGAGAGCAGACGAGATGAAACTGCGAGCGTTGCCGAAGCTCTTTCGGCGTTTCGCCCGCTCGCGTTCATCGAATCGCCCGCGACGCTGGAAGGCGGCGACGTGATGCGCGTTGATCGGACGCTCTACGTCGGATTGAGCGCGCGTACGAATCAGGCGGGCGTTGATCAATTGCGCGCCATCGTCGAACCGCACGGCTATCGCGTCTCGCCGGTTGAAATCTCCGGCTGCCTGCATCTGAAAACGGCCTGCACGTATCTCGGCCGCCGGACGATTCTCGCAAACCGCCGATGGATCAACATTGAGCCGCTGGCTGAATTCGCGTTGTTTGACGTTCACGAAGAAGAACTGTGGGCGGCGAACACGCTGACCATCGGCGACACGGTCTTGATGGCCGAAGGCGCTCTGCGGACTCGCGCGCGACTCGAAGAGCGCGGCTTCAAAATCAGAACGATTGACAACAGCGAATTGCGAAA
>JAJVID010000152.1 GCA_022072205.1 Acidobacteriota bacterium
TCAACCTCCGCTCAACGCCTGCAGAATGTAAACCTCGTCGGAGTTTTTAAGCGCGGTGTCCAATCCCCACACCTGTTCGCCGTTGACGAAGATTTTCATGTGCGGGCGGATCGAATCCTGCTCGTCAATCATCCGAAAACGAATGCCGGGAAACTGGCCATTCAAATCATCAAGCATCTCGGCGACGGTCGAGCCGGCGGCTTCGACATCGTTCTGCTGGTTCGTGTAAGACAGCAACGGGCTTGGGATGTGTACTTTCATATCGCTCCGATAGTTTGAAAGCAGAAGACAGAAGACAGAAGACAGAAGGGCGCGCTATCCGTTCAATCCTCCAACTTCGATTCTCGACTCTCGACTTCCCACTTCTGTCTTCTGCCTTCTGTCTTCTGTCTTCTTTTTCTACATCTCGGCGGCTTCGACCGCGTAAATGTGCGGCAGGTGGCGGGCGATGCAGTTCCACTTCTCGCCTTCGCTCGCGCTCGCCCAGATTTCGCCGCAGGTTGTGCCGAAATAGATTCCGACCGGGTCGCGCGCGTCAGCGGTCATCGCCTGCCGGAAGACCGTCAGCCAGGCGTTCTCTTTCGGCAATCCCTCATCCAGCCGCTTCCACGTCTTGCCCGAGTTGCGCGTGACGTAAGCCGCCGGCTTGCCGTCAGGAGAAGTGCGCGGCCAGACCTGAGTCCCGTCCATCGGGAAGACCCAGGCGGTTTTCGGATCGCGCGGGTGCAGCACCATCGGGAAGCCGATATCGCCAATCCGTTTCGGCATGTTCTCACCGATGCGAATCCAGCGATTTCCGTCGTTCGGGTCGCGCCGATCCATCCGGTAAATGCCGCAGTGATTTTGTTGATACAAAATGTCAGGCTCCAGCGGATGCACTCGCACGCAATGCGGGTCCTGGCCATATTCCGGCAGCGGATCGGGGAAAAAATCCGCCCGGCTTCCCGTGTTGAGTGGCCTCCAATCGGCGCCTTTGTCCACGCTCTCGAAGACGCCGCCGCCGGACATTCCGAGATACATGTGGTTCGCGTCGCGTGGATCAACAATAACCGAATGCATCTTCGGTCCGTCGGGCGTGCCGTCGCCCAGGCTGCCGATCCACGTCTCGCGCATCGGATGATCGTTGAATCCGGTGACCGATTCCCAGGTGTCGCCGCCGTCTTCCGAACGGAAAAGGCCCTGCGGCGAAGTGCCCGCGTACCAGACATTCGGCTCGCTCGCATGCCCCGGCGTCAACCAGAAGACGTGATCAACCACTCGGCCTTTCTGACCTTCAGGGGCTTTGGCGAACGCGGGAGGCTTCGACGCCTCCTTCCAGTTCTTTCCAAGATCGGTTGAACGGAAGACCGTCGGCCCCAGGTGCCCGGTCTTCGCCGCCAGCAGCATCGTGCGCCGGTCCCGCGAATCAAGCATCATGTGATGCGCAATATGTCCCAGGAAGATCGGGCCTTTGATCTCCCACTTGCGGCGCTTGTTGTCGGAATTGAGTATGAACGCGCCCTTCTTGGTTGCGACGAGCAAAGCGACCGAATCTGTTTTTGTTTTCCCCGTTTTTGTTTTTCCCGTTTTCGTTTTTGAAGATGCAGTCTTCTTTGTTGCGGACGACTTCATGAAAATGACCTCCTTCTGAATCTTGATTGGATTGTTGTTGTTTACACGCGCCCTGTCACCTTGGCTACCCACCAGCGCAGCCCGACGAACAGAAAGCGCCAGTCGCTGAAGAACTCAGGCGGCTTCCCTTCAAACCAATGGCCGATGAACTGCAATATCCAGCCAACCACAAACATCGCCGCCGGAACCGGCCACAGTCCTTCAGCGAAAAACGCCGCCGCGACCAGCGGCAGCGAAGCGGCGATCAGCGGAATGCCGATTGTGTGGCAGAACCGGTTGACCGGGTGTTGATGACTCTTTGCGTATTGCGCGATCCATTCGTCCCACGTTTTCCCGCCAAACATGAGTGAACCCTCCGTTGTCAGGCGCCCGTAGGCGCGCTTGATTTTGCCTGCAACCGAGGCGGGCGAAGACCCTCCGCCAACTTGCCTCCAAGCCACCCCATCGGAATGTAGGCGCCGATCAGATCCAGCGCGGCAAACCAGATCGGGCCCGAGAGCAAAAAGACATTGATAACGCCTCCGAGCAGGAAAAAAGCGCCTGCAACCAGAGCAAGTTTCATTCTCTGAGATGCGGCAAGCATCGAGGCCACGAAGGCGCCCACAAAGGTTCCAAGGGCATGAGCCAGAAATGGAAAAAGGAAATGCTTAGGCTCAAACAGATGCATCGCCGCCTTTAAACTCTCCATGTTCGTTACATCAACTCCATCGGGAGGAGGGATGATCTGGGAACCTGCCATAATCAGGCTCACATTCACGAAGCTGCCAATCAACAGCCCTAAAACGACCGCGATTATGTTTCTAACGATTGTTTTCATATGCTCCTGCCTTTCTTTATGTATTCAGTCTTGCTCATCCGCAGTTGGACCGTAGGAAGGCGGTACGGGGACATCGAGCAGGCGCAGGTAAACCGAAAACTGACCGCGGTGATGGGTCACGTGGCTTAAGACGATGTCCCTGAAGATTTCCCCCCGCGGCCTTTCGAGAAAGAGTTGGCCCGCCGATTTGAAGCGCCAGGGCTGATCCAGCGCCGCGTCGGCTACGCTTTCCAGGGCTTTCCTGGTGGCGGCGACGTTGTCGTCGAAGGTCTTCAGCAACTCGGCTACTGACGCGGCCTCATAGGGTTTGTAAGTGGCCGGATCAATATCTAATTCGTCCAGATTGAGTATTGAATCGGCCCAGCCAATCATCTCGACGAGGTGCGAAACCAGGCCGACTGCCGTAAACGATTTTTCGTGGGGCCGCCAATTCAGCTTGTCATCGGGCAGCCGTTCCAGATGTTTGCGTGTCGTCTGCGCCTCGCGCTCAAATTCCGCAATCAGCGAATCTTTCACGTTCATTGTGTTGCGACTTCCTCCTGTTGTTTAAGTTCCGGGCGCTGGCGCGTAACCTGCAACGCCACGCCTAGAGCGATAATCATCAAAATGGCCGCGAGCAGAAACGGCGCTCCGGGCAAATGCCAATCGCGATGCGCCCCGATGAAACTGGCGAACGTCAACGTGAAAAGCCCCGGCCCGATCATCCCTGTGATTCCCATCAAGCTGCTGTTCGCGCCCTGAAGCTGCCCCTGCTCGGACGGCGAAACGTGGCGCGTCATCAATCCTTGAGCCGCAGGCCCGAACAGCCCCATCATCGCGAAGACCGGCAACGCGCTCCAGAAGACGATCCCAACCGGCGCCAGCCCGAACATCGCAAACCCCGCAGCCCCGAAGAAAAGCCCCGTGAACAGCGCGCGACGTTCGCCGAAGCGTGCGACTATCGGCTTGACCAGCCCGGCCTGCACAATGATGTTGAAGATTCCGACCGCCGCCAGCGTCAGCCCCATCGTGCGCTCATTCCAGCCGTAGCGATAACCGGCGTAAAGCACGAAGACGCTCGGCAAAACCTGATGAGCAAGAAAGTAAATGAAGTTGACCGATGACAAGCCGAGCAGTTGCGGATGTGAACGAAGCAGGATGAGAGAACCAACCGGGTTGGCGCGGCGCCACGCGAACGCTTTGCGGCTTTCGGGGGCGAGCGATTCAGGCAGCACGAACAATCCGTAAAGCGCATTCAGGAGCGTCAAACCCGCTGCAACCCAGAACGGCAATCGCGGATCCACAACGCCCAGAGCGCCGCCCAAAGCAGGCCCCATCACGAAGCCCAATCCCCACGCGGCTCCAATCATCCCGAAGCTCGCGGCGCGTTTCTCCGGCGGCGTTACATCGGCAATGTAAGCCCCTGCGGTGGCGAAGCTCGCGGCGGTAATTCCCGAAATCACGCGGCCAACGAACAACCACCACAACGTCGGCGCCAGAGCCATCAGGATGTAATCGAGTCCAAGCCCGAGGCACGAAAGCAGGATCACCGGCCTTCGCCCAAAACGATCAGAAAGCGCGCCGAGCACGGGCGCAAAGATAAACTGCATCAACGCCCAAACCGTGCCGAACAGCCCGTAATATTCAGCCGCCCGCGCAGTGTCGCCGCCCAGAAAGCCTTCAACCAGTTTCGGCAACACCGGGATGATGATCCCTAACGCCAGCACGTCAACCACGACCGTGATGAAGATGAAGACTATCGCAGCCTTGCGCGGCTTCGCTCCTGAGATCGTCTCGGTATCGGGATTCAAGACTTCCTCCTGTTCGATCCCTAAATTGTGGATAAATGGTACCGCTCTATTGCCGCGCGAAATATGGACTGTTTTATATTTCGTGTCAACTGTGAAACTAAGCGGCCCTCAGATGGGACAGCCTTTCGCCTACGTCCAATTGCCACAGAGCACACAGAGAGCACAAAGGAGATTCTTCTACTCCGTGCTCTCTGTGTGCTCTGTGGCAATCCTGCGTTGTGATTTAGTCCTTCGTGGAAGCTCCTGCCGCCACGCCCGCAGCCTTCTTCAGATATTTGTCGTACCAGGCCAGGTATCGCTCATACCGGTCTCGCACATAGCTGGGCCGAGTGATGCCATGAAATTGACCGGGATAGATCACGAGTTGGGTATCAACGCCGAGGCTTCGCAGTGACTGATACATCTGCTCGCTGCCCGAAACCGGCACATTGAAATCCTTCTCGCCGCACAGGAACAATGTCGGCGTCTTGATGCGGTCGGCGTGCAGGAACGGGTAGGAAAGTTTTTGGTAGGTTTCCCATGCCTTCGGGTCCCAGGGCGGGCCGATCTCGTTGTCGTATTGAATGATGTATTGATCCACGCCGTAATACGAAACCGTGAAGGCCGTGCCCGCGCCGCTGGTCGCCGCCTTGAAGCGATTGTCGCTGGCGATCATGTAATCGGTCAGAATGCCGCCGTAGCTCCAACCGCCAACGCCGAGCCGGTCGGGATCGGCCACGCCCATCTTCACGACGTGGTCAACTCCAGCCTGCAAGTCTTCGACTTCGTAATGCCCCCAATCGGCGAAGATCGAGCGCGAAAACTTCTGGCCGCGACCCGCGCTGCCGCGATAATTCACCGCCAGCACCGCGTAACCATTCGCCGCGAAGAACTGCCGCTCAACGCTGAATGAATGCTGATCCTGTCCGTTCGGCCCGCCGTGAATGCGCAACAGCAACGGAACCTTCGTCCCCTTCACGTAATTGGCCGGGTAAGTCAACAAGCCATGAACCTCTGTTCCGTCTTTGCTCTTGAAGCTGACGGCTTCGGTTTGGCCGAGTTCAAGTTCGGCGAATAGTTCGTCGTTGTGTTTCGTGATCTGTCGCAGCGCGCCGTTTTCAAAAGCGTAAATTTCGGTGTATTTCGTGGCGCCGCCGGAAAGCACAACAGACCGATTGCCAGCCGATTCCCAACTTGAGACCACGACGGGCCGAGCCAGCAGTTTCTCAACTTTGCTGCTCGCAATATTCACGCGCGCAGGATAGACCGATTGGTCATCCGTCACCGTGAAGTTGATGAATTTGCCATCCGCGCTGAACACTGGCGAAGAGACGCCACGATCGAGCGCCTCCACCGAATCAATCCGTTTGGGAGCGCCCTCGCCATCGGAAACCACGACCGCCAAATGGCTCATGCTGTAAGCGCCGTACTTCTTCTCGTCGCTTTCCAGAAACGCAATCCACTTTCCGTCCGGACTCCATTCCGGGCGCGAACGCCCGACGCGATTGCTGACCGTCGTCAACTGCTTTTCGGCTACGCCCGGTTTGGCTTCAGCGACGAACAACTGCCCGTCAGGATCGCGGTCAGTGTCTGCTGCATGATTGCTGATGAACGCGATGCGCGAGCCGTCCGGCGACCACGAAGGCGCGGCTTCGTCCCACTTGCCAGTCGTCAACCGATCAAGCTTCTTCGTCGCAACGTCGAACAGGTAAACGTAGCTGTGGCGGCCAGAGAGCAGATAGCCCTGCACGTCCTGTTTGAATTTGTAGCGATCAATCACGATGGGCTTTGGCGGTTTCGGCTTGCCGCCACTCTCTTTCGCGGCTTCGGCGGCCTCGGCTTCGGGATCGGGATCGCCGATGACCAGCGCCAGCCGCTTTGAATCCGGCGACCATTCGTAGCTCTGCAAACGCCCTTTCACGCCGGTCAGTTGAAACGCTTCGCCGCCGCTGCGGTCTAGCAGCCAGACCTGATTGCCTTTGGCCGGGCCAGGCCGCGACGATGTGAACGAGAGATATTTGCCGTCGGGACTCCAGCGCGGCAACGATTCGCTCTCAGCGCTCCACGTCATCTGGCGGCTCGTCTTGCCGTCGTAGCTGGCCATCCAGACGTGCGAATTCGATTTGTCCTCTTTGGCGTCAATCGCCGAGACGACATAAGCCACCCATTGCCCGTCGGGCGAAAGTTGCGGATCGCGCACTTCGCGCAAACGCGGCAGGTCGTCGAGTTTGAGCGGACGCTTTGCGGTCTGCGCCGCGAGCGCAGTCGTCAAAGCCAGAATGAACAGCAGAATTGGAGTTAGTCTTTTGGTAGACATAGAGTGATTGACCTCCGGAGATGCCAGAAATGCCAGAAATGTTGAACCGATTTTTTGATGGTAGCGGACAGTTGCGCCGCGAGGTGGATTGTAGTCGGACTGGAACTCACTGCAAAGGCTTCAAGCCATTTCAGCAAACCGAACCTCGAACGATTTGGCGTTCGGTTCGACGAAGCGGACAAGCCGTTCGCCTTCTTCGATCAATACCGCGCGATCCTTCCTCGTCAATTTATCGAACGGCTCAATCACGAGCGCCGCCGCGGTTTTGGTCTTCTCGATCTTCCACGCGCCGCGCACGAAGCCATCAACCAGGATGGTGGCCGCGACGCGCAGCCCCGGCAGATAGACCTTCGAGCGATGTTCATCAGCGATCACGCGCGTGCGGTTGCTGTGCGAAAGAAGCAAATTGTCGTACTCCGGCAGGAACCGCACAGGCGCTGGAACGTCTTCGGCGGGAAGCGGCGCGCCCGGCAGATCGAACAGTTCAACCCGCCCCTCGCCGCGATAGCTTTGCAATTCAGGTTTCAGCTTTTCAAACGTATCCTTCAGCTTCATCCCCAACCACGTCTGCGCATCGGTCATCGAAGCAGGGCCGAACGCCGCCAGATAACGCTTCACCAATTCCGGCAAATCATCTTTCGGCGAAGCCTTCCGGCCAATCCACTCTTCAGCCAGCGTGAATTCAGGCTTGTTTGAATAGCTCCATCCGCCGCTGATCGGAACCTGAACGAGCGGAATATGCGTTCGCACCGAATAACGCATCGCCCCGACATCCACGTCTGGCAAAAGTTCGGTGAGCATGTCGCTGATCTCGGCGAAGCTGCGCGGCTTCTCGCCGATGAACTTTCGCGCGGCTTTCAGAACTTTGTCGAGATCGAAATCCCCGCCTCGCCGCTTGGCGATCTCACTCGAAGCCCCAACCAGCAAAGGTTGGAGCGCCGTGCGAAACCGCAGGTAATCTTCCGCCGTCACAAGATGGAGCGTAGCGCGAATGAACGTAGCCTTGACGACCTTCCGATTCTCGATCTGATCGGCAAGGTCTTCGCGCTTGAAATCGCGCAACCGCGTCCACAAACCGACGTAAGGCGCCGGCGCAAGCTGGGCTTGCAAGCCGACCAGTCGTTCGATGGCGGTAGGAACCGACAGAGCCTCGCGTTCCAGAAGCATTTGGCGAGCGAGCGTCGCGCGGTTGAGTTCACGCAATGTTAAGATGTGGTTTGCCATGTTTTCTGTTCTTGCGACAGTTGATCTACACGCAATATAACGATTGAGTTACGTAGTGGTTGTAATTCGCCGAGGTAGCTGTCCTGCGACAACCCAACCCCAGTAGGCCCTGAATTTATAATGCGTTTGCCGTGGGGAAGTCTACCGTTTGCTGAAGATAGGAATTTTGAAGAAAGACAAATTGGCTGGGCATAATTGGCTCGCAATTGGCTGTTTCCTTACTTTGATAAATCACTAAAATGGCTGGTGTAAATAAGCCAATTTGTGAAAGGACGCATTGTGATTCTCGAACTCGACCGTCAGAGCCACATGCCACTTTATGAGCAGATCGCCGCGCAAGTGCGTCAGTTGATCCGGCGCGGCGCGATCAAAGTCGGCGATCGGCTGCCGCCTAACCGCGCGCTGGCCGAACGCCTGGGTGTCAACCGCAGCACGGTGGTGACGGCTTACGACGAATTGCTGGCCGACGGTTTGATCGCCTCGCGCGTGGGCAGCGGCACTTACGTTGTGGCAGCGCCAGCCTCGCCCCCCGGCGACAACGCTGTCGCGGCAGACTCGTCAGCAGCGCTGACGCCACTCCATTGGGAGACGGCGCTGCCGGAACTTCGCCATGAGGAATGGCTGGCGAATAGCGAGGCGGCTCGGCGTAAGGATTGTGTGCTCTTCACTCACGCGCTGCCTGCGACGGAGTTATTCCCGCTGGACGAGTTTCGCCGCTCGGTCGAGCGCGTGCTGCGGCGCGAAGGTCGCAGCTTGTTACAACTCGGCGCGAGCAGCGGTTATGAGCCGTTGCAGCAATACCTGTTGCAACAGATGGCGCTCGCTGGCGTTCGCGCCGAAGCCGGCGAGATTTTACTGACCAGCGGTTGCCAGCAGGCGCTCGACCTGTTACGCCAAACCCTGTTGCAGCCGGGCGATGAGGTCGTGATCGAGAATCCGACTTATCCCGGCGCGCTCAGCCTTTTCTGTCAGCCGCAATACAAATTCATCGGCGTGCCGGTCGGCACGCGCGGGCTTGACCTGGATGCGCTCGAAGACGCGCTGCGGCGGCGCAGGCCGAAGCTGATTTATGTCGTGCCGACATTCCACAACCCGACGGGTGTGACGATGGATTTGGCTTCGCGGCGACGCTTGATCGAGTTGGCAGCGCAGTATCGCGTGCCGATCGTCGAAGACGAGATTTACCGCGACCTACGCTATGGCGGCGCGTCGCTGCCTTCGTTGAAGGCGCTGGATCGTTACGGCGTGGTGATCTACCTCAACAGTTTCTCCAAGGTGGGCTTCCCCGGCTTGCGCGTCGGATGGGTCGTCGCGCCACGCTTGTTGATCGAACATCTGCATGCGTTGCGGCAACGCAGCGATCTGCACGGCAATCTGCTGGCGCAGGCGGCGATGGCCGATTTCGCGCGGCATGGGTTGTTGCAAAAACATCTTCAGCGTTGCAGCCGTCACTACGCGCAACGGCGCGACGCGATGTTCGCGGCCTTGCGGCAATACTTTCAGATCGGAGCGAGTTGGACGGAGCCGGAAGGCGGAATGGCCGTCTGGCTGCGCTTGCCGGAGCGAGTGAACTCAATTGAGTTGCTGACGCAGGCGCAACAGCAGGGTGTCTATTTCACGCCTGGGCCGCGATTTTACGCGGGCGGCGCGCAGGCCAACACACTGCGGCTGTCGTTCACGACGGCGACGCCAGCGCAGATCGAAACGGGCGTAAAAACTTTAGGCAAGTTGGTGGAAAAACTTATGGCGGCTAACGCGCCCGCGCGCGCGTCGCAAAGCGCGGCGCCCCGCAAGGCGCTGGTTTGAAATTCGAATGGGCGCGCACGCGAAGGCGCGCGCGCCCAAGACCAAGGAGAATCAAAATGCAAAGAATATTTGGATCGTTGTTGATTGGGCTATTGATGCTGTTGTTGGCCGCCGGAACCGCATGCGCGCAGACCGACGCCGACCGCGAAGCGATCAAGCAAACCGCGCTCGATTATATAGAGGGGTTTTACAACGGCGACGCCGCGAGGATGGAGCGCAGCCTGCATCCTGACCTCGCCAAGCGCATCGTCCGCACGAATCCGGGCACAGGCCAGAGCGTTCTCAATCACATGACCGCCGCGCAGTTGATACAGGC
Organism: Acidobacteriota bacterium; assembly: GCA_022072205.1. GTDB lineage: Bacteria > Acidobacteriota > Blastocatellia > RBC074 > RBC074 > JAJVID01. The sequence continues at coordinate 9,861 of JAJVID010000152.1, forward strand.
GGCCAGAACGATGGAAAGCCGGCCCACGCCGAAAGACAAACAGCGGAAGGACGTGACGATCCTTGATCTTTACGAGAATGCGGCCTCGGTCAAGATCGTGGCCAATGATTGGATTGACTACCTGCACGAAGCGAAATTCGATGGGCGCTGGGTGATCATCAACGTGCTGTGGGAAATGAAGCCCAGGAGAAAGTGAGAATGAATACGATGAGCCAACCAGGGTCTTATCATTATCGCGTGGTGGATGTCTTCACGGAGCGGTCGCTAGAGGGAAATCCACTGGCTGTCTTTCCCGACGCATTGGGGCTCGATGACACGACGATGCAGAAGATCGCGCGCGAGTTGAATCTGTCGGAGACGACGTTTGTCACGCCCTCGAATCGCGCGGACTGCGCGGTCAACGTCCGCATCTTCACGCCGAGCCGAGAACTGGTCTTCGCCGGGCACCCAACCATCGGCACGAGTTTCGTGTTACTCGATGAAGGCATCGTGCCGAAGGCCAGCGAGCGGTTCATGCTTGAAGAGAAAGTAGGTCCGGTGCCGGTCCGTGTGGAGATGGGCGAGCGCCCGTTGATCTGGCTAACCACGCCGCTGATCCGCGCCGGCAGAAGCTATGACCCGAAGCTGTGCGCGCAAGCGCTGGGGCTACAGCCGGACGATCTGCTCGACGTTGCGCCGCAAGTCATGAGCGCGGGCACACCGGCTGCCTTCGTCGCGCTCAAGGATCAAGCAGCGGTGGATCGCGCGTGGCTCGATTCGGCCGGGATGGCTGTGTTCAGGGAGGGCGCGACGGAACCGGTCTGCGTGTTTGTCTTCGCGCCGACGGCGGCGGGGGCCTATTCACGTATGTTCGCGCCCGAATACGGCATCATTGAAGACCCCGCAACCGGCGCCGCGACTGGACCACTTGCGGCGTTTATGCTGCAACACAATCTGGTCGCGGGATCCGACGGAGCGCGCTTCATCAGTGAACAAGGCGTGATGATGGGGCGGCGCAGCATCCTGCATGTTCAGCTTCATGGCGAACGTGGCGCGGATGGGATCGAAGTCGGCGGCTACGTAACGCCTGTGGCCGAAGCCATCATGAAACTTTGAGGCAGGCAGGTTCGGCTTGAAAACCATCGGCATCATTGACGGCGTTGCGGCGGGATTCCTTCCATCGCAAAAACTCCGTCTTT
>JAJVID010000160.1:0-6918 GCA_022072205.1 Acidobacteriota bacterium
GCTTACGTCCAGAGCCAGAAAGACACCTTCGACCGCTGGATGAAACAGGCGATCAACGCCGATCTGGTCGTGACGACGAATGAGGGCGCGCGGTCACGAACCTGGCATTTCGACGAGGCGTTGTCGCGCAAGATCGCGGCGCTGCCCGGCGTCACGCGTTTGGAAAATGTTCGTTTCCTTTTTCTGCCATACGCGGATGATTCGGTGGCCATCGTCGCGTTGGAATTCGACGGATGGTTTGCGCGCATGAGGCTTCAGGTTCAGGGCGCGGACGCTGCGACCGTCCGCGAGCGGATGACGAAAGGCGAAGGCGTGATGGTCTCGCACAATTTCGCCAACCGCTACGGCCTGTGGGTTGGCGACCGCGTCAAGCTGCCAACGCCGACCGAGCCGTTCGATTACCCAATCGTCGGCGTCGTTGAAGATTACACTTCCGAAAAAGGCTGCATCTTTCTGGAACGCGATCTGTACAAACGTTACTGGAACGATCCGGCAATAGACATCATCAACGTCAACCTGGCGCCGGGCGTCGAGCGTGACGCGTTCAAGAGCGAGTTGCAGCGCGCGCTCCGTGGACAGCAACGCGCGTTCATTTACACGCAGGAGGAGTGGCGCGCGTGGATATTGAAGCTGCTCGATCAGTTTTTCTCGATGATGTATATGCAGATGCTGGTCGCCATCTTCACCGCCGCGCTGGGCATCGTCAACGCGTTGATCATCTCGACCGCCGAGCGCAAACGCGAACTGGGCGTGATCCGCGCCATCGGCGGCTTGCGCGGTCAGTTGCGCAAAATGATCCTGCTCGAAGCGGTGGTGATCGGCGTCATAGGAATTTTGACGGCGGCCATCGCGGGCGTGTTTTGCACATACTTTTTGACGCGGACTGCTGCGGCGATGATCGGCGGGTACACGATCCCGTTCGCGTTTCCGGCCTGGATCATTTTCGTCGCGACGCCCGTTGTGCTGGCCATCGCGCTCGTGGCTGCGTGGTGGCCGGCGCGCAGAGCAGTGAATTTGAAAGTGGTCGAGGCCATCGGATATGAATAGCGCGGAGACGGTTCGGAAAACCGACGCGCCGGTCGAAGGCGAGATTGGTTACATCCTGAAGAGCTATCCACGCATGTCCGAAACGTTCATTGCGAACGAAATTTATCTGCTGGAAAAATTGGGATTGAAGCTGAGGCTCTTTTCCATTCTGGAAAGGAATGATCCTCAGCGCCACGCTGTGGTGGACGCCACCCGCGCGCCTGTCCACCATCTGCCGCAACTCACTCCGCTCAGTGAAACGCCTTTTCCCGCCTGGCTGCGGTTGAACGCGCCGAAATTTTTCGACAGCCATTGGCGATTGTTCAAAGCGCGGCCCGGCGCTTACGCGAAGACTTTGCTGGCGGCGTTCCGGCTTGCTTTCAAACATCGTCGTGGTTCGTGGCGGCAGCCGGAGACGGCTTTTTTCAAAGAGTTTTTGCAGGCCGGCTACATCGCGCAACAGGCGTTGGCGAAAGGCGCGGTTCGCCATCTGCACGCGCATTTCTGTCACACATCAACGACTGTGGCGATGTTCACCAGCCAGCTTTGCGGCCTTCCGTTCAGCTTCACCGCGCACGCCAAAGATATTTACGTGCGCGCGTTGAATCCCGGTGACCTGCTGCAAACCAAGATGCGCCGCGCGAAATTCGTCGTGACCTGCACCGAAGCGAATCGGGCGCATCTGGCGGCGCTGGGCGTGAACGACACGCCGATTCACACCTGCTATCACGGCCTGGACACGCGACAATTCGCGCCGCGCGCTGCGGAGGAAAATTCGGAGCCGCCTCTGCTGCTTTCGGTGGGCCGGATGGTCGAGAAAAAAGGCTTCCACTTTTTGGTCGAGGCTTGCCGGTTGTTGAAAGACCGGGGCTATCGGTTTCAATGCCAGATCGTCGGCGGCGCAGGAGCCGCCGCGCAGCGAGTCGCTTCGTTGATTCACGAATTGGAATTGGAGGACGCGGTGAAGCTGCGGCCCGCCGTCACGCAGGAAGAGCTGCGGCTGATTTATCAACGAGCCACGCTCTTCACTCTGCCCTGCCAAATCACCGAGAATGACGACCGCGACGGCATCCCCAACGTGCTGGTCGAAGCGATGGCGATGGGGTTGCCGGTGGTTTCCACGAACATTTCAGGCATTCCGGAATTGATCGAACACGGCGTGAGCGGTTTGCTGGCCCCGCAAAAGGACGCGCGGGCATTGGCCGACGCCATCGCCGAGTTGCTGGATTCGCCCGCGGTGAGGCGAAAGCTGGGCGCCGCCGCGCGGGAGAAGGTCTGCCGATTGTTCGACGCGGAAGCGAATATTCAGAAGCTGCATCGGTTGTTTCTAGATTGCCTGGTATGAAAAAGCGAGTGTTGTTTTATTGCCAGTCTTTGCTTGGCATAGGCCACTTCATCCGCAGCCGCGAACTGCTCTACGCGCTGCGCGATTTCGAGGTCTGTTTTTTGTACGGAGGCGAATTTGTGCCCGGCTTCGATCTGCCCGATTGGGTTGAAGTGGTTTACCTGCCGGCGATCAAATCAGACGCCAGTTTTCAGCGGTTGTATGCGGTCAACAGTTCGGACAGCCTGCCGGAAATTCAAGCGCGCAGGAAAGACGCGGCGCTCGAAGCCTTCGGCCGTTTCGCGCCGGACGTTCTGTTGATCGAGCTGTTTCCATTCGGCAGGAAGAAATTCAATTTCGAGCTGCTGCCTTTGCTGGCTCACGCGCGCGATGCGCGGCCCGAGGTGAAGATCGTTTGCAGCCTGCGCGACATTCTGGTGCGGAGGCCCGATCAGGCGCGTTACGAAGCGGAAGTTTGCGCCGTGATGAATCAATACTTCGACCTGTTGCTGGTTCACGCCGACCCGCGTTTGCAGCGGTTGGAAGAAACTTTCGGGAGCGTGGACAGGCTCAATTGCGCTGTGCGGTACACCGGCTATGTCGCTCAACCGTCGCACGACAAGCCTAAGCCGCGAGTTGAGACTGATCCGCTCATCGTGGTGAGCATCGGCGGCGGGCGCGTTGGACACGAATTGATCGTCTGCGCGTTGGATGCGGAGACGCGGCTTTCTGCGCCGCACAGGTTGCATATCCTCACCGGGCCGCACATGCCGGACGAGCAGTTTGAAAGCCTGCGGCGGCGCGTCGAGGGGCTTTCGCACGTTATTCTTCAACGCCACACGACACAATTTCTGACCTGTCTTCGGCAGGCTGACCTTTCGATCAGCATGGCGGGTTACAACACGTGCATGGATATTTTGTCGTCGGGCGTTCGGGCGCTGGTCTGGCCGTTCAACGAGCATGAGAATGACGAGCAGACGCGGCGCGCGCGCAAGCTGGAAGGGTTGGGCTGCGTCAGCATGCTCGACCCCGCGCGGCTTGAACCCGATTACCTGGCGGCGGAGATCGTCCGCTGTCTCAGTTTGCCGCCGCCCTCTCCATCATTCGCGCTCGATTTGCAAGGCGCGCCGCGAACGGCGGAATTGCTGGCGGCCTTGCTGGCGGGGAAAATAAGCGATCAATGAATTCTCCATTCGATCAACTGAAAGCGGCGCTTGCGCGGCGTCAACAGCAGAGCGATCCGCTGAACCTGTTCTTTCGTGACGACGATGTGGATGAAGACGAAGCGACGTTGCGGCGATTGTTGGAAATTTTCCTGCGCCGGGAGGCGCCGATAAATCTTGGTGTGATTCCGGGACGGTTGACAGCGGCGGGCGGCGAACTGCTGGCGCAATCGGTCAGCGCCGCGCCAGCGTTGATCGAATTGAATCAGCACGGCTGGCTGCATCTAAATCACGAGCGCGAAGGGCGGAAATGCGAGTTCGGCCCAGGCCGAACTTACGCTGAACAACTGGCGGACATCGCGCGGGGACAGGAGCGAATGACTGAGGCGTTCGGCTCCGATTGGTTTCCGGTTTTCATCCCGCCCTGGAATCGTTGCGTTGCGGACACCCATCGCGCGCTCGATCAACTCGGCTTTCGCGCGTTTTCGGCGAAGCGGGGAAGCTCTGTTGTGACGGGATACCGGTTCAAGGAGATTTCGATCACGCTGGATTTGTTCAACTGGCTAGACGGCGCGAGCTTGAAATCTGCGGAGGAGATCGTTGACGAACTGAGCGCTCAGTTGGCGCGACAACAAACAATCGGCGTGATGCTGCATCACAAGGTGATGGACGAGCAGGCTTTCACTTTTTTAGACGCCGTGCTGGACGCGTTCGCGTCGTCTCCGGACGTCCGCTTTCACACTTTTCAAAGCTTGTTGCGTTTGGGTGATGACCCATCACAGGAAGATCTGAACAAGTAGTCTTCGATTCACCGCAGAGACGCAAAGAACGCGGAGGCTTCGCAGAGGAGAAGATAAGAGGAGGGGTTTTCTTGAGGTCTCCGCGTTTCTTCTGCGTTCTCTGCGCCTCTGCGGTGAACATTGCTCACAGAATTCGCAGCGTTATTTTTTGCTTTACCAAGCCGCATGCCTGAGCAAGAGCAGTATGACGAAAAAGCAATCGCCCAACGTCCGTGAAATCGTCAGCGCGCACCTGCGCGAGATGCGCCGCAGCCTGGCGGCGGCGGCGTTGTGCATCATCGGTTTCACGCTGATGGAACTGCTCGCGCCGTGGCCGCTGAAGATCATCTTCGATTACATCCTGCTGGACAAACCGCTTCCGCCCGCGCTGGCGTGGCTCGGCGGCCTGTTGGCGCAAGGCGAGTTTGCCGCTGTCTTCGTGATCTCGCTGAGCATCGTTCTGTTCGCCGCCGGCAAGAGCCTGTTCGATTACTTCCAGCTTTATCAGACCTCGCGCATCGGTTATCAGATGGCGCACATTATGCGGCGGGAATTGTTTTCGCACTTGCAGGGGCTATCTCTCTATTTCCACAACCGCGCGCGTTCGGGCGAACTGCTCAACAGCGTCACGACCGAGACCGAGGTCCTGAAGGACACCTTCGCTGAATCGGTGATGACGGCGGTTTCTCAACTGCTGACAGTCGTCGGGATGTTCGTAATCATGTTTCTGCTCAACTGGAAGCTCAGTCTGATCGCGCTGGCGACGCTTCCGATTCTTTTCTATTCGCTGGCTTCCGTCTATCGGCGGCTCAAAGACACCGCCAGAAAGCAGCGTGAGCGCGAGGGGAAAATCGCGGCGCGGATCAGCGAGGTCCTGACTTCGGTTCCACTGGTCAAGGCTTACGGGCGCGAACGATACGAGCAGGAACGGTTCGACACCGAGAGCGCGCGGACGCTGGAAGAAGGGATCGAGGCCGAGCGATTGGCCGCTGGCGCGATGCGCTCGCTCGAATTGATCAAGGCCGTTGGTTTGTGGGCGACTGTGCTGTTCGGCGCGCTGCTAGCGCTGCGAAACGAGATGACGCCCGGCGACGTGTTGATTTTCACGGCCTATTTGACCGATATGTACAAACCGCTGCGCAATCTGGCCAAGCTCTCGACGCGATATTCACGCGCGACGGTCAGCGTCCGGCGCATTCAAGACATCTTCGAGACGGAGCCTGAAGGCCGCGACGACGCTCAGGCGATCGAGGCGCCGCGACTCAAAGGCGAGATCGTTTTCGACCGCGTCTCGTTCGATTACGGAAACGGCAGGAAGGTTCTGGACGACGTTTCATTCGCCATCCGTCCCGGGCAGCGCGTCGCTTTGGTCGGCCCTTCAGGTTCTGGCAAATCAACCGTCGCCAGCTTGTTGCTGCGATTTTACGACGCGCGTTCGGGCGAGATCAGAGTTGACGGAGTGGACATCAGGCGGTACAGACGCGGAAGTTTGCGCCGCGAAATCGGCGTCGTCTTGCAGGACTCGATTCTCTTCGGCGCTTCGATCCGCGAGAACATCGCTTACGGCAAGCCGGAGGCTTCACGCGAGGAAATCGTCGAGGCCGCGCGGCAGGCCTATGCGCACGACTTCATCATGACCCTGCCGGAAGGCTACGACACGGTCATCGGCGAACGAGGCGCGACGCTTTCGGGTGGCCAGCGCCAGCGCGTCTGTCTGGCGCGCGCGATCATCAAGCGTCCCTCGACGTTGATTCTCGACGAGCCGACTTCAGCCGTTGACACGGAATCAGAGGCTTTGATTCACGGCGCTCTGGAACAATTGCTGAGCGGCAAGACCACGTTGGTCATCGCGCACCATTTCACCGCGATGGAAAATTTCGACCTGATCCTGGTTTTGAAGAACAGCCGGTTGATCGAACAAGGAACGCATGAAGAATTGCTGGAACGCCGGGGACATTACTACCGGGTTTTCCAGCGGCAAGTCAGGGTCGAAAAACATCATGCTCAAGTGACGACATTGCATTGAGGATTTAACGATGATTTTGAACAAGACCTTATTCCTTTTTATCTTTTGTTTTCTGGCCTTCGCCGGAGTCGCTCAGGCGCAGGAAGCCCGGAAAATCATGGACGCCGTTTACAAGCAGGACACCAGCCGCGACACCATCTGGCGCGGGAAGATGGACGTGGTGGACAAGAAGGGAACCGTGCGCAGCAAGAAATTCACGATGCGCAAACTCGGCGGCCTCGGTAACAGCAAGACTCTCGCGCGATTCACCGACCCGCCCGAAGTGCGCGGCGTCGGCCTTCTTTCCATCAACGAAGGCGGCGCGGCGGATCGGCAGTGGCTTTACACGCCCGCGATTCAGCGCGTCCGCCGCATCGCCGCTCAGGAGCGTCGCCAACGCTTCATCGGCACAGATTTCACCAACGAAGATATGGCCGAGCGCGTGCTGGACGATTTCACCTACAAATTGATCGGCGAAGGCGAGGTGGTTGACGGGCGCAGGACCTGGAAGATTGAAGCTCGCCCGGTGTCGCCCGACAAATCGCAATACGCATACATCTACATCTGGACACCGCAAGACGTGCCTTATACGGTATTAGCCGAGATGTACGACAAGCAGGG
>JAJVID010000160.1:7018-10987 GCA_022072205.1 Acidobacteriota bacterium
CTGACGCTCGAAGATGTTCGCTTCAACACGGGGTTGAAGGAAGACATGTTCACCCAGCAGGCTTTAGAAAAGCCGGATATGTTTTGATTCACTCCGGAGGCGCATGCGGGGACGCGTGCGCTCCCAGGAGTCTGGAGAGACTTATGCCAGTTCCGAATGAGATCAGTTTTGACAGCGAGGCTGCGCCGCACGCCGCCGACCTGTACGACTACGCCGGCATCGCCGAAACGATTGGCGGGCTTGAAGCCGTGACTGAAGCCGACATCGCGCGTTATCACGAACAAGGCTTCATCGCCGTGCGCGACGCCTTCACGCCTGAGGAGATTCAAGTGGCGTTTGATGGCTTGAACCACCTGATCGCGGGTCGCGTCCCGGAATTTCAGAACATTCAGTTCCGCCACGACACGCGCGGCAAATTGGATGGATTGAGTTTCGACGAGAGATTGGATTCAGTCCGGCGTCTGCTTTACTTCGTTGATTACGAGCCGCGTTTGAAAGCCATCGCGCACAAGCCGCAATTGCTGGCCCTGATTGAAAAGCTGCTCGATGCGCCGCCGGTGATGTTTCAGGACATGGCTTTGATCAAACCGCCGCAGGGACGAGAAAAGCCCTGGCATCAGGATCACGCCTATTTTGAATTGACGCCGGAGACGCGCGTCGTTGGCGTGTGGATCGCGCTCGATCCGGCAGGAGTTGAAAACGGCTGCATGCGCGTGATGCCGGGCTGGCACAGGCGCGGCGGCTTCCCTCATTTTCAGATTCGCGATCTGCAGATTTGCGATTCGGAGATGGAAGGTTTGATCGAACACCGCGTCGCCGCGCCGCTCCCGCCCGGCGGATGTCTGATCTTCGACAGCTATATCCCGCACGGCACGCCGAGCAATTTCACGTCGTCGCGCCGTCGCGCTTTGCAATTTCATTACAAGCCGGCGGGCGCGCAAACGATCACGCCCGAACAGCGCGTCGCCATCTGGGGCGGCGAAAACCAAGGCATCGCCTGTTGAACAAGATGAAACTCAAACTCGTCAAAAGTCTCTGGGGAATGGAAGGCTCGCTTGAAGAGAAGATCAGGCGAGTCGCCGATGCCGGTTATGCCGCCGTCGAGGCGCAAGTCCCAGCCGGCGATCAGATCGGCTTGTTCACGCGGCTACTGCGCGAACACAAACTGGAATTCGTGGCGATGGTAATCACCGACGGCGCGAGCTACGAAGATCATTTCAATTTGTTTCGCGCGAAGATCGAGCAGGCTCGCGCGCTTGAACCGCTCAAGATCACCGTTCACGGCGGCAAGGACTGGTGGCCGTTCGACGTTCAAAAAAACTTCTTCGCCGAAGCGTTGGAGATCGAACGGCGCATCGGCGTCGAAGTCAATCACGAGACACATCGCGGGCGTCCGATGTTCACACCTTCGGCGACGGCTCTCCTGCTGCGCGAATTCCCAGAGCTTCACATCAACGCCGACTTCAGCCACTTCGTGAATGTGTGCGAGAGTTTGCTTGAAGATCAGGTTGAAGACATGCGGCTTTGCATTTCACGCGCCCGCCACGTTCACGGGCGCATCGGACACGAAGAAGGGCCGCAGGTAAACGACCCGCGCGCGCCTGAATGGTCGCGCCAGGTCGCCGCGCACGAGGCGTGGTGGGGCGAGATCGTTCGCACGCGGCTCAAAGCCGGAGCCGAGAATTTCACATTCAATCCCGAATTCGGCCCGCCGAATTACATGCCGACGCTGCCGCACACCTGTCAGCCGGTGGCTGATCTGTGGGATGTGTGTCTGTACGTGGCGCGCAGGTTTGAGAGTCGCTACAACGAATTGATGAGATCGAGCCGGAAGTAAGAGATGAACAATTTGCGAGTCGCATTCGTGGGCTGCGGTGGCATCGGCGATCATTACCTGAGCGTTTACCGCGAGCTGGATTTCGTCGAAGTCGTGTCGTGCATTGACGCGAACATTGAACGCGCCGAACGAGCGGTTGAGGCTCTCGATGGCAAACCGCGCGCGGCTTCGAACTTCGACGATGCGCTGAGTCCCGACGTGGATGTCGTGGTCATCAACACGCCGAATCATCTTCACCGCGAGCAGGCTGTCGCCACGCTCGAAGCCAATAAACACCTCCTGCTGCAAAAACCAGTCGCTGCAAAGGTCGAAGACGCCGAAGCCATTGTCGAAGCAGCCCGGCGAGCAAAGCAACGCGGCGTGGTCAGCGGGTTATATCTGAGCTATTTCGATCAACCGCTGATGCACGACCTGCGCGAGATGATTCAACGTGGCTGGTTCGGCGGCGTCGCGCATCTTTACGCGCGATTGATGCACCGTGGCGGGATTGCGCTTTCGCAACAAGTTCGCAACGGGCAGTCGAACTGGCGCGCGTCAATCGAATTGACCGGCGGCGGGTGTTTCATTCAACTCGCTGTGCATTACGTTCATCTGTTCAAGTGGATGATGGGCGCGCGCGTCGAACGAGTGATGGCGATGGCGAAGAATCAGCATTGTCCCGGCGTTGAAGGGGAAGACCTCGCCTGCGCGATTCTGGAATTTTCAAACGGCGCGCTGGCCACGATTGACATGGCCTGGAACACGGCGGGCGAACAGCTTTCGATCCACGGCACGCGCGGGACGTGCGAATACATCGGCAATCAGACGCTGATGCTCGACTCGTTGGAAGGCGATTTCACCGGTTATGTAGTCAACTATTCCGGCGCAAGCAGTCAAGTTTCTCCCGCTGCGCCAGGCGCGGCTGCGGCCCAGCAGGTGACGACCGTTATCGCGCCGCCGCTCGGCGATTGGCGAAATAAGTTCAACCAGCACCGAGTGTTTCTGGAAGCCGTACGCGATGGGCGCGAGCCGTTCGTTTCGATTGAATCTGGTGTTGATGATTTGCGGGTAGTGAATGCGGTGTATGAATCGGCAGTTTCAGGGTGCGCGGCTGAAGTCGCTCACTCGTAACGCAGAGATTCGATCGGATCGGTCTTCGACGCGCGCAACGCCGGCCACAACCCGCTGAAGATTCCAACGATCATCAGAATGCTCGTCGCGGTTAGAACGACGTCGCCTGAAAGCGCCAGGAAGATGTCGGTCTGCCGCGTCGGGTCTTCCAGCAACTCAGCCAGGAACGGGCGATGCCCAGCGAACGTCACGAGCAAGTAAGAGAAGAGAATCCCCAGCAACCCGCCGAGGAAAGTGATCACCAGTGCTTCGAGCAGAAATTGAATCAGGATGTGGCGGCGTTTTGCGCCCAGCGCTTTCCGCACGCCGATCTCGCGCGTTCGTTCGGTGACGCTGACCAGCATGATGTTCATCACGCCGATGCCGCCGATCATCAACGTCAGCGCGCCGATGATGCTCAGCACTATCTTTAACCCGCCGGTGATGCCGCCGATCATCTTCGCGTTCTCGACCGAATCATTCATCGTCACGGCGCGCTCGTCCTTCGGGTTGAAGCCGTGACGCGCGGCAAGCGTTTCGCGAACCTGTTTGACCGCCTGGTTATGCTGCGCGACGCTCAGCGTTTGAAAGACAAGGTTGTCGAGATAGTCCTGGCTGTGAACCTGCTTGAACGTCGTGTAGGGAATGAAGACCGAGTATTTATCGGGCGAGTAGTAGTTTGAAAAACTCACCTTCTGCGTCAGCACGCCGACGACATCGAACGACAATCCGTTGACGCGAATCGTTTGACCGACGGCGGGCGCGGCGCCGAAAAGCTTCTTGGCCACTTCGGAGCCGAGGAAGATCACGCGGCGCTGCTTCTCGGTGTCTTCGGAGTTGATGAAGCGACCGAACTCGGCGACCTCGCTGCGCATCTCGGCGTATTCGGGCGCGACGCCGCGAACAGCCGATGTCGTTTGCTTCAAGCCGTAAACCAGCGGCAGGTATTCGACGTATTCCGGGCTGGCGTATTTGATCAGACCGAGTTGGCGAACCGCTTCGACATCTTCTTCTTTCAACCGGATGCGTTTGCCCGCGCGCTC
>JAJVID010000208.1 GCA_022072205.1 Acidobacteriota bacterium
TCCAGGCAGGCATCGCTTCCTGATTGGCCACACGCATCCCGGCCAACAAACCAAGAACGGAAAGAGTTCGCGCGCCTCCCCAGTTCCAGTCAGGTTGCACAGTGTCAGTCGCCATGTGGTAATCCCTGACCATCCACGCGTTCACGCGTTTCATTATCTCGAATGGGCTGCCTTGCGGCCCGCCAACCAGATAAAGCGCAGGCACACCACGCTTGAAAAACGCATAGTGATCGGAGCGATAAAAGAATCCTTCCGCCGGGTTGGGATCCGGAAGAATCGAGACCCCGTTGGCCGCTGCCACATCCTTAAAAATACTGTTCAGGTCAGAGTGACCAGCGCCTAAATCAAGAACGAAGCCGAGCGGCCCCCAGGCCTCTGAGCCTATTCCATCAAAATTGATGTTGGCGGCCACCTTCTCAATAGGCCAGGTCGGATGCCATACCCAATGCTCAGCTCCCAACAATCCATACTCTTCACCCGTCAGAGCGATGAAAATGACCGAGCGGCGCAGCTTCGATTTCGACTTAAAGAAAGCCTCGGCGATTGCAACCATCTTGCCCACACCGAGAGCGTTGTCGCCCGCGCCGGGGTAAATCGTCCCGTCAGTGTCAACGCCATAGGCGTCGTAGTGCGCTGTATAAACCACCGCCTGATCTTTGAGCTTTGCATCAGACCCTTCGAGTACGCCTATGACGTTGCTGCTCGGCTTCTCCTGGCGCTCCATCTTCGCTGAGATTGATGCAGCCTTGCCCAGTTCGCGCGAGACGAACTCCCCAGCTTCGGCTTTGCGTTTGATTTCCGCAAACGATAGCCCTGCCGAGGCGAAGAGTTTCTCCGCAGCGGCATTGCTGATCAACGCTGACATCGGTACTTGTGGCGGCTGCGTGGTGTTCGGGGGCGGCTCGGATAGACTGACGCGGCGGCGCGAGGCGTAGGCCGCGATCAATTCGTAGGGTTGCGCGAGGTCAGTGAGGATGAAACCTGCCGCGCCTCGTTTCGCCAGGTCCGCCAACAGGACATTGCGATTTGCGGCTTTCGCCCACGCTGCCGCATTAACATTGCCGGGTTTGCCGCCCAGCAAAAGAACGATCTTGCCTTTGACGTCCAGGCCGGCAATGTCGTCGCGCTTGAGTTCCGGCGAAACCACACCATAACCTGCGAAGACCAAGCCACCGGTCACGCCATCCAGCCCGGCGGGAAACGGCGGGAGAATCACAAACTCATCTTTATATTTGAAAGTCACATCGCCGGCTTTCAAGTCTGAAGCCGGGAGAGCCAGCTCAACTTTGAATTTTATCTTCTGCAAGTAGGTTTTGTTGTCGCCTCCCGGCTTCAGGCCGAGTTGCTTAAATCGGTCAGCGATGTATTTAGCCGCTCGGTCAGCTCCGGGCTGCGCCGTCCCACGTCCAGCCATCTCTTTCGATACAAGTCTGACCGTCACATCTCGAATTGTATTCGCATCCGTACGCGCGACAGCTTCCTGCTCTGCCGCCGTGAGCCTGGCGGTCTTCTCAGTCTGTTGCGAGAAGACGCGACCAGCGTGGGACACAAACAAAAGAGCCACGATGAGCAATGCGCCCATCGAAAAACGAAATCTCATCATGATCAACCATCTCCGTGTGATTATTGGCTTCACTCTTCATCCTCTCGCAGCCTGGCTATGACCGAGTAATCTTCAAGAGTCGTCGTGTCACCAACAGTCTGCGCCCCGGAAGCGATGTCGCGCAGCAGGCGGCGCATGATCTTACCCGACCTGGTTTTCGGCAAAGCGTCTGTGAAACGGATGTCGTCCGGCTTAGCCATCGCGCCGATCTCCTTTTGCACGTGCCGGCGCAATTCCTCTTTAAGTTCATTCGACGGCTGCTGCCCTGATTCGAGCGTCACAAAAGCCGCGACCGCCTGGCCTTTGAGATCATCAGGGCGACCTACTACCGCAGCTTCCGCAACAGACGCATGCGAGACCAGCGCGCTCTCGATCTCCATCGTCCCCAGGCGGTGCCCGCTGACATTGATCACATCATCAACGCGGCCCATCAACCAGAAATAGCCGTCCTGATCGCGGCGAGCGCCATCGCCCGTGAAGTAACAGCCCTTGATGTCACTCCAGTACTGCTTCACGTATCTTTCGGGATCGCCGTAAATCGTGCGCAGCATCGAAGGCCAGGGACGCGTGATGACCAGATAGCCGCCTTGATTCGGCCCGACGGAAACTCCGTCCTTCGTCTGAATGTCAGGAACAACGCCTGGGAAGGGAAGCGTCGCCGATCCGGGTTTGGTGGGAACCGCTCCGGGAATCGGCGAAATCAAAATTGCGCCTGTCTCGGTCTGCCACCACGTATCAACAATCGGGCAGCGCTCTTTACCGATGATTCTGTGATACCAAATCCAGGCTTCAGGATTGATAGGCTCTCCGACAGAACCCAGAAGCCGCAGGCTCGACAGATCATATTTGAGCGGCCACTGTTCGCCCCATTTGATAAAAGTGCGAATCGCAGTTGGCGCTGTGTAAAGAATGTTGACTTTGTGTTTTTCGATGATCGCCCAGAACCGCCCAAAGTCGGGCGTGTTCGGCGCGCCCTCGTACATTACAACCGACGCCCCGTTTTGCAATGGGCCGTAAACAATGTAGCTGTGGCCGGTGACCCAGCCGATGTCCGCCGTGCACCAGTACGTGTCTTCATCCTGAATATCGAAGACCCATTTCGTAGTGATATAGGTTTGAACGGCATACCCGCCAGTCGTGTGCACAATGCCTTTCGGTTTCCCCGTCGTGCCGGACGTATAAAGGATATAAAGCATGTGTTCGGAATCGAGCGGTTCAGCATCGCATTTATCCGAAGCCGTCGCCATTAACTGGTGATACCAATGATCGCGGCCAGACTCCATGTGGATCTGATTCTTGCACCGTTCGACGACCACAACCTGTTTAACGCTCGGACAATCTTTAATCGCCTCATCAACCGTAGGTTTGAGTTGAACCACTCCGCCACGACGGAACCCGCCATCAGCCGTAATCACAGCCTTCGCCTGCGCGTCATTGATGCGGTCTTTCAAGGCTTCAGAAGAGAAGCCGCCGAAAACGATCGAGTGAGTAGCGCCGATGCGTGCGCAGGCCAGCATCGCCACCGGCAGTTCAGGAATCATCGGCATGTAGATAGCAACGCGGTCGCCTTTTTCAATTCCAAGTGACTTCAGAACATTCGCAAACTTACAGACCTCCTGGTGCAATTGTTGATATGTAAGTGTACGCGTATCACCCGGCTCACCCTCCCAGATGATCGCAGCTTTGTTTTTACGCCACGTCGAAAGGTGCCGGTCAAGGCAATTGTAAGAGATGTTGATCTGCCCTCCGACGAACCACTTTGCGAACGGCTCATCCCATTCCAGAACTCTGTCCCACTTCTTAAACCAGTGAAGTTCGCTGGCTATCTCAGACCAGAACCCTTCGGGGTCTTCAACCGAGCGTTTGTATATACGCTCGTAATCCTCACGGCTTTTGATGTGAGCGCCGCTGGCGAAATCCGACGCTGGCGCGAAAACACGGTCTTCCTTGAGCAATGAATTGATGTCCGGTTGTGATTGAGACATTCCGTTCCTCCGAAATAGATTTGACTGCTTGATCTTGAAAATGAAAAGTTGATTGCGGACGCCTGGCAATAATAAACGCCAGCGTTGGCAAAACCAAGATGGAATACTGATCATCTACAGCCGAAGGCAATGCGGCAGATTTTTATTTTGCCTGAGACAGGCGGGCCAAGCTTGACACTTTTAAGAGCCACATGACATCCTTTGCCACTTTGAACAGGTAGTTTGCTCACTCATTTACATCGCTAATTAGCATTGTGTGGCCTTCGTTTCACGCCTGGCTACAGCAATCTCCAATGCGATTTTATTTCCAATTCGATTTTCAAACCCAGGAGGGATTTAAGTGAAACAGCACGGCAGATTTCTATTCACCTCTGAATCAGTGACAGAGGGGCATCCTGACAAGATCTGCGATCAGATTTCCGATGCGATTCTGGATGAGGTTTTACGCCAGGACGCCACAGGTCGAGTCGCTTGCGAGACAATGGTTATGACAGGGTTGATCATTGTCGGCGGAGAGATCACAACCACCGCTCAGGTTGATTACACCAGAGTCGCGCGCGAAACGGTCAGGGAGATCGGTTATACGAGAGCCAAGTACGGTTTCGACGCCGACACTTGCGGAGTGATTTCGGCCGTCAACACGCAGTCGCCGGACATCGCCATGGGGGTTGATACGGGAGGCGCCGGCGATCAGGGACTGATGTTCGGTTATGCCTGCAATGAGACGCCTGAGTTAATGCCGACTCCGATACAGTTTGCGCATCAACTCGTTCGTAAACTGAGTGACGTCAGGCGTGACGGAACGCTGAATTATCTACGGCCCGACGGCAAATCGCAGGTGACAGTCGAATACGACAATGGCCGTCCGGTCAGAGTTGACGCCGTCGTTATCTCGACTCAACACAGCCCGGAAATCGGCGCGGAACAGATCCGTGAAGACATTATTGATCACGTAATCAAGCCGATCATTCCCGAACACCTCCTGGACAAAGACACCAAATACTATGTGAATCCAACGGGCCGCTTTGTCGTTGGGGGACCGCAGGGTGACACCGGCCTTACCGGGCGTAAAATCATCGTGGACACATACGGCGGCGCCGCTCCGCACGGAGGCGGCGCGTTTTCAGGCAAAGACCCCACGAAGGTTGATCGTTCAGCCTGCTATATGGCCCGCTACATTGCGAAGAATGTTGTGGCCGCCGGCATCTCTGACCGTTGCCAGGTTCAGTTGGCTTACGCCATCGGCGTTGCGGAGCCTGTTTCGGTCTATGTTGATTGCTTCGGCACATCGAAAGTTGATGAAGGCAAACTCTCGGATATCATTCGCGCGAATTTCCAACTGACGCCAAAGGGAATTATTGAGTCGCTCGATCTGCGCCACCCGATTTACAAGCAGACCGCCGCATTCGGCCACTTCGGACGTAACGAGGCCGAAGGTTTCTCCTGGGAAAGAACCAACCGCGCAGAAAAGCTCCGATCCGACGCTGGTTTGAAATAAAAAGATATAAACGAGGTAAGCAAGTGGAAAGCAAGAATCAAACACATTACGAAGTCAAAGATTTGGCGCTCGCTGACGAAGGGAGGCGCCGCATTGAGTGGGCCGAAAG
Organism: Acidobacteriota bacterium; assembly: GCA_022072205.1. GTDB lineage: Bacteria > Acidobacteriota > Blastocatellia > RBC074 > RBC074 > JAJVID01. The sequence continues at coordinate 5,196 of JAJVID010000208.1, forward strand.
GGAAATGCCAGTGCTACGAATGATCCGCCAGCGGTTTCAGGAGGAGAAGCCGCTGGACGGATTAAGGCTGGTCGCCTGCGCGCACATCACGACAGAGACAGCAAATCTTGCGCGGGCGTTGAGCGCCGCGGGGGCCGACTGTGTGCTTATCGCATCAAACCCATTGAGCACTCAGGACGATGTGGCGGCGGCGTTGGTTAAGCACTACGGAGTATCCGTCTTCGCGATCAAAGGCGAATCCATCGAAACATACTCCCGTCACGTTCATATCGCCCTGGATCACAAGCCACACCTGATTATTGACGACGGCTCAGATGTTGTTGCGACCATGGTGCAGGATCGCCCGGAATTGGCGCTAGATATCATCGGCACGACCGAAGAAACCACAACCGGCATCACTCGGCTCCGAGCTATGTTGCGTGACGGAAAGCTCAGTTTTCCATCCGTTGCCGTCAATGACGCTCAGACTAAGCACTTCTTTGATAATCGCTACGGCACAGGCCAGAGCACGCTCGACGGCATAATTCGCGCCACCAACATCTTGCTATCAGGCAAGACTGTTGTCGTGGTCGGCTACGGCTGGTGTGGTAAGGGAGTCGCAATGCGCGCCCGAGGAATGGGAGCTAACGTGATCGTTACGGAAATCAATCCGATAAAAGCTCTCGAAGCGACCATGGATGGCTTCCGTGTCATGCAAATTACCCAGGCCGCTCCACTGGGCGAGATTTTCATCACCGTGACAGGGAATCGCCACGTAATTGACACCGCCCACTTCGAGTCAATGCGAGATGGCGCGATTGTCTGCAACTCTGGCCACTTTGATCTTGAGTTGAATCTCGTCGGATTGAAATCAGTCTCAACTGACGTCAGGACAGTTAGGCAATGGGTTGAAGCTTACAGATTGAGAAATGGGCGGGAGATTATGGTTTTGGGTGAAGGTCGCCTGATTAACCTGGCCGCCGCGGAAGGTCACCCTGCCAGCGTGATGGATATGAGCTTCGCCAATCAGGCGCTATCTGTCGAATATCTGGTTAAGAATAAGGGTAAGCTGGAGGCCCGAATTCATCTTTTGCCTGAGGAAGTGGACGCGGAGATCGCTCAATTGAAGCTGACAGCGATGAATGTTTCGATTGACGAACTGACGCCAGAAATGATCGAGTATATGAATAGCTGGCAGTCAGGCACCTGACATCGGAACTTCAGAACACCAAAACTTCAGACTGCCCATAGATGACAATGCCCGCAGTCCCGGGCATTGTCATCTATGTCACTGCAGCCGATATCGAACGAAGCTTAGATATAGCCCAACAGCGCAAAATAAAATGTGAGGCCCCCACACTGCCATTCCTGTAGGTAAGTTATCCTGCTTCCCAATAGCCTCGAAGAGAGTAGCTAAGAGCCAGAATACCAGTCCAATTCCGACGCTCAACGAGATACTGATAAGCGGAGATGAACGTCTCGCCTGTTTCACTGTAATAAATGGGATCGCTAGCACCGCCAAGACCAGGCAGGAAAAGGGAAATGCGACTCGTTTCTTTAAATCAATTTGCAATTCAAGTGTAGGCGCTCCCAGGTCTTTGAGCTGAGATATATAGTTCTGCAGCTCCCATGAACTCATCTTGCTGGATTCATTCGTTGTTCGCTTGAATAAGCTCACGCCATCCGTAATGTTAATAACATTAGACTGTGGTTCGATGGCCTTTCTGTCAATTGTCGAGTCGGAATTGATTACATCCATCCATCCATTTTCAGCTTTCCAGGTTGATCCACTTACCCAAGCGGCTTTGCTGAAATGCGTTGCCGACTGAATCAAACCACTCTGGTTATTAAGGCGATAGATAGAGGCATTAATCAGGCTGTTATCTTGCTCAACTCGCTGATAACTATAAACAGAATTATCCTTCCCAAAGACCCATTTTCTTGCGAACGCAATAGTAGTTTGCTCAAGTTGCCGCCCCTTGATTTTGTTATAACGCGCATCCTGCTCACGGTTAGTATATGGCAGTAAGTAATTTGATAGCGTCCACATGAGAAGTATTAGCGCTCCGGCAGCCACAAGAATGGCAGTTACGATGCGTGTTCGACTCTGCCCCGCGCCGGCAATGATAACCATTTGGTTTGATTTCGACAAAACACTAAAACTCATCAATAGCGCCACAAGCAATGAAAAGGGGGCTACGTGGTAAGCAAGCTGTGGCATGAGGTAGGCAAGATATGAAGCGGCATATGATATGGAAGTTCCGCTTTTGATAATTGAGGGAATCAGATCAAAGAGTGTAAAAATTGCCGAGGTTGCCACCAGCGCCGAGATGGCAAGGACAAAATATTTTGCGATTTCGCTTAGCAGAAGGTAGTTTATCAAATTGAGGGAAGTAACCCGATTACCCTTCGATGGCCTGGCTGTGGCTTTGTAGCGCTCCTGGTCGTGTGGAAGAGCGGTCGAGACGCTTCTGATATCGCGAACTTGCACAGGTGAGCTTAGAAAGGAAAGGAAGCGAGACCATGGTGTTTTATTTGAAGCGAACGATTTCAGGATGAAAACTCCATAGGCTAGATTGGCGAACCAGCCCCCCAGCCAACCTGGGACAGCGCCAGATAGCGCTAAGTTTTGTCCCACCACCAACAGCAGATAAAATCCCATTGCTAGAAAAAGTACTACGATAACTGTTCGAGGGCGAGTGGAGAAACGTCTACCTTGAATAGCCAGTATGAATGTCATTGCTGTAAGTATCAGACAGGCGAAAGGGAAGGCGAATCGTTTGTGTAATTCTGCTGTGGCTTGTCTCCCTTGCTTCTCGGTCTTCGCTTCTTCTGCAAGCTTTGATAGCTCCCCAAGCGTCATTTCTGCAATGGCCCCAGGCTCCTTATTAGTGGCGCTACCACCTGCTTGATTATCCGCCAGTTTGACAGTGGACTTGGCGAATACCGCAGTAGATTGCGGAGACACGGGTTGAAATTGTGTATTTAAATCTGAAGGCCGTTGTCCGCTATATTCAAGTGATATCCCATTGAAAAGCTGCGCTTCCAGCAAAAGTGATTGGCCAGACTCAATTCTGAACTGGCCGCGCTCCGCCGTAAGCAATCGAGAATCACCATGGGCAGGATCGTTTTGCAAAAGAAATACCCCCAACCATTCGCGGGTTTGAGGATCAACATTTTGAACGTAGAGAAGCAGATTGGGAAAGCTTGTTATGAAGGTGTGCGGTTTTATTCGAGCATTGGCCTCTTGGAGTAAAATTTGTGTTCTCAATGACTTTAACGTTCTCAGCGAGGCCGGCGCTATGTAGGCGGACAGATAGCTGGTAATTATGGTTCCAAGGAGGCCCAGGGTCAGAAATGGTCTTGCTAAAGTTATTTGGCTTATGCCTAGCGACTGAGAAGCCGTAAGCTCATTATCAGATGACAGCCGACTGCAAGTTACGATCGTGCCCAACAGCAAGGAAACTGGAAGTGTAATAACAGCGATTCCGGGTATAAGACTGAGCAGGAATTCACGGGTGATTTCAGTAGAAGACTGGAAAGATAGTATCAGGTTTGAATACTTACCAATTTGCTGAGCAAACACCAACGTGGTCAATATAGTAAATAGCACAAAGACTAGGGGAGTCGCTTCTTTAATGGTGTACCAGAAAAGCCTCCATTTGATGTGGTTGGTCATTGTATTGCAGGATATTGGCCGGAACCTCTTGCGTCTGATAATAGATATTATGGTAGAAAAGTGTCCAAATGTAGCCCTTTGGCCCTATAAAGTACCAGCGACGGAGTTACGCCAAAGTGACTAGCAATCCCTCGTATAGAAACCCCCGAAATCAGCAAATTTCTCAACGAATGATATGGAACCAAGGTTGCTGCGCCGACAGCATACGCCTCTTCCTCAACTTTGAAGTTATAGCTCCGCCCCCCCAACCTAGTTGGAACAATTCCAGAAGGCCTGTGACCAAACAAAATATGACACACCTCTTCCATTAACGTTGCGGCTTGACGGCCTGAGCTATGTCTGTGGTTCAAAACTATTACAAAACTACCATCACCTAGATCTTGAGTCGCCCCACCGGACCAACCGTCAACAGCGTTCAAGCGTACGCGCGAAGACTCAGATAGCTCAGTTAGGTCGTTAAGATACACAACACGCGCACCTATTGACATGGCCAAAGCAAAAGGGTCCAACTTGGTGTTCAGATTTATGCCAACGAAACTCCGAAGCTTCAATGCTAGCCGTTCATATAGCCTCCACCTCCCGACTTCAAGAGGCGGCAATAGCCGCAGGTCGTTGCCAAGTCCTGGCTTTTTTATCTCCATAGATTAACAACCTTACAGGCTATCTTCTTGCGCTAAACTGCTTGTACGCGACACGGAATAGATCTTCCAGCGCTTGGGCAAGCTCAGGTGTGAGGTTGGGATCAGCTCGCAGGTGAGCCGCAACAATATCCGGAACCGATTCCTGCGGGTAATAAGTTATAGCGGACTCTCTCGAACTACTTCCAGTCACAACTCTTTCGAAAGGGATATTCAGCCACCTGGCCAAGCGCGCCAAAGTGGGCGTATCTGGGACCCCAGTGCCGTTTTCTATACGGGATAAGGTCGAGGCGCTAACCTGAGTCTGCTTCGCAACAGCTCTCAGAGACAAGTTTTCCCGCTCCCGCCTACGCTTTATGTATTGACCTAACTCAGTGACGTTTATCAAGGGATCGTCCGCACTGCCATTCTGACCATGGTCAATGGTTTGGCTAGATATTTTCATATGAATTTTACCAGCCTGCTGGGCTGTCCTGCTTAACATACAAAACAAAACCGGCTCGCCGATTAAAATCTACCATGTGTGTCTTATACATGCAAGGCTCTGTTGCAAAACTGCAACATTAGATGACCATCTACAATCGCCGCAAATCCACCGTCTCTAATGGACAGATCACAACAATGTGCTAAAATCGCGTGTCACATATCAAAACCAAGTCAAGAATACACATCAAGAGCGTTAATCTGCAAAGGCTAAAAAACATGCTTGTATCAGACGCTTCGACAGCTCCTCAAAAGACCGATACAGCGTTCCCTGCTGCTGACGCCAGCCATGAAGATTACCTTATTGAACTCACGCTCAGGGGAGACGAGTCAGGATTTGAAGCGCTAGTAACCAGGCACAGCCGCAGGGTTTTCTCAATAGCCCGTCATTTCTTCCGCAACATGGAGACTGTAGAAGATATAGTTCAAGAGACATTTGCCAAGGCTTTTTTTTCATTGTCAAGCTACAGGCGTGGAGCTTCTTTCGAGCAGTGGCTGGCGAAGATTGCAGTGAACAACTGCTATGACGAGTTGCGCAGACGCAAGAAGCGCAATGAATCTCTCATTACAGATCTGTCAGAAGACGAAGAGGGGTGGCTCGAAAGCAAACTGGCTCATACCGCTTTTGAAATACATTTCTCCGAAGCGGAAAGAGAAAAAGCCGCTGAAATCTCAGACAAACTACTCTCAAAACTACCAGTTGATGATCGAATGATCCTCATTCTCCTTCACGCAGAAAACAATTCTGTTCGAGAAATATCTCAAATGATGGGATGGTCAGAGGCAAAAGTTAAGATCAGAGCTTTC
>JAJVID010000201.1 GCA_022072205.1 Acidobacteriota bacterium
GCGCCGACGTTGCGATCCTGGGCGATCTCGTGATCGAGCCTGCCGTTGCGGAAACTGAAGCCTCCGCCCAGAAACAGCATCTGCACGATGATCTGACGGACGGGATAGAGCGCCACTGTCGCGAGCATCATCAGTCCGAAATCGCGAAAGCCTTGCGTGTAGCCGGTGAAATTGCCCGCCACCGCGTAACCGGCCATGATCCCGATTGCAATAATCAATCCGGCGCAGCCGAGCGCAGCCGCAACGTTGTTCGATTTGACCGATTCGGCGTCGTTGTAGGAAGTCAACGAGCGGAAGATGTGAGTGAAGACGATCAGCGCGACAACTCCCGCAGCCCAGAAAACGATCGTCGGAACGAGCGAACCGCCGTCGCCGCTGAGCGCTCCGGCCACAATCTGGCTCGAAGCGAAAAAGATCGCGCCATCAATGATCCCCGCTGAGAGATTCCCTGCGGCGATCTGTTCGCGCAGCGGCGCGCCGGCCCATCGGCTGTACCGCTCGAAGGCCAACCCCGCAATCGCCATCGCAATAATTCCGCCGATGCCGTAAGCCGCAACGCCTTTGACATCGGCCCAGAACGAATGGCTCGGCCCGCTCAAAATCGGAATGATCACCTGAATCACGCCGAGCAGAAAGCCGCCCAGCGACACGGCGGCGGCTTTGTTATCGCTGTCAATCAGCGTCTCGGTCATCCCCTGACCGAGCAGGAGGCGATAAACAACCCGCGCGATGATCAGAAGAACGATGATCGCGAGGACTACGAAACCTATTGTTGATGCGTCCATAAATCTCCTTATCGTTTCAAATCGCGCAATATCTCGCGCGCCGCGTTGAATCCCGGCGCGCCCATCACGCCTCCGCCTGGATGCGTGCCTGACCCGCACAGATAAAGATTGCGAATCGGCGTCCGATACTTCGCCCAACCGGCGACGGGGCGCATGAAGAACAATTGATCCAGATCCATTTCGCCGTGAAAGATGTTGCCGCCGGTCAGCCCATATTCCTGTTCCATATCCAGTGGCGAAATCACCTGGCGATGCAGGATGATGTTTTTGATGTTCGGCGCGTATTCGGCCAGAGCGTCAATGCAGCGGTCAGCGAATTGATCTTTCAGAGTCTGATCCCAGGCGGCGTCTTTCAGCGTGTACGGCGCGTACTGGGCGAAGATGCACATAATGTGTTTGCCCGGCGGCGCAATCGAATCGTCGTAAGCCGTCGGGATGGTGCATTCGAGCATGGGATTGGTTGACGGCCTTCCCTGCTTGGCGTCTTCCCACGCGCGGTCAACATAATCCATCGTCGGGCAGACGTGCATCGTGGTCTTGTGCGGCAGATTCAACTCGCGGTCGCTCTTGTTCGGATAAGCCGTGAAATTCGGCAGACCGTCCAGCGCCAGGTTGATTTTGAACGACGAGCCTTCGACGCGAAAATGTTCAATCGAGCGTCGAAAGTCTTCGTCAAGATGGCCGCTCTCAACCAGGCTCAGAAACGTGCGTTTCGGGTCGGCGTTTGAGATTACGACTTTTGCGTGAATCTCTTCGCCGCTCTTGAGCGCGACGCCGTAGGCCCTGCCGTCTTTGATCAGCACGCGATCAACCTCGGCGTTCGAGCGAATCTCTGCGCCCCTCGATTCCGCCGAACGCGCGAGCGCATTGCTGATAGCTCCCATCCCACCGCGTATGAATCCCCACAGGCCGCGCGCTCCCGCCGCGCCTCCCATCACGTGATGAAGCAGGATGTAGGCGGTGCCCGGAGTCGCAGGTCCGCCGTTGGTTCCGATCACGCCGTCGGTGGCCAGCGTCGTTTTGATCTCGTTCGACTCGAAGCGCTCGTCCAGGAAATCGCGCACGCTCTGGGTCATGATCTTGACCATTCGCGTGACGCCGTCGTCGCCGAGTTTGAGCGCCCGCAAACCGAATTTGCCGAGCGAAGCAAAATCGCTGAAACGCCGCCGCACGATGTTCGGCGGCGTTTCGAGCAGCAACGATTCAACCCACTCCGCCAGATGCGCTAACTCCTCTTCGTATCTCGGATAGTATTCGGCGTCGCGTCTTGAGAACTTGGCGATCTGCTCGACAGTCTTCCTCATATCCTGCCAGAAGAAGATATGACGGCCATCGGGAAAAGCTGTAAAGAAGGAAGGGTCTTTGGGATAAATGTGGTAGCCGAAATTTCTCAGGTCGAGGTCTTGAATGATTCGCGGCTGGAGCAGACTGCAAAGATAGGAAAGGGTGGAGACCTTAAAACCCGGCCAGACCTCTTCTGTTACGCAAGCTCCGCCCAAAACGCTGCGGCGTTCAAGCGCCACAACTTTCAGACCTGCGCCCGCAAGATAACCGGCGGTGACAAGCCCGTTGTGCCCGGCTCCAATAATGAGCGCGTCGTACTGATTCGCCATCAACTGATTTCCTTCGTGTTCATAATTTGCCTTGAGGGTTTGCCTTGAAGATGCAGGGTTCATTATCCATAGGCTTACTGAGCAGTAAAGGTCAGGGCCTGGAATGAACCCTGAGAGGAAAAATTCTGGAACCTTTTTGAAAAATCGAAAAATGTGGTTGCCTGATGATTAAACGCATGCTATAAATCCGCTCGCGTTGAATCTTCCTCACTACTGGTCAAGCATCCCAAACGAAGATTCAAGGCGTGTTATCAAGAAGTAACCCTTAACAACGGACAGCGAACACGGAATCCTGACAATCTGTCGCCTGACAGTAGTATTTCTCGCCGCTGTCATATCAATTCACTGGGCAATTCAGTTAACTTTCAATCCGGCAGAGCTGATTCTGCGAGCGTTTGGCATGCAGTATCAATTGGTGTGCGCAAACGATAGTTGAAAGTCTGCCTGCTTTATCGCAAACCGATCTGATGTTCTTCAGATCACAAACCCAATTTAAGGAGAAACTCGACAATGCGAACCTCACGCAAACTCACACTCTCGCTGTTGGCGCTTTTTGCGCTGGTTGTGATGTCGGCGAGCGCTCTCGCCGCTGATCCCGGTTTGGTCTATCCTCCGACTTCGGAAGTCAGCGACCAGAAGGCCGGCTCGGTGTTGTTCTACAATTACTACACTTCGGGCGCGACCTCCGGTAACTCTCAGAACACCCGCATCAACATCACCAACACCAGCACGACGTCGGCGGCTTATGTCCACCTCTTCTTCGTGTCGGCCAGCAACTGCAGCGTGGCTGACTCGTTCATCTGCCTGACGGCCACTCAGACGGCGTCGTTCCTGGCTTCGGACGTTGATCCGGGCGTCAGCGGCTACATCGTCGCGGTCGCGTCGAGCGGCGTCACCGGCTGCCCGGTCGCCTTCAATCACCTGATCGGTGACGAGTACGTCAAGACCTCGACTGGTCACGCGGCCAACCTGGGCGCAGAAGCCTTCGCGGCTCTCTACAACGGGGTTATCCCAGGCTGCGATGGCAACTCAGTCACGGCGACGTTGGCCTTCAACGGCGTGGTTGGATCCGGTTACAACCAGGCTCCGCTCGTTCTGGCGCTGTCGAACATCCCGTCCAGAGCCGACGGCAACGACACGCTGGTCGTTCTCAACCGTTTCGGCGGCAACCTGGCAATCGGCGCCAGCACGATCAGCTCGCTGTTCGGATTGCTCTACGACGATGCTGAGAACGTCTTCAGCTTCACGTTGAGCAGCGGCGCCTGCCAGTTGGTCGGCAGCATCTCGAACACGTTCCCGCGCACGGTGCCTCGCGTTGAGACCGTCATTCCGGCTGGTCGCAGCGGTTGGGCCAAAGTTTGGCTGGCTTCCGGCGCTGGCTTGCTGGGCGCGCAGATCAACAAGAACGAGAATGCTGGAGCGGCTGCCAACGCGTTCAACGGCGGTCACAACCTGCACAAGTTGACGCTGTCGCCGAGCAACTCTTACACGATCCCGATCTTCCCGCCGAGCTGCTAACCCAGCTTGACGCCTGAATCGGCGATTGATCGAAGGGCCGGGTAAAACCGGCCCTTCTTATAAAAACCGATGAATCGAATAGACGAATGATCACGGCTCCTGTTCCCATTTATATTTTCTCTGTACTCATTGTCCATCAGATGTAGCGAGCGTGATCATTGTTTGAGTTGGATCAGCCAGGTGAAAGTTTTATACCCTGGCTAGGAAAACGAACCCGATGCGTTTGATCGCATCGGGTATTTTTTTGTTTGCGAGTCAGGGATGAAATTCAATAAACTGCAATCCGAAAATATGCCAGGAATCTGTAATCAACCAATTGCGCCCGGCGGCCTTCAGCCGGCGCGCCCAACCCATAGGAGTAATATGCAGAAGAAAATCTTCGCCTTGATCGTCGCGCTGAGCTTCGCCGTTTCACTCGTCGCGCCAGCGCTCGCCTATCCATTCACCGTCAGGATCAGGGCCGAAATCCCCTTCGATTTTATGGTCGGCAGCAAACGGTTGCCGAAGGGCGAATATCTGATCGAGTCGCTAAACGACACCGGCACGCTGACCATCCGCAACGCCAAGAAAGGCAAAGCCGTGAACTTTATGACCATCAGAGGAAAAATGATGGAGAAGCCCAAATCGAAGCTGGTCTTTCACCGTTACGGCGACCAGTATTTCCTCGCCAGAGTCTGGGACGGAACAAGCGACACTGTGTTGAAACTCGACAAATCCAAAGCGGAGAAGAGAGCCGCGAAACTGGCGAAGAAGGAAGAGAATCCGGACGAAGTGCCGGTGAATGACAAATAACTGCGACCCGTAATTTTTCGGGAGGGCGCGCCGCAGTGCGCGCCCTCAACTCACAAATCCAGCGCTTTCAGAATCGCATCACGGCTGGCGTGTACGCGCATGAACGCATTCGCGTAGCGCGATTCGATCAACATCTTCTCTCCGCTCTTGTTCGTGCAGCTCAGCATACCGGCGTGATAATTGACCGTGTAATCCGGATCTTTCAGAACGTGGCCGGTGAGGATCGCCACGACATCTTCATCAGGGTTGACGCCGCCCGCCGCGATCATCTTTTTGATTCCCGCTAGCGTGACCGCTGAAGCCGGTTCACAGCCGATGCCGTCGCGCCCGATCATCGCCTTCGCGTCGGCGATTTCCTGCTCGGTGACCTGTTCGACTTCCCCTGCGCTCCATCGTAGTCCGCGCATCGCCTTCGGCCACGAGACCGGGTTGCCGATCTTGATCGCTGTGGCAAGCGTCGTTGCGCCCGGGACCGGCGTCAGAGTTTCAGTCCTGGCCTCCCACATTCGATAAAGCGGGTTCGCGCCTTCGGCCTGAATGATCGTGATCCTGGGCATCCTGTTGATCACGCCGCGCTCCATCAATTCGTGAAAGCCTTTTGCAATCGCCGACGAATTGCCCAGGTTGCCGCCGGGCACGACCACCCGGTCGGGCAATTGCCAGCCACGCTGCTGCATCATCTCGAAGGCGATTGTCTTTTGGCCTTCCAGCCTGAACGGGTTGACCGAGTTGAGCAAATAGAGCGGCGATTCATCAGCCACTTCGCGCACCAGCCGCATCGCGTCGTCGAAATCGCCTTCGAGTTGCAGCACGACCGCGCCGTAATCGAGCGCCTGCGAAAGTTTGCCGAGCGCGATCTGGCCCGACGGGATGAAGACGAACGCCTTCATCCCGGCTCGCGCGGCGTAGGCGGCCATCGAAGCAGATGTGTTGCCCGTGCTGGCGCAGGCCACGCTGGTCGCGCCCAGACGTTTCGCCTGCGTGATGCCTGTGGTCATTCCCAAATCCTTGAACGATCCGGTCGGATTCATTCCCAGATGTTTGAACGAGAGGCGGTTCATTCCAGCGTATTCGGCGCTGCGCGGCGCGTCCCAGATTTGTGTATTGCCCTCGATCATCGTGACGATTTCCGATTCGTCCGTTTCGGGCAACAGTTCGCGGAAACGCCAAACGCCGCTCTGGTCAATGGATTCGGCGGACGCGCGGCGCCGATCCCAAACGCTCACTGCCTGCTCGCCCTGAAATTTGTTCAGTTCATAAACTACATCGAGCAGGCCAGCGCATTTCGGGCAGACGTAAATTCTTTGTGATGTCGGGAAATCGGATTGACAGTTAATGCAGCGAAGAACAGGCATAGAGGTGAAGTCGAATTTTACTGGTAATGGGCGATCAGCCGTTCGCGGATCTGCTCGTCGCTCAAGCCTTCCTTCTTGAGTTGCGACGCCATCAGCGCGCTAACCTTGCAGATTCCGCAGCCCGCCGAATGATCATCCTCGTAGCAACTGTGAAGGCTCTTGTGGCCGATGGCGTCGCAGTAACAGAAGCACGGCAGTTGCGCCAGCGTCACCGGGATTTCTTTGGCCACCTGATACGCCGCGCGCGTCTCGCCGGTAAACTGCTCCGGCGCCAATGTCGGCGGCAACGTCTTCGGATCGGGCGGCGTCTTGAAATGCGCTGGAATTCTGCGCGTTAGCGCAGTCGCGGATGGCGAAGCTTCCGGTTGCGGTTGATTGTTGTGAGCGGTGTTTTGAGAACTGTTCGTATTGCAGGATGAAACCAGCGACGCTGCGCACAGCAGCAACGCTGCTGAAATGAAAGTTATCTTTGCTCCTCGCATAAATCTTCTCCTTGCCGATTAAATCTGTGGTTGTTATCCATTCGCCTGTTCGCGCAACGAGCAGGCCCTTAAATCTCGCCTTCCGATTATCATTGCGAAGGCTGGTCGAGTTCAAACGCGCGATGAATGGCGCGCACGGCTTCGGCGGCTTCAGACTCCGCCACGATCAACGAAATGTTGCGCTCGGACGAGCCTTGCGAGATGGCGATCACGTTGACCCCGGAGGAACCGAGCGCGTCGAAGACTTTGCCCGCAATGCCGGGCGTTCCCTGCATACGATCGCCAACGACGGCGACGACTGCGATTGAATCATCCGCCGATATGTCTTCGATGTGACCCAGCATCAGGTCCAACTCCAACGCCGAACGCAAGGCTTTCAGCACGCGCGCGGCTTCCGGTGAATTGACTACGAAACAGATGTTGTTTTCCGACGAAGCCTGCGAAATCATCAGGATGTTGGCGCGCTCGGCGGCGACCGCTCCCAGCGCTTTCGCGGCGATGCCCGGAATGCCCTGCATGCCTTTGCCGCTGATCGTGATCAGGCTGACGTGGCGAATCGAAGTCACGGCTTTGACGCCGCGCTCCGACGGACGGCCTTCGACGCTGATGCAGGTGCCCGAATTTTCCGGGTTGAAGCTGTTGAGAATGCGGACCGGAATGCCCTGTTTATAAACCGGCAGGATCGTTTTGTGGTGCAGCACCTTTGCGCCGTAATAGGCCAGTTCTGAAGCCTCGCTGTAGCTGATCTCGCGCATCGTGCGCGCTTCGGGCACTTCGCCCGGATTGGCGGTCATCACGCCGTCAACATCAGTCCAAATCCAAACCTCGTCAGCGTCGAGCGCCGCGCCGATGATCGCAGCCGTGTAATCGGAACCGCCGCGACCGAGCGTCGTCTGCACGCCTTCTTTCGTCGCGGCGATGAAGCCGGTGATAACCGGAATCTCTCCCTGTTCGAGCAGTGGCGTAAGTTTGTCGCGCGTCTGCTGGCGAGTCTCTGCCATCAACGGTTCGGCCTGGCCGAACTGGTCGTCGGTGACAATCAGTTCGGTGGCCTCGATCGGACGCGAAGCGACGCCGCGCTCGGCAATCGCGCACGACAGGATCGGCGCGCACAATATCTCGCCCAGGCCGGAAATCGCATCGAGCGTGCGCTGCGTCAACTCGCGCACCATCGTCAGACCTTTGCATAAAGTCTCGAACCGTTCGATGCGCAACCGCAGCGATTCAATCGCCTCGCGCCGCCGCGCAGCGTCGTTGGGCGCCAGCAGGTGGATGGCCTGCCGATGCGGCTCGTGCAGATCGTCGCTGACAGTCTTGTGATAGAACCCTCCCACCGCGTCCTGCGCCGCCGCAATCAGCTTGTTCGTCACCCCGCTCATCGCCGAAGTGACCACGACAACCTTGTGACCCTCTTTCGCGGCTTTAACCGCGAGGTCAGCAGCCTGCCCGATGCGCTCGGCGCTTCCGACTGAAGTGCCTCCGAATTTCATTACGATCAGCATAGATGTCAGATGTCAGATGTCAGATGCTAGAAGTCAAATGCCAGACCTGCCGACATCTGACATTTAACATCCGACATCTACAGAAGCCCCTTCGCCACCAACAACTCCGCGTTCAGCAACGCAGCTCCCGCAGCCCCGCGAATCGTGTTGTGGCTGATGAGCGTGAATTTGAAATCGAAGATGGTGTCTTTCGAGATTCGTCCGACCACCGTCGCCATTCCATTCTCGGCGTCTCGATCCAATCGCGGCTGCGGGCGATCCTTTTCAAATCGGACGATCACCGGGCGAGCGGGCGCAGTCGGCAGCTTCAACTCCTGCGGCAGGCCGGTGAAATTCGACAGCGCCTCGACGACCTGTTCGACCGTCGCCTGCTTGCTCAACTTCACGCGGACTGATTCCAGGTGGCCGTCCTGCACGGGGACACGGTTGCATTGCGCGCTGACTTTGAACGGGGCCGATACGATCTTCGAGCCTGTCAGTTTGCCAAGAATCTTCTGCGGCTCGACCTCGACCTTCTCTTCTTCGCCGCCGATGAACGGCATGACGTTGTCAACGATGTCCATCGAAGCCACTCCGGGATAACCCGCGCCTGAAATCGCCTGCATCGAAGTCATCATCACGGCTTCGAGGCCGAACGCCTGCTGCAACGGCGCGAGCGCCATCACCAGACCAATCGTGGTGCAGTTGGGATTGGTCACAAGGTAGCCGCGATCATATCCGCGATTCTTCTTCTGCGCGGGGATCACGTCCAAATGATCGGGGTTGATTTCCGGGACGACCAGCGGCACGTCTTCAGGCATCCGGTACGACGACGAATTGCTGATGACAGGGAACCCGGCGGCGGCGAACGCGGCCTCGGCTTCGGCCGCGATGTCGGATGGCAGGCTCGAAATCACCACGTCGCAATCGAGCGGCGGTTTGCAACCGAAGACTTTGATTCCCTTCACCGCTTCGGGCATTTCAACCGGCAACTTCCAATTGCAAACGTCGGCGAAGCGTTTTCCTTCGGAACGATCCGAAGCCGCAAGCGCGGTCACCTCGAAATACGGGTGATTGCGCAGCATGTGAATCAACCTTTGGCCGACTGTGCCGGTCGCGCCTAGAATGCCTACACGTCTCTTTGATTGAACTGCCATTTTCTTATCACCTTAAAATTCTTTTCGGGTTTTTCGTTCCGCGCGCAACTTCCAGCCGCTTTTATAGCAGAAGCCCCGCGAACGAGATGTTCGCGGGGCCTGGATGTGAACACTGCACGAACGATACGAATGGTAGGCGGCGATTGTGATGATGTCAAGAAATGAACGATCTCAAGCTTCTCTGATTAAATCCGCCGCCTTCTCCGCAATCGCAATCGTCGGCGCGTTCGTGTGGCCGGTGATCTGAATCGGGATGACTGAGGCGTCAACCACGCGCAGCCCTTCGACGCCGCGCACGCGCAGGCGATCATCAACCACAGCCATCGCGTCAATTCCCATCTTGCACGTGCCGACCGGGTGATAGATCGTTTCGGCGGTCTGCCGAATGTGTTCGGCGATGTCGCCGTCGAACAGAGCCTCTTCGCCCGGCCACCACTCTTTGCCGCGAAACCGGTCGAACTGACGCGCGCGCAAAACCCTGCGCGCAAGCTTGACGCCTTCGACGCAGGCGGACAGGTCGGCTTCCGAAGATAAATAGTTCGGCTGAATGGCCGGCGCAGCGAGCGGATCGTTCGACTTTAGTTTGATGTAGCCTCGGCTCTCCGGCTTTTGCAGCGCGACGCCGATTGAAAAACCGTGCAGGTCGGGATTCTTGAACCCGTTGTCCATGTAAAAAACTGGCGCGAAGACCAGTTCGATGTTCGGCACGGGCTGTGACGAATCGGTTCTGATGAAGGCGGCGGCTTCGGCCACGTTCGATGTCAGCGGCCCTTTTTTGAAAAGAAGGAATTTGAGGATGTTCGTGATCGTGTCGGCTTTGTGCAGCCCTACTGGTTCCTGGCAGGCGTACTCGACGCCGATCAGCAGGTGGTCTTGCAGGTTCTGGCCGACGCCGGGCAGGTCGGCGACGATGGGGATGTCCAGCGCGCGCAAATCGTCCGCCGGGCCGACGCCCGACAGCATCAGCGTTTGCGGCGAGTTGATCGCGCCGCCCGACAGGATGATTTCACGATCAACGCGGGCCTGCTCGGTCTGTCCGTTCCGAACGAATTCGACTCCGGCGGCTTTGCCGTTGTCGAACAGCAACCGCGTAACGTGCGCCCCGGTCTTCACCGTCAGATTCGCGCGCGGCAAAACCGGCTTCAGGAATGCGTCCGCCGCGCTGTGGCGTTTGCCATTCTTCTGCGTGACCTGCAAAAAGCCCACGCCCTCCTGAAATTCGCCATTGAGATCTTCGTTGTAATAGATTCCGGCGTCATGCGCGGCTGCGACAAAGCGGCGCGTCAGCAGGTTGACGGCGCGCAATTTGGAGACGCTCAGTTCTCCGCCCCGCCCGTGATACTCGTTCGACAGGTCTTTGTTGTCTTCGGATTTTTTGTAATACGGCAGGATTTCATCGTAGCTCCAGCCTTCGATTCCCAGTTCGCCCCAGCCGTCGTGATCGCCGCGATTGGCGCGGCTGTAAACCATCGCGTTGATCGAACTCGACCCGCCGAGCACTTTGCCGCGCGGCCAGAACATCCGGCGGCCATTCATGTGCTCAAGCTCTTCGGTTTCGTAAGCCCAGTCGCACTCGGTCTTGAA
>JAJVID010000162.1 GCA_022072205.1 Acidobacteriota bacterium
TTCATCGAGCAGAAATGCGGGCCGCACATCGAACAGAAATGCGCTTGCTTGGCGCCTTCCTGCGGCAAAGTCTCGTCGTGGAATTCGCGCGCGGTTTCGGGATCGAGCGAGAGGTTGAATTGATCTTCCCAGCGGAATTCAAAACGGGCTTTCGAGAGCGCGTTGTCACGAAGCTGCGCGCCGGGATGGCCTTTCGCAAGGTCAGCCGCGTGCGCCGCGATCTTGTAAGCGATCACGCCGTCTTTCACGTCTTTCCTGTCGGGCAAGCCCAGGTGCTCTTTCGGCGTGACGTAACAGAGCATCGCCGTGCCGAACCATCCGATCATCGCTGCGCCGATGGCCGACGTGATGTGATCGTAGCCGGGCGCGATGTCAGTAGTGAGCGGGCCGAGCGTGTAAAACGGCGCTTCGTCGCACGACGCAAGCTGCTTGTCCATGTTCTCTTTGATCAGATGCATCGGGACGTGGCCGGGGCCTTCGATCATCACCTGGCAATCCATCTCCCAGGCGATCTTCGTCAGTTCGCCCAGCGTTTCAAGTTCGGCGAACTGGGCTTCGTCGTTCGCGTCTGCGATTGAGCCGGGGCGCAGGCCATCGCCCAGGCTAAACGCCACGTCGTAGGCGCGCATAATCTCGCAGATTTCGCGGAAGCGCGTGTAGATGAAACTGTCTTCGTGATGAGCCAGACACCATTTGGCGATGATCGAACCGCCGCGCGAGACGATGCCTGTGGCGCGCTTCGCCGTCAGCGGGATGAACGGCAGACGAACTCCGGCGTGAATCGTAAAATAATCAACGCCCTGCTCGGCCTGCTCAATGAGCGTGTCGCGGAAGACTTCCCAGGTCAGGTCTTCGGCCTTGCCCGCGACTTTTTCGAGAGCCTGATAAATCGGCACAGTGCCGATGGGGACGGGCGAATTGCGGATGATCCATTCGCGCGTGGCGTGGATGTTTTTGCCGGTGGAGAGATCCATCACCGTGTCGGCGCCCCACTTCGTAGCCCATCGCATCTTCTCGACTTCTTCTTCAATCGAAGAGGCGACCGCGGAGTTGCCGATGTTGGCGTTGATCTTGACCAGAAAGTTTCGGCCAATAGCCATCGGCTCGGTTTCGGGGTGATTGATGTTGGCGGGAATGATCGCGCGCCCGCGCGCGACTTCATCGCGAACAAATTCGGGCGTGACGAACTTCGGGATGCTCGCGCCAAAGCTTTCACCGCGATGCTGGTGATTGAGGCGGTTGCGCTCGCCGTTGGTCAAAGCGTCAAACGCCATCTGCCGTCCGAGGTTTTCACGGATGGCGACGAATTCCATTTCGGGAGTGACGACGCCGCGACGAGCGTAATGCATCTGCGTGACGGCGTGGCCGGGCCTGGCGCGCAGCGGTTGCCTGCGCAATCCCGGAAACTCTTCGAGCTTGCCTCTGGATTTTTCGCGTGCGTAAGTGGCTTCTTCAATCGAGCGGTAGCCGTTGTCTTCGGGTTTGACCGTGCGGCCTTCGTACTCTTCCACGTCGCCGCGAGCGACGATCCACTGGCGGCGCAAGGCGGGCAATCCGTCGCGCACGTCGCCCTTGAACGCGGGATCGCCCCACGGGCCGCTTGCGTCGTAAACGCGGATGGGATCGTTGACTTCAATCTGGCCGTTGAAGCTTTTGGTTACGTGCTGCGAGATTTCGCGGAACGGCACGTTGACACCGGTTTGCGAACCGGCGATGTAGACGCGCTCGGAATTTGGAAGCTGTGTTTCGAGCGATGAATTGCGGGTTGAATCATTTCCGTTGTCGTTCATTGTTTTCCTTTCTCCCTACGACGGTGTTAGCCGTATCAGGTTCCAAGGGTCTCCGATTTTCGGACTCTCAGCCGCAAGCGATTTGCGGCTCCCCCGAAAAGATTTGGGCTACTTCTTTTTGCGTTGATTTTTGACTTTTCCAGGATGGGGCAACAGCGCGTTGACCTCCACGAAAACATCCGGGAACGCGTCCAGATTGAAGCTTTGCTCCGCAGTGTAAGTTTGCTTGCTGCGATAACCGTTCGGCCCGGGATTTCGATAATCCTCCAACTCGCGGTCGCGCAGATTGAGGAGGCAGTATTGCCTGACGCCGGCCTGAGCGTATAGCAAACTTTTTTCCTCGCGGTCGAATGGCAGGCTGCTGTCGGCCACTTCCAACACCATCAGCGCCTCATCAGGCGCCGGATGATGAAAGTCGTAAAAATCTTCCGCTGGTTTGGCCAAAACCAAATCCGGCTCCGGCTCCGAGTGATCATCAAGATGGATCGGGTTTTGGATTCGGATCAGAGCGCGGTCGCCAAGCAGTCTGGTAAAACAGCGATTGGCGCGGTCGGTGCTGGACGAATGCTTAATTCCCTTCGGGGACATCGTTCGGATCTCCCCTCTGATCAGTTCGACGTGATCATCTTCGGTGAGAATGCCTGCTTCGAGCATTCGATAATAATCTTTGACTGTGAAGCGGTAGAGATCGGAACCGAAGCTTCGGCCATTGATGGCGCTCTGTGGAATTTCAAGAACGGCAGACATGACAATTCAACCTCCAATGCACGACATCGTCCGCAGCGGCTGCACAAACTCCGGATCGTTGATGTGATGCCGATCTTCTTTCTTTTCGACCACCGCCGCGATGAAGTCAATCAACTCATCGCGCGAGGCTCCGTCGCGCAGCAATTGTTTGATGTTGTGCTCGACGGCCGAAAACAGGCAGGTGCGGATCATCCCGTCGGCTGTCAGGCGAATGCGGCTGCAATGGCCGCAAAACGGCTGCGTGACCGGGTTGATGAATCCGACTTCGCCTGGCGCGCCGTCAGCGAAACGCCAGCGCCGCGCCGTCTCGCTCAGATTTTCAGATTTGACCCGCTCAAGCGGATAGACAGCGTCAATCCGTCTTCTCAACTCTTCGCCCGGCACAACCATTTCGCGCCGCCAGACCTTGCCGTTGTCGAGCGGCATGAATTCGATGAAGCGCACGTGGACGCCTTTTTCGCGGGCGAAGCGGGCGAAATCAACCGCCTGATCGTCGTTGATGCCACGCATCGCCACCGAATTGATCTTGACCGGACTCAACCCGGCTTCAATCGCCGCGTCAATGCCGTCGAGCACCTGCGTCAATTCGTTGCGGCCCGTAAGCAGCGCGAACCGGTCAGGCGTCAGCGAGTCCAGGCTGATCGTGATGCGATTGAGTCCCGCGTCTTTCAGCGCCTTCGCGCGGCCTCGCAGAAAATGCGCGTTGGTGGTCATCGCCAAATCCTCAACGCCCTCGATTCGGGCCAGGCGTTCGATCAGGCTTTCCAGATCGCGCCGCAACATCGGCTCGCCGCCGGTTACGCGCAGTTTGTTGATTCCCAGGCTGACGAAGACTTCGGCCAATTGGATGATCTCTTCGTAAGTCAGAATCTCCGGCTTGGGCTTCCACTCCATGGCCTCCTGGGGCATGCAGTAGAAGCAGCGGAAATTGCAGCGATCCGTGATTGAGATGCGCAGATCGCGGATCGCCCGGCCATAGCTGTCTTTTAACAAAACGGGGAGAATCATAGTAATTCTTACCAGTGCTTGCTTTTGGAATTTGACGCCAAGTATTCTAACAGGGTGACGATACCAAGTCACAAAACGAGGCGCATTTTTCATTATGGCTAAATCATCCGAACCGAAAATCATCGCCCAACTGCGCGAAATCGCAGGCCGCGACGCCGTCACCTGCGACGAGGACGAATTGCTGGTTTACGAATGCGACGCGATGACAACGCACCGCTCGCGTCCGCTGGCTGTCATCTTCCCGCGCACGACCGAACAGGTTTCGCGCATCGTGAAGTTGCTTCACGAAAACCGCATCCCGTTCGGGCCTCGCGGCGCGGGCACGGGTTTGAGTTCGGGCGCGATTGCGACCGGCTGTGAAAAAGGCGACCGCGCGGTAGTTATCGAAATGGCGCGGATGAACCGCATCCTCGACATTGATTACGCCAACCGCCGCGCCGTCGTGCAACCGGGAGTGATCAACATCAAATTGTCGCAGGCCGTAGCCGCGCGCGGTTACCATTACGCGCCCGATCCTTCGTCGCAGACTTCCTGCACCATTGGCGGCAACGTGGCCGAAAACGCCGGCGGGCCGCATTGCTTGAAATACGGCTCGACGACGAATCACATTCTCGGTCTGGAAGTCGTGCTGCCAACAGGCGAGATCATCAACCTCGGCGGCGCCGGGGCTGACACCGTCGGTTACGATCTGCTGGGAGCTTTCGTCGGCAGCGAAGGCACATTCGGCATCGCGACGAAAATCACTGTTCGATTGACGCGCACGCCGCAAATGGTGATCACGCTGCTCGCCGATTTCATGGAGATCAACGACGCCAGCCGCGCCGTCTCGGCGATCATCGCCGCCGGAATGTTGCCCGCCGCGCTGGAGATGATTGACAAAGTGACGATCAACGCGGTCGAAGATTCGGTCTACGCCGCCGGCTATCCGCGCGACGCCGCGGCCTGCCTGATCGTCGAACTCGACGGGTTGAGCGCGGGACTTGAGACACAGGCGAACAGGGCGGCGGAAATCTGCCGCCGGCACAACGCCCGCACAGTGCGCGCGGCCAGCAGCGAGAACGAACGCAAAAGGCTGTGGGCGGGACGCAAAGGCGCGTTCGGCGCGTTGGGCCGCGTCAGCCCCGATCTGCTGGTGCAGGACGCCGTCGTACCCAGAACGAAATTGCCAGACGTGCTGGCCAAAATTTACCAGATCGGCGCGAAACACAGGCTGCGCCTTTCGACGGTCTTTCACGCGGGCGACGGCAACCTGCATCCGAATTTGAATTACGACGGACGCGACGCTGACGAGGTCGCGCGCGTGCATGCCGCCAGCAAGGAGATCATGAAATTATGCGTTGACGCGGGCGGTTCAATCACCGGCGAACACGGCGTCGGCGTGGACAAGATTGATTACATGCCGATGATCTTCGATCAGGCTTCGCTCGATGCGATGCTGATGGTCAAGGAGGTCTTCAACCCGATGGGATTGTGCAATCCCGGCAAAGCCGTTCCGGCGCAGCGGATGTGCCGCGAATATCGAAAAGGTTTTGACTTCGCAACGAACTAAAAAAACAGACTGAAACTTTGCTGACGGTGAAACCAGAATGAACAAGTTGATCTCACGCCGCGATGTGCTGATCGGTATGGCCGCTTCCATTAGCGCTGGGATTCCGGCGGCGGCGCCGATTGATTGGCAAGTTTTTCAACAGACCTCAACACAACCAATCAATAAAATCACTGACAGATTCGCGCCAATTGATCCCGGCGCCGTGCAGCTTCGCGGCTTTCTCGGCGAACGTTGCAAGAAGAACGAAAGCGCGCGATTGCTGACGAAAAACGAGAATGAACTGCTCTCCGGATTTCAGCAACGCCCCGGCGAACAGGCCTGGGTCGGCGAACACGCGGGCAAATGGCTGCACGCCGCGACGCTCGCATGGGCCTACACGAAAAGCGAAGCGATGCGCGCCAAACTCGACCGCGTCGCTTCCGGCTTGATCGCCACGCAACAGCCTGACGGCTACCTCGGCACTTACGCCGACGGCGCGCATTGGGCGATGGGCAAAGAGCAGAAATGGGATGTGTGGGTTCACAAATACGATCTCCTCGGACTCATCACTTATCACACCTACACCGGCGACAAGGCGGCGCTCGACGCAGCGAGGAAGATCGGCGACCTGCTGGTCAGGACTTTCGGGCGCTCGGCTGAGGGAGAATCAAAGCTCGATCTGAATGAGCGAAGCACGCACGCCGGGATGGCTTCGGGCAGCGTGCTGGAGCCGATGGTTCTGCTTTACCGCGCGACGGGCGACGAAAAATATCTGGATTTCGCGCGCTACATCGCCGAAAACTGGGAAGGCGAAAAAGGGCCGAAGCTCGTCAGCGCGTTGACCGCCAAAACACCAGTCAGACAGACGGCCAACGCCAAAGCCTACGAGATGATGTCGTGCCTGGTCGGCCTGTGCGAGCTTTATCGAACTACAGGCGAGACGCGATACGTGATTCCCGCGATCAACGCCTGGAACGACATCGTCGCAAACCAACTGCTGATCACGGGCAGCGGCAGCAGCGGCGAGCATTGGACTGAAGCCCGCGCGTTTCCAAGCTCGGAGAAAGACCGAGTCGCCGAAACCTGTGTGACCGTGACGTGGATTCAATTGACCGGGCAGTTATTGCGATTGACGGGCGAAGCGCGTTACGCGAACGAGCTTGAAAAAACTTTTTACAATCACCTTGCGGCGGCGCAACGTCCCGACGGCGCGGCGTGGGATTATTTCACTGCGCTCGACGGCAGGAAGCCGTACAAGACCGAGCAAAACTGTTGCACGTCATCAGGGCCGCGCGGGTGGGCGATGCTGCCGACGTTTGTCTACATGGCCAGCGATGACGGAGTGGCGATCAATTTCTTCACGCCGAGCGCGGCGAAGATAAAAATCGGCGGCGAGGACATAACGATCAAACAGGAAACTCAATATCCGGCAAATGGCCGCGTGGCGATCACTGTGAGCGTGCCGAAGCCGATGAAATTCGCCCTGCGCGTGCGCGTGCCGTCGTGGTCGAACATTGCGGGCATCAAGGCTCAACCCAACACTTACTGGCTGTTGCGCCAAACCTGGAGCCGCACACAGACCATCACGCTTGATTTCAACATACCGACGCGCGTGATCAGCGGCGAAGGAAGCAACGCGGGCAAAATCGCCATCGCGCGCGGCCCCGTCGTGCTGGCGGTTGACGAACTTTACAATCCCGGCATCAACTCGATTTCCGGGCCGATTTCCGCAATCGCCCTGGGGTCGCAACAACCGCAACTAAAAACCAGCGCGACTTATCGCGACGCCGACGGCTTTCCGGCTTACGAAACC
Organism: Acidobacteriota bacterium; assembly: GCA_022072205.1. GTDB lineage: Bacteria > Acidobacteriota > Blastocatellia > RBC074 > RBC074 > JAJVID01. The sequence continues at coordinate 6,887 of JAJVID010000162.1, forward strand.
GACGCGGTAGTCATGCAAGACACCGAAAAATACAAAGCCGGAGAGCGAATCACATTGCGGCTCGTCCCATTCGCTTCAGCGGGCGCCAGCGGGAATCAGTTTTCAGTCTGGTTGTCGAAAGCCAGCGGCTCGGCGACCGGGAACGACGTGCGATAACAAATCTTTGCTGTCCGACATAGCTGCCAGCTTGTCGCTGGATGGCGATCACTACTTTTTTCCTTTTCAACCAGCGAATTGTGAAGCCGCGACAAGCTGGCAGCTTGTCGGACTTTTTTCGGAGAAACCAAGATGAGAGTTCGTTGCTCTTTAGCCTTTCTGCTGATTTCAGCGCTGTCCGTCATCGCTTCGGCGCAGAATCAGACTCCCGTAACCGATTCAAATGAGGCGCTCAAGCAACAAATAGACCGCCTGCAAAAACGCGCGATGGATTGGCCACAACTCAATCGTTACAAAGACGCAAACGCCAAAGTCCCGGAGCCGGAGAAGAACGAGGGTCGTGTCGTCTTCATGGGCGATTCGATCACCGACGGCTGGAAGCTGGCCGAATACTTCCCCGGCAAACCTTACATCAATCGCGGCATCAGCGGACAAACGACGCCGCAGATGCTGATCCGTTTCCGCCCCGACGTGATCGCGCTGAAACCTCGCGCAGTGCTGATACTCGCCGGTACGAACGACATCGCCGGCAACACCGGCCCGATGACGCTGGAGATGATCGAGAACAATTATGCTTCGATGGCCGATCTGGCGAAGGCGAACGGGATCAAAGTCGTCTTCGCATCCGTGCTTCCGATTCACGATTACGGCAAAACAAAAATATCCGAACGCCGCGCGCCCGAACAGATTCTCAAACTCAACGAATGGCTGAAGAGCTATTGCAAGGCCAGCGGCCTGGTCTACCTAGATTATTTCAGCAAAATGGTTGACGAGAAAGGAATGCTCAAGGCAGAACTGGCCAACGACGGCCTGCACCCGAACGCCGAAGGCTACAAGGTGATGGCGCCGCTGGCCGAAAGCGCGATTCAGCAGACTTTGAAGAAGAAATGAGAGATGGGGAGTGGGAATAGGGAGTGGAGAGTAGGGGCAGACTTATTACTCCCTACCCCCCCACTCCCTACTCCCCACTCCCCGCTACTATGTACAAGATCACAGTCATTCGCGGCGACGGCGTTGGCCCTGAAATTTGCGATGCGGCGATCCGCGTCATTGAGGCTACCGGCGTTAAATGCGAGTGGGACTTTGCGCTCATTGGCCGCGAAGCCGAGAAACAGTCTGGCGCGCCGCTACCTGGCGAAACGGTCGAGAAGATTCGCGCTAGCCGCGTCGCCCTGAAAGGCCCGGTGATCATCGAGAATATGGGCGACAAAGTCGTCATCTCGCACGACGATCACACACAGCGGGTCTACTCGAACGTCAACACGGCGCTGCGCATCGAACTTGGAGCTTACGTCAACGTGCGGCCGCTGCGGGCATTCGAGGGCGTGCGCTCTCACGCGCCCAGACTCGATGTCGTCGTCATCCGCGAAATCACCGAAGATCTTTACAGCGGCTACGAACACAGCATCGGCGAAGAAGCCGCCGAAGCGATCAAGATCACTACCCGCCGCGCCACTGAACGCGCCGCGCGATTCGCTTTTGAATACGCGACCCAACGCTGGCGGCGGCGGCTGAGCGTTATTCACAAAGCCAACGTGTTGCAATTGACCGACGGATTGTTCCTGCGCACGGCCCGCGAAGTCGCCCGCGAGTATCCGAAGATCAAATGCGACGACACGATGATTGACTCCTGTGTTTATCAACTCGCATGCAAGCCCGAAGGCTGGGATGTGCTGCTGATGCCGAATCAGTACGGCGACATCATCTCGGATTTGTGCGCCGGACTGGTCGGCAGCTTTGGCCTCGCGCCCGGAGCCAGTTTCGGCGACAACGTGGTGATTTTCGAAGCCGCGCACGGCGCCGCGCTCGATCTGGTCGGGCAGAACAAGGTCAACCCGGCGGCCATGATCCTGTGCGGCTCGATGTTGATGGAACACCTGGGCGAGATCGAAGCCGCTCAGCGTATCCGCGACGCGGTCAAAGCCGTGATCAAAGAAGGCCGCGCAGTCACGCCCGACCTGGGCGGCAACGCAAAGACAACAGCGATGACAAACGTCATCATTGATCATCTGTGAATTGGTGGTTGGTGGTTGGTGGTTGGTAACTCACCACCCACCACCAACCACCAACCACCAACCACCAACCACCAACCATGGAAAAACGATTTGATTTGGTAGGCATCGGCTCGATGGTCGTGGATTTGATTTATCGCACTCCACGCATCATCGGCAGCGAAGAGAAGATTGCGCTTGGCAAATACGAAACCGGCGAAGCGGTCAAAATGCTGGTCGGCGGCGTGACGATCAATCACCTTTCTTGGGCGAGCCTGCTCGGCTTGCGCGTCGGCATTTTCGGCAAGCAGGGCGATGACGAATACGGGCGTTTTCTGCGCGCGGGGATGGATCGTTATCACATTGACAAACACATCACGCTCGACGGCTCGTCGTCTTCGTTCGCGCACATCTTCGTTGATCCGAACGGAGGCCGGGCTATTTACATGAGTCCGGCGGCGACAGGCGAAACGACCGGAAAATATCTGCGCGCCACACACGCCAGATACATCAGAAGCTCGCGGATGCTTTCGACGGAGATTTCGCAATTGCCGCTCGACGCCGTAGTCGCGGCTTTGGAAATAGCGCGCGAAGCAGGCGTGACGACCGTCCTCGATGTGGACATTCCCCGCAGCGACGCGATCAAATCGTTAGGTACCGCCGAAGATTTCGAGCGCGCCCTGAAGCTGGCCGATTACCTGAAACCGTCGAAGGCCGCCGTGACCGAAATGATCAACGAGGACGACGCATTGCGCGCCGCTGAAATCCTGCGCGAAAAATACGGAGCGCGCGCGGTCGTCATCACCGACGGCCAGGCGGGTTGCGCCATCGCTTCCGACGAACTAAATGACCGAGTGGCCGCTTATCTGACCAAAGCGGTTGATTCGACTGGCGCTGGCGACGCCTTTCTCGGCGGGATGATCGCTGGGTTGAACTACGGTTTGAGTTGGGAAGACGTATTGAAGCTTGCGAACGCCTGTGGCGCGGCTTGCTGCGAAATCAGCGGCGCGACACCGGATTTAACGAAAAGCCGCAAACGCGTATTTGAACTTTACGACGGTTCGCCGTTTGATGCGCGAGAGTTTGAAACAACAGCGGCGCGCATTGCGGCTTCTCCCTACGAAAACGCCGTCCCGATCTTCCTCGATACCGCGCTCGAAGAACTCAGCAAACTGCGTGCGAAGATCAACAACGAAGCCTACGTCAAACGCGCCGCTGATCTGATCACGCAATCTGAAGCGTGTGGCGGGCGAGTCCACGTCACCGGCATAGGCAAACCGGAATACGTCGCCGGTTACATCTCGGCGCTGTTTTCAAGCACCGGCACGCCGGCTTACTTCCTGCACGGCACCGAATGCGTCCACGGCAGCGCGGGCCAGGTCGCGGCGGGCGACGTGGTGATCGCAATCTCGAATAGCGGCGAGACCGGCGAGATGAAGGCTACGATCACCGCGCTCAAACGCAATGGGGCTTTGATCATCGGCGTTTCCGGCAATCCGAATTCGTGGCTGGCGAATGTCAGCGATGAGTTTTTATATGCTGGAGTCGAACGCGAAGGCAGTCCGCTGAATTTCGAGCCGCGCGCCAGCATCCTCGCTGAAATTTATGCGCTCGCCGCGTTAAGCGTCGAACTGCAATCGCGCAAAAACATCTCGCGCGCGCACTACAACTCCTGGCATCCGGGCGGAACGATTGGCAAAGCG
>JAJVID010000003.1:0-4223 GCA_022072205.1 Acidobacteriota bacterium
GGGTTATCGAAGTATGCCAAACGAATATTTCAAGGGTGCAAATGAATGAAGGAGAACAGGAGTGATATGAATTACTTCGGATTATTTGCAAAGCATCATATCGCTATGCTCTATGACTGGCTCACAGAGTTGGGCGAGTTGTTTGTCTGGGTGGAGTATCCTCGTGTCGGCGCGGGGAGAGAATTTCTTGTTCGTAGCCTTGAGGATCTTCGGGACCTGATGTCGCGGCAAACTCTCGGCGAAATCGAAATCTACATTTTCCGGGCCATCATCTTTCCGATTCGGGGAAATGATTATTTGGCTCTTCTCCAACGCGCCCTCCGGGAGATTCCTGAGGGGCAGTACTATCGAATCGTTGCCCTGCCTCCTCATACTCGCGAGAGCATGTATCTAAGTCCTCATCAATGCGAGTGCCTAGCAGACGGGCAAGGGCATGATGAGCTTCGGAGAGATATCGCGAATCTTGAACCTGGACGAGAGATAGCCATCGGCGTGCATCCATTCGACCCTCCATATGAAGAGTTCGAGCAATTCTATGGAAGATCAGTTGAACAATTATTTATCAAGGTCAGTATCGAGGTACGTAGAAATTTGGATTGGTATGACGAGTACAGTAAAAACCCAGCGAAGTATCAAGATGCTATAAGGCGATGGTTTGCCCCGCCCAGGCCAGATTGAAACCTCATTTCTCAATCAATTCTTTTTCCGGCGATTGACGTAACCATTCGCCATTGGAGGAAACCTTATGCCTACAACACCCATACCGCCAATATTCAGAGAGCAATGGCCGGAATTTGTCCCTGTCGCTACGCGAAGGGTATTCAAGCGGCGCGCCGTGATATTTCATCAGGGCGATGAGCCGGAAGCCATCTATTTCATCAGCAGGGGCGACGTGAAGCTGCCGCGCGTCGAAGTCGGGGGGCGGGAAGTCATCCTCGGTCTGCGCCGTCCGGGCAACTTGCTTGGAGTCGCGACGGCTATCGCTGAGAAGCCATACGAGATGAGCGCGGTCGCTTCGTCCGAATGCGTGATCGAGCGCATCCCGCTTGGCGTGTTCACCGAGATGAGCAGGAACGACGCGCAACTCTGTTGGCGAGTGATGCAGATCGCCTGCCGCAACAACCTTGAGATTGCCGCTCACTTGACGCGCATCAACGAACTCTCGGCCCGTGAGCATCTGGAATACGTGCTCGGCCAGTTTCTTTCAGAACAGCACGGCGATGCGGCGCCATCGTCCGGAGTCCGACTCTCGTTGCCGGTGAGCGATAGGGAGGTGGCTCAGATGATCTCAATCGCTCCGCAATACCTTTGCGAAATACTGGCGGAGTTGATGGGGGAAGGAGTCGTGCGGCGGGAGGGCAGGAAGCGGCTGGAGGTTGTCGCCCCTCGGCATCTCTGGCGCTTCACGGAGCCGCTTCTTCATGATCGGGCGCATTGAGAGTCGTGACCAATTCCACTTCGCGGCCAAACACCTCGGTAAAAAGATCAGCGCGCTCTTCCAACCGCCAGCGCATCGCCTCGGCCTCGCGCGAACAGAGCGCTACGATGCGAACCGCATTATCGCCGATTTCACAACGCAGATTGCGAACGCGCCCGGAATGATCGCGGTCGAGCGCGTCGGCCAGCCGCAACAGCGCGGCCAGCTTGCGCGCGACTTCGCGGTCCTGCCCCCTGAGGTCGGAGTAATAATCGCTCTTCGATTTCGGCGCGGGGCCGCGATGGACGTATGCGATGTTTGCGATGACGATTATCTCCGGCGAGGTGAAGCCGGTCAGGTCGCTGTTCTGAATCAGGTAGGCCGAATGTTTGTGGTGGCCGGTGTGCGAGACGAAATAGCCGATGTCGTGAAGCAGCGCCGCAGCCGCGAGCAACCGCCGGTGTTCGCCGCCGAGCGCGTGCAGCGGGCGCAGTCCGTCGAACAATTGCTGCGACAAATAGGCCACCCGGTGCGCGTGCTTCAGGTCGGCCTGACAGTGGCGCGCCAGCGCGAGCGCCCCGCGCAGGCTCGGATCACGCTCCAATCGCGCGGGAGATGCGGTCACAGTCTCGACGCGCCGCGCCAGATGCGCGATGACCACGCCTTCGCGCAACGCCCAATCGCAGGAAACCAGTTCGTCAATCTTCAGCGTCTCCATCAAGGCTTCGAGCAATTGGCCGCCCGCGACGATGATCTCGGCGCGCTGGCGGTTGAGTTGAGCTTTGTGAACGCGATCATCGAGCGAGTACGACGCCAGCTCTTCGTTGATCGCCCGCAACTCGTCGAGCGTCAGCGAGTGTTCGTGACGATGGCGCGCCGCCCGGTGATTGCCCGCCGCAAGCCGCCGCCGCAGGCTGAGCGCAGCGAGCGCGTTGATCGTGCCCGACGTTCCGTAACAGGCGTTGAAACCTGCCGCTTCGATTTCGGGCGCTCGATGCGCGATCACTTCGCGCAATTCCGAACGCAAACGGCGCAACTGTTTATCGCCGATGGGATCTGATTTCACGAACATTTCGGTCAAGCGCACCGCGCCGAGCTTGAACGAAATCAGCGTCGTCGGCTCGCCGTTCTTCATCACCGACAGTTCGGTGCTGCCGCCGCCGATGTCAATCACGAGCGCCTGTTGCCGGGCGGTTTGCCTGTGTCTGATCGAAACCGCGAGCGCGATCAAACGCGCTTCTTCGACTCCTGAGAGCAGATCAATTTCGACTCCGGCTTCTTCGGCGGCGCGCGCCAGGAACTGATCTCCGTTGGCGGCTTCACGCACGGCGCTGGTCGCAACGGCGATCAATTCCCGCGCGCCGTGCGATTGCGCGATATGGCGAAACCGTTTCAGGCAATCAATGGCCCTGTCCATCGCCGCTGCGGAAAGCTTCTGATCACGTGCCGCGCTGCGTCCCAATCGAACCGATTCCTTCGCGTTGGCGATTACGCGAAACGGTTTCTCGCGGTCGGTTTCAACCACGACCAGATGAATCGAGTTTGATCCAATGTCGAGCGCGGCGATGATCATCTTCTAAAACTCCTTGCGCCGGGTTTGGATTGAGAGACAGGCAAGGAGTATAGCTCAAGGACTTCATTCTTTCCCTTGCGAGATGGCCGCTGGATTCGGCTCTCGCTCCGGCGGCGAAGCCATGTTTTCTCTGAGTTGCCGGATCGGATCGAAGGCGATGCTGATCAACGACCGTTTGGCGATGACGACCTCGGCGCGCCCTCCCATCCCGGCTCTGAGCGGTGTGGGCTGTCCCAGCACCTTGACGCTAGTGTCTTCGATGTCGGCGATGGCGCGGAACTCCGGAGTCGAAGAGGTCGGACTGATCCAGCGCAAGTTTGCGAACTTCACGCCGAATTGTTGATACGGGAATGAGTCGTAGAGCAGCTTTACTCCCTGGCCGATTCTGACGCGTCCGGCGCCGGCCTGGGGGATTTGCAACTCGGCCTGCAATCGCCCGCTGGAGCAAGCCAGTTCGCACAGCGCCTCTCCCTCGCCCACAATCGCGCCGCTCGCCTTGACCTTCAAACGAAGGATCGTGCCGGCGCAGGGCGACAGCGCCGCGAATTCGGAACCCTGGTTCTGCGCGACCCATTGGCTGCGCGCCGCGATCCTGATCTTCGAGGTTTCGATTTCTTCCTTCAGTTGCCGCTCGCGTTCGCGGAACCCGTTCCAACGGGCGACTTCATCGTGGCCGAGCTTTTCGATGGCGGCGCGCGAATCGCGCTGGTCGGCCTGTAGTTGTTCTATCTGCCCACTGAGGCGCGAGACTTCGGCCTGCCTCTCCTTGAGAACCATTGCGTTAGCCAAACCTTCACGACGCAACTGCGCGTAGTTTTCGGCCATGTCACGGGCCATCGCCAGTTCGCCAGTCTTCAACTCGACCATCCGTTGCAAGCTCTCGATGCGGCCTTGCAATTTGCGGCGCTCATCGGCGGCGGAAAGCTGCTGGCTGCGATCTTTTTCGATGGCGATACTCAGATTTTCGGTTGCGGCGCGGAGTTGGGCTTCGAACGATTGTAATTCAGCAGCCTGATCGCTGGTCTGCTCTGAGCGGATGGTGAAGAGCTTTTCGCCCTGCGCGACAGTTTGTCCTTCAACTACGCTCACCTTTTGTACGACGCCACGCCGCATCGCCCGCACAGGGTCCGCGCCCTGTCTCTGCGTCAGCACGAATGGAGCCGAGATCGTCTCAGGAACCTTGACGACGATTGAGGCGATCACGAGGGTGGTGAAGATCAGGATCAGCAGGTA
>JAJVID010000003.1:4323-10620 GCA_022072205.1 Acidobacteriota bacterium
TCCTTGATGATCTTTTCCGATTCGGTGTCGAGCGCGCTGGTCGCTTCGTCCAGGATCAGAATCGGCGGCTGGCAATACAACGCGCGGGCAATTGCGATGCGCTGTTTCTGCCCGCCCGAAAGCGCGACACCCGATTCGCCGACTTTCGTCTCGTAGCCTGAAGGCAAACGTTCGGCGAATTGATGCACGTTGGCCGCGCGCGCCGCCCAGATGACGCGATCCATATCCGGTTCATCGTCGCCGAAGCCGATGTTGCGCGCGATGGTGTCGTTGAAGAGATAATTGTCCTGCAACACGAATCCGATCTGGCGGCGCAGGTCGCGGTAATTGAGCGTTTTGAGATCAAGCCCGTCAAACAGAATCGTGCCATCGGTCGGTTCGAGCAATCCAGCCAGGCATTTGATCAAAGTTGTCTTGCCCGAACCGCTGCGCCCGACGACGGCGATCAGTTTGCCCGCCGGCACGTCGAACGTCACGCCATCCAGAATCTTTGGCGATTCGACGCCGCCGTATTGAAACCCCACGTTCCTCAAACTGATCGAACCATCCAAACTTCTGACCGGCACGAGCCGCGAGTGATCGCTTCCCTGCTCAGGCTCTTGTGAAAGGATGTCGTCCAGCCGGTTGATCTGCACGGAGACGGTCTGATAAGCGTCCCACATTTTGAGCAGGTCTTTGATCGGGCCGTTGGCCAGCGCCACCAGGAAATTGAAGGCCGCCAATCCGCCGATGGTCAGCCTGCCTCCAAGCACCTCGTACGCGCCAAAACTCAGAAACAGGATGATCGAGAGAGTGCCCGCCGCGCTCACCGCTCCGTCGTAGTACATGCTGGTCAGGTTGGCCTTGAACTGCTGCCGCGCCAGTCCGTGAAATTGATTCAACATCAATTCGCGCAGCCGCCCTTCGGCGCTCAGGGCCTTGACCGTCTCCATCCCTTTGATCGCCTCGATCTGCTGAGATTGATACTTGCCCTGCGCCTCTTTCAGTTCGTTCAAGGTTGGCTTCAAACGCCTGCGCGACGCGACGATCAGCAAGGCGTAGAGCGGAGCGAGCGAAATGAAGACCAGCGCCAGCGTCGTGCTGTAGGCGAACATCAACACGAGCGCCGCTATTAGTTGAGTGCTTGCGGTGATCCCGGTCACGCCGTATTGCGTCAGGAAATCGCGCACTTGCGCCATTCCCAGCAAACGATTTTGAATGTCGCCCGCGCGCCGCGTGTTGAAATAAGTCATCGGCAACGCGAGCAGCTTGCGCGTGATGTAATCCAGTATCGCCCCGTCGAACCTGACGACTACAAAACTCAAAAGGTAGCGTTGAACGACCAGCGTCAGCATGCTGAAAAGCAGGACGCCCGCCAGTGCGAAAATGATCACTTTCATCAGTTCGCGGTCGTTACCGACCAGCACGCGGTCAATGATGATCTGCGAGAAGACCGGCCGCAGCATCTCCATCGCGCTTGCCATAAAAGCCAGCGCCACGGCTTTGGCCATCGAACCGGCGAACGGGCGGAAGAACGGCCACAGCCATCGAAGCCCGACCTTGCGGCGGCGCGGTTGTTCTTCTTCGGTTTTGACCTCTGGTTTCGCAGCCTCTTTGACGTAATCGAAAAGGATCGCGTAACCGCTCCACAATTTTTCAAACTCGGCGCGGCTGATTCGTCGAAGCCCTTGCGCAGGATCGGCGACATGCGCCCATCTCCGATCCGCGTCGTACAAGACCATCCACTGATCGCCTTGCGTGTGGACAATCGCGGGCAGCGGCATATCCGAAAGATGTTTGGGCGCGGCCTGAACGGAGCGCGCGGCCAATCCCAACTCTTCCGCGCCGCGACACAGGCTGCGCAGGCTCGGCCCGGCTGATCCGATGTGAACTACCTGCCGGATGCGCGCGAGGCCTGCGGGCCGGTTGAAATGCTGGCAGACCATTGCCAGACACACGGCGCCGCTGTCGGTCACGTCAATCTGAAAAACGTGCGGGAAGGCGCGCAGGCGTTTGCCTTTTTTGGCGTGATGTCCGTTGGAATCGGCGAGACGTCCGGTTCCATCAAGACGAACGTCAACCTGGCGCGGGCTGACAATCTCTTCGACGGTCGCGCCTGCGGGCAACATCTCTTCAGCGAAATCTGTGGGAACGACGGCGTTCTGTTTGTAATCGTACTGGGCGATGCGGGCGGCGATCTGTTCTTTGAAATCAGGGTAATCGCCGATCAGCTTTTGAAATGTCTCCGGCGTCAGCTTGAGCAATCGGCAATCGGCGACGGCCTCGACGCTCGCCGTGCGCGGGGTTTGTTTGAAGAGAGAGACTTCGCCGAAGAAATCGCCTTTGCGCAAATCCCTGAGATATTTCCGCTGCCCGTCTTCGTCTTCGATAAAGGCTCGAAGCCTGCCTTCTTCGACAACGTACATCGGCCCCGGCGGATCGCCTCGCCGAATGACCAATTCGCTGCCCGCAAGCGCGACTGGCTCAAGCTCCCGCAAAAACAGAGTCAGCGCCTCGACCGGCAATTTGGCGAAAGGCGTGTAGAGGCGAAAGAAATCGTTCAGGCTGCGATGTTTGATCTGCAAATCAAAATGCGCCTTGATCTCCGGGTGTGAACTGATCAGCGATTGAAACACCTGCCGGTCGAGTTTGAAGACTTCGAGTTCGCCGACAGCGCGCACCGTCGCGCTGCGCCTGGCTTTTTCGATCAACGCCATCTCGCCGAAGCTGTCGCCCGCGCGCAGTGTATTGAGCGTGACCTCGTCGCCGTTCTGTCCGCGCTTGACCGCCTGCGCGCGGCCCGAAGCGATGACGTAAAAAGCGTCAGCCTCTTCGCCTTCGGTGACGACGTGGCTGCCGAAAGAGAACGACGCGGAAGCAAAACTGCCTACCACCAGCTTCTTCAGCTCCGGGGGGAGCGATCTGAACATCGGCAGATCGTAGAGTATGTCGGAAGCGTTATCAGCCATGTTTCCTCATTGGCCAGAATGCAAGCCCGATGCGCCGCAGCGCGCCGCTTTGCGGTCGAGCCGCACGCTCAGCCGATTTTGACCCCCAAACTCTCCAGAAATTTCGTCGGCTTCTCACTGCCGATCAGCGCGAAGATGTAGTCGTTAGGCAGGCGCGCTGTCTCCTCCTTGCTTCTAGCGTCCATCAGAGTGACTTCTCTCTCTTTGATGTCCTTGATCGCTGTTCGGAAGAAGACTTTGATCCTGCCCGCTTCGATGCAATCGTAAACATCCATCTTGTTGCCGAGCTTGAGGTCGCCTTTGAAATCGCTGCGCACGACCAGCGTGATTTCGTTGTCGCGTGTGAACGTGATCTGATCCCCGTCGCGGATCAATCCCGTCAATGCGACCGCCGCCTCGATGGCCGAATTCCCCGCCCCGACGATGATGCATTTTCGATTGGCGTAATCATCGGGATCGGAGAGTTTGAATTTGACCTTGTTGTCCCAGAACTCCGCGCCGGATTCAGGCTGAACCAGAATCTTCAGGTCTTCTCCGGGAACCTGAAGCCTCATCGGAGAACCATGATTTCCGATGGCCAGGATTACTTTGCGAACCTGATAGCTCATTTTCGCCTTGCCGCCATCTTTTTCAGTGATCACTGCGAAGCCGCGTTCGTTCGGCTCTATCTTCTTGCAACTCTCCTCTTCATGAATTTCCAGGCCGTTGGCCTTCACCACATCGAACCAGGATTGCAGCATCTCTTCTTTGATCCCGCCCACGCCCTGAAGCGGAATGACGCCTTGAGCCTCGGCGGTGTCGGGTTTGAAGAAGACGTATTTTCCGGCGGGATAGGTTCTGATGGTGTTCGCTATTTTATTCTGCTCGATGGCTACGTACTTGAGGCCGCGTTGTTTGGCTATGGCGGCGGCTGATAGCCCGGCTGGCCCGGCGCCTATGATGGCCACATCGTACTCCGCTTCCGTTGAAGGCTGCTCGTTCCGCAAATCTTCGATGACGTAATCAATCACGCGCGCGCCTTCGTTGATGGCGTTCTTGATCAGCGGCACGCCGGAGACGTCTCCGATCAGGTAAATGCCGGGAACGTTGGTCATCAAATTCTGATCGCGGCGCGGGACTTTTCGCGGCGGAATGACTTTCCTGGTATTCACGACGACACAGGCTTTCGGACTCGTCGGGCACTCGACCATGCAGCTTGTGTCTTCCATACATTGATCAAGCGCCACAGGCATCGCTACTCCGCCGACGATGTCGAGCACGTCGTGCGGGCAGGCCTCCACACAGGCGTGGCAGCCTATGCACAACAGCGGGTTGATCACGGGATGCGGATAGGCCAGGTCTTCCGATTCAGCGTTCGAGGCGTCCGACGATCCCTCACCTGACTCTTTCGATTCGCCCGGCTTTATTTGCTCCAAAGGAATTCTGGCGCGGATGGCGTAGGCGGCCAGGAAAACAAATCCGGCGACCGGTAACGCCGCTATCAACCCCACCCATCCCCACCACGGAAGCCCGCCTAAATTTCGGGGCAATGAATTCGAGATGAACGCGGCTCTGTTTTCACGGGAGCCTGATCTCGCCGATTGAATAAGATTTTGATTGTTCTCGGCCTTGTGAATCGCCTGCTGTTTTAACCGTTGAAAATCTCCGGAGACGCTCGCCACCAGAGCGGCGAGGTCGCGGCTTTGTCCGTGCTGTTGATGACAGGTCACGCAGCTTGCGGCCAAAGACGCTTCGCTCGAAGGCTGGGATGTCACGTGACAGGCGGCGCATGCCTCTCGCGGCAATGTGTCCAGATCGTTCTCTTCGGGTATTCCGGCGGCGTGGCAATCGCGGCAGGACATTCGATTGCCGCCGGCGCCAGGAATGTAGATCGTTCGGTGAACGGCATGAAATTGCTCGCTCGCGGGCCGCGACGCCAGCATCTCCGGCAGGTTTCTGCGTTTCCACTCTTCGGCGGTCAGCCCTTTCCATTTCCACATCCCGTTCACCTTCGGATAACCGAACGTGTCGCCGTGCGGATCGCCGAGAATGCTTCCGGCTCTCGCTCCGGTCTTTATCGTGTAACGGTCGTTGTGGCAGTCGGAGCAGATGCCTGCTTTGAGCAGCGCCGACGCCGAGTCCCGTCCTTGATGTTCGGAATGGCAATCAGAGCAGCCGATCACTTCGCGGCGATGAGCTTCGGAAATGGACGGAGTGAAGCGCTGCGTCTGATGACAGGCCGCGCATTTATCATCCTTGCTGACCGCGACGGCGTGGCATTCATAACACGAGCCTGAGTTGGCTCGAACGGCTATCGTTGATGGCGAAAGCAGCGTCTTGCCATGCGCTGCGGCGATTGGCCCGGGTGAATAGGCCTGGACGTATCCGATCATCGCAATCAACGAGAGAGCGATGACGACGACGCCGCCCCAGATGAAATACGAATTGCGCCACGGCTGTTTCAAATCGAGCGTCGGAACCCAGTTGAATTGCGCCTTGCCGATTTTCCGCTCGCCTCTTGGCGCGAGCATCGGCTTTTCGGCGACCTTGCCCGCCTCTCTTTTACGCTTCTCCCAATAAACTTTGAGCGCGTGTTCGTCGAATCTGATCGCCGAGGCGGACGCCGCTTCCGGCGCGACGGCTTTGTCATCACCGGCCATCGAATCCGCCTTGATCTCGACGATGATTCTCAAACCGTCTTCGGGCTTTTCGAATCGCAACAGATACGGGCGAATCTCCGCCACATCGCCATCGGCAATCGGAGCCTGATCAATCAACTTCCCGTTGAGCGCAGTGTTGCGCGAGCTGGATAAATTGAAGAGCCAGAGTTCGCCATCAATCTCCTTGATCCCGGCGTGAGTCGGCGACACTCCGCGATTGTTGAGAACCAGATCGTTCCCTTGAGACCGCCCGATGGTCAGGCCCTCGTTTTCGATGACCACACCCTCGATCCGCTGATCTCTCCTGATAATTATGTATTTGTTCGCAGTGGCCATAAAAATACTGTGGCAGTAGCCCGACCGTCAGGGAGGGCGTGGACGTGACGCTAACTCCCCACCTCACGGTCGAGCTACCGTCACTCACAGCAAACCTATCTCCAGACGTAAAGCGCCTGGACGATGTGTACAAGAAGCAACGCAAGCATCAATGCCGTCGCCCCCACGTGCGGCGGCAACCAGACCTTCATCAATTTGTGCAGCAGGATGAGCGCGTCAACGCGGCGTAATGTGGCTGCCGCCTCCACCGCCTTCAAAAGCTTTTCGCAGTCTTGTTTTTCAATCAACTTGCCCGCGCTCGGTTCAAATTCCGCCTTCGCCGATTCGAGCATTGAGTTGAGTTCTTCGCGCTTCAAAAATTGCCGGAGCAAATA
>JAJVID010000179.1:0-5607 GCA_022072205.1 Acidobacteriota bacterium
GTTTCGAGCAATTGCGCGGCGTCGGTGATCGTGACGGTTTCCGTCACCGCGCCGGGTTGCAGCGTTAGATCAACGCGCTGGCGGGCATTGACGGTGACGTTGACGCGTTCGGCGACCGCTGTCGAAAAGCCCTGCTTTTCGGCGCTGACGCGGTAATTGCCGATGCGGACGTTGGTGAATTGAAAGTTGCCGTCCGCGTCGGTCTGAGCGGTGACGGCGATGCTCGTGTCAATGTTCTTCAGCGTGACGGTCACGCCGGGCAAGACCGCGCCGCTTGAGTCGCGGACGGTTCCGAGCACGGTCGAGGTGTCGAACTGCGCGAACGCCGAGCTTGCGGCGGCGATGATCAGCAGACACAGTAACGGGATGAAGCGGACAGACTTCATCAAAAGGCTTGTTCGCATAATGCGCCTCCAAAGGTTGTGGTTAGAAGATGAACACACGAGGCTCTGAAATGATGGTGAAGAGCCACAGCGATCAATCAAATTGGTTTGATCAATAGATAAGCAAGCTAGCAGGCGAAGCTTAAGCTGGATTCAGAAAAATGTGAAGACTGAATTAAATCCTGCTCTGATCGCCTCTGGGCGCGCATCGTTTCATGCGTGCGTCAGTTTTTGCATTTTGTCCGCGAAGGATCGTATAGTTACGCGCGAGTCGTCGCCGTAAGCGTCTGAAACCGATTCCGCGAGCGCCTTGTGTGCGCCACCGTACTTTACCGGCGTATTAAAATGCCTGCGCTTACTTCGACGATCTTGGTTTATCCGGGCGCTGTAGAAGGCGCGATGAATCCAACATCGTGAAGTCCATTCAAACAAATTCCATCAAAGGAGCATCAGGAAAGTATGAATTCCATTTCTCGTAAAGTTCTGCTCGTCTGCGCGCTAGCAGCCATCTTCGCGCTGGGCGTGGTCGCTGGCCAGAACAGGTTCGGCCAGCCGAAATCGGTAGTCCACGTCATCACCGTCAAGTGGAAAGCGGATTCCACGGCGGAACAGCGGCAGAAAGCGATTGACGGCGTCAAGGCGATGGCGGCGGAAGTTCCCGGCATCAAGAACGTTTGGCTGAAGACCCTCCGCGTGCAAGGCCCTTCGCAGGACAAACCTTACGACGCGGCTATCGCCATCGAGTTCGAAAGCGAGGCGGCGGCCAAAGCCTACGCCGATCATCCGGCGCACGCGAAGTGGTACGAAATCTACACGCCGATCCGCGAAGAGAGCCGTTCACACCAAATCACCAACTGACACGAATGCGGAATGCGGAATGCGGAATGCGGAATGCGGACACCTGATCGCTGAGCGCAGAATCCGCAGTATTCCGCATTCCGCATTCCGCATTCCGCGTTCATCAAATGTCCAAACCTCTCACCGCGCCTGAAACGCCTACCGTCGCCGTCGAAGAGAAACGCATCACTCTCGCGCGGGTCTTCCACGCTTTCACCTACCGCGATTTCCGCCTGCTCTGGTTCGGCGCGTTCACTTCCAGTTCAGGCACGTGGCTGCAGGAAACAGCGCTGGCCTGGATTCTGCTCCAACTGACGAACGACCCCTCCTACCTCGGCTATAACGGGTTCCTGAGCACCGCGCCGATATTGATCTTCACGCTGATCGGAGGCGTGTTGGCCGACCGCTTCGACCGGCGGCGCATTCTGCTCACGTCGCAATGGTCGCAATTGACCTTCGCGTTAACGCTGGCGGCGCTGGCTTATTTCAAAGTTCCGAACATGATCCTGGTCTGGAGCGCGCTGACGCTGGCGTTCATGACCGGATGCGTTCAGGCCTTCGGCGGCCCGGCCTATCAGTCGCTGATTCCGATGCTGGTTGATAAAAAAGACCTGCAGAACGCCATCGCGCTCAATTCGATTCAGTTCCAGCTTGCGCGCGTGGTCGGCGGATCAATCGGCAATTTCCCTTTCGCGGTTTTCGCCGACCAGATGGTCGCCGCCTCAGTCAGCTTCGGATTGAACGGCCTCTCATTCATGGTCGTGATCTTCGCGTTGATGTCGCTCAGCGTGCGCCACATTCCGCGCCCGGCCGCCGGAGGAATGCGCAGCCAGATGCGCGAAGGATTGGATTTCGTCTGGCACAGCGAAGGGCTGCGCTCGTTGACGCTGCTCGCCTTCGCCAGCACTTTTTTCGGCATGCAGATGATGACCTTTCTGCCGGTCTTCGCACGCGACGTCTTCCACATCGGCGCCAAAGGAAATTTCCGAATGGTGGCCGTCTCAGGCGTCGGCGCCGTCGCCGGGGCTTTGATCACCGCCGGGCTGGGCAACATCGCCAACAAAGGCCGCAAGGCGCTGCTCATGCAAGTCTGTTTCGGCGCGATGATCATCGCGTTTTCGCTGACGCCTTTGGTCTGGCTGGCTTATGTGATTCTGTTCCTGGCCGGAATTTTTATGATGATCCTGTTTGCGATGATCATGTCGCTGGTGCAATTGATCGTCGCCGACGACATGCGCGGGCGCGTGATGAGCATTTACATGGTCGCGTTCCGTGGCGGGATGCCGCTCGGCAGCCTCGTGACCGGATTGCTCTCGAAACGTTTCTACCTGCCGCACATCATGCTCGTCGAAGGCGTCGCATTGATCATCATTGCCTCCGCGTTTTTGCTCTCACGCTCTGAAGTCAAAGAGCACTGAAAATTTTTACCGCCTGGTTTCCTCAGCCCGCGAATGCGGGCTAAATGAAGATAGCGCGTTCGCGGGCTGAAGAAGCCAGCGCGTTCGCGAGCTAATGGAGGAGCTATGTTGAGAAGTATCACATTATTCAAACGCCTGCCGAAGCTGCGCTGGCGTCCGAAGGAAGGGGAGCAGATCATTCATCTCGCTCCTGACGACCAGTATTCCGACTGCAGGGAAAAATACCCGGACTTCAAAGCCGATTTCGACATTCTTGAGCGTGAGTTGATGCCCCACTTCCGGGAATTGGACAACGCCGCTTTGAGCGCGCAGAACCAGTTCCGGCTGCAGCAGATCATTCTGATCGTTGGCGGCGTCATCGCCACCGCGCTGGGCGCGATTCAGGCGGCTAATGTGAAGGCGGCCTGGCCTGGCGTCGCTGAAGCCGCTGTTGCGGCGTCTCTGACCATGGTTTCGGTCATCGCCCGCGAGTTCGGCGCGCAGAAGAAGTATTTCTCCGACCGGCTAAAGGCCGAGACGCTGCGCGCCGAATATTTTCTCTTTCTGGGCCGGCTGGGAAATTACGCGAACGACGCCGACCGCGCGCAGAACCTGATCCGCCGCGTGGCGGAGATCGAATCCAATGTTAAATGAGTGATCAAAAAAGGATTGGTTATGAGCAATCGCCACGAGCAGTTTCTGGATATTTATCAAACTCACCGTCACGACGATCAGGCCAGGTTTTACAATGCCCGCCACAGCGAGTTCGAGAAGGCGCGCCGGCAGGCGGTCATCCTGACCGGAGCGTTGATGTTTCTGACGGCGATGGTTTCGGTTTTGACAGCCGCGAGCATTCAGCCAAAACCCTTGTGGGTTGTCTTGAGCGTGATCCTGCCCGCGATCTCGACGGCGCTTACGGCTTACACTTCCCTCTTCGCTTTCGATCAACAGTCCAAGCTCTACCAGGACGCCTTTCGCGCTCTGCACAAAGCGGAGGCGAGCGTTTACGGACTGAAACAGGCGTCGAACGAGACGGATTACAAAGCCGGGCTGGAAATTTATGTCAATCAGGTGGAGGAGGTTTTCCGCAAAGAGCAGGGGCAATGGGGACAGTTGGTCAGCGAGATGAAAACCGTGGAGCCGCCGAAATTGAAGAAATGAACCGACGGAGGCCTTAACGCGCGACGTTCTGGCTCTCGAAGATATTGATGAAGAAGACCGGAGCGCCGATCTGCAACCGCTCGTCGCGCGATGAGCCGCAAACTTTGACCAGCCGGTAACGCTCATCAATCAACGCGCCCAGCTTCGTGTAAAAATCGCGGCCAAAAGCCTCAGCGCCGAATTCACGCATTGGACGGTTGACGACGAACACGTAACGGATCGGCTCCTGCCGCAACCGTTCAATCGCCTTTCGCTCGTCCTCTTCGCTCATCAATCCCGGAATCAAAATCTGGTGGCGGAACGGCGTTCGCCGTCCGGTCAGAAAAGCCAGATCGCTGCCTTCGGGAAAGACAGCGATTGATTCGCCGGGCGCGGTGTGCGATTCGATAAACCTTAGAGCCTCGTCAATCGCCTGTCCTGTAACTTTCGGCGCGAAGAGATGGCCACGCTCGGCGATGATTTCATAGCTGAAGTTTTTGCGGTAACGCACACCGTAAACTATCGCGGTGGCCAGCAGAGTCACGGCCAGCAATCCGAACGCGGCCAACCTCAAACGCCTCGTTGAAATCCCCTGCCCAGTCCATTTTTCAACTAAGGCGGGCAATTCGCGCGTGAAGAGCCAGCAGAAAAGGATCAGCGAGGTGGGCAGGAAAAATCCGCCGAACGCGCCGCCGCTCGGCACGCGTAACGATACGCGCGCAAGAATCGCCAGGCTGTAAGCGGCGATGATGAAGAGCGCGGGCGAACCGGGCGCGCTTCCCTGCTCCCGGCTTTTGCGCCGCCATTCGACAATCAAAATCGCAACGAGCAGCAGCGGCAAAGCTCGCACGGGACTGCCGTCCCATTGTTTGCCCGCGAGCCATCTGATCGAAATAAATGCGGCCGAAGCTGCAGCGAACACCGGGCCGGCCAAGCGGAGGGTTTTGCGCGATCGGTCGCCTAGCAGAACAACCCCGCTCATCGCCGCGATTGCGACCGCCGCAGCGCCGATCATCTGGATCAGCGAAAATAGCGGACGGTCGAATCCGGTTCGCTGCGAGTTGTAGAAAACCAGCGACGCGGGCAGATGCGTGTAAAACAGATGGCAGTCTTCGACAATGATCTTCCAGCCGATGAATTCGAGCAGCGCCGCGTAAACCGGCAACGCGATCAACAGCGCGGGCGCGGCGGCGAACGACAGATCGGCGGCGAGCCTTCTGAAATTTGTCCGATGCAGATAAATAACCGCAGCCGTGACTGTGACGCTACAGGCCAGCGCGAACTCCTGTTTGGTAATCGCGGCCAGCCCGATCAAAACGCCTGCGCCGATCAATTCCCGCCGCCTCTCTGACTCCGCGTAACGCAGCGTCAGCAGCAGCGCGCCAAGCGCGAAGATCATCCCGTGCAGCGCCGCGTATGCGTATGGCGAGATCAGATTGCCCGCCGGTTTGAAAACGCACAACAAAATTATCGCGGCCGTCGCCAGCGCTGATTCAGCCGGCGCGAGCAATCGGCGCGCAATGCGGTAGCACAAAAACGTAATCAAAATCGCGCAAACGATTCCGCTCGCCTGCAACACGTCCAGATGCGCGCCGAAGACGCGGTAAAGCATCGAATTGAAGTAGGGCGAAAACGGCGGATAGATGTAATGCGCGTCGCGGTAAAGCAATTCGCCATTGAGCAGGCGCAGCGGCAAATCCATTTCGCGCCCGCTATCGGCGATTGGCGAAGTCCACCGCCGCCACGAAACCAGCGACATCGCGGCGAAAACCAACATGAATGCGGAATGCGGAATGCGGAATGCGGAATGAAGGGAGGAGATGAGAGATGATTTCATTCAGTCAGCTCAG
>JAJVID010000179.1:5707-10599 GCA_022072205.1 Acidobacteriota bacterium
CGCAATCCGCAATCCGCAATCCGCAATCCGCAATCCGCAATCCGCAATCCGCAATCCCTATTCGACAACCCGCGAGTTCCTGCGTTAGCATACCGGCCTGGTAATCAATCATCCTTCTCCCGCAATAAAATCCTTGAAGGAAGCGTCTGTTATGAAAAAAGTCCTGATCGCCAGCGATCACGCCGGTTTCGGCGGCAAAGAAGCCATCAAGAAAACTCTGGATGAAATGGGCGTGAATTACGAAGACCTGGGAACCAATTCGCTCGATTCGGTTGATTATCCCGATTACGCTGAGCGCGTGGCGAAGGGCGTAGCGAGCGGCGAGGCCGAACGCGGCATCCTGGTTTGCGGCAGCGGTATTGGCATGGAAATCGCGGCGAACAAAGTTCCCGGCGCGCGCGCGGCGCTGGCCTGGAACGAAGAGACCGCGAAACTCGCCCGACGACACAACGACGCGAACATCGTCGCCGTCGGCGAGCGCACCACGCCGCAGGAAACCATTGATAAGATCGTCCGCGCGTTTCTGACTACTGATTTTGAAGGCGGACGCCACGAGCGCCGAATCGAAAAGATCGCAAGAATCGAAAAGGAAAATAACCCGCGAAAATAGGTGACTATGCAAAACAATCATTCCCGTTCATTAGCCGAAGCCGATCCTGAAATTTACGCCGCGATTCAGAACGAAACGCGGCGCCAGAACGAGGGACTTGAACTTATCGCTTCGGAAAACTTCGTCTCCGAAGCAGTGCTCGAAGCCGCCGGGTCGGTCTTCACGAACAAATACGCTGAAGGTTATCCGGGCAAACGCTATTACGGCGGCTGCGAATTCACCGATGTGGTCGAGTCGCTGGCCATCCAGCGCGCCAAAGATTTGTTCAGCGCCGAACACGTCAACGTTCAGCCGCATTCGGGCAGTCAGGCGAACATGGCCGTTTATCTGACGGCTTGTCAGCACGGCGACACGGTTCTGGGAATGGATTTGTCGCACGGCGGGCATTTGACGCACGGTCACCCGCTCAATTTTTCGGGCAAGAGTTACAAGGTTGTCGCTTACGGCGTGCGGCGCGAAGACGAGACGATTGATTACGAGCAGATGGAGCGGCTGGCGAACGAGCACAAGCCGAAGCTGGTGGTGTGCGGCGCGTCGGCCTATTCGCGCGTGATTGATTTCGAGCGCATCGCCGCAATCGCGCACAGCGTCGGCGCGCTGGTTATGGCCGACATCGCGCACATCGCGGGGATGGTTGCGACGGGATTGCATCCGTCGCCGGTTCCGCACTGCGATTTCGTGACGACCACTACGCACAAGACGCTGCGCGGCCCGCGCGCCGGGTTGATTATGTGCAAGGAACAGTTCGCCAAAGACCTCGACCGCAACCTCTTCCCCGGCATTCAGGGCGGCCCGCTCGTCCACATCATCGCGGCCAAAGCGGTCAGCTTCAAAGAAGCGCTGCAACCCGAATTCAAAACTTACCAGCAACAGATTCTGAAAAACGCGAAGGCGCTGGCCGAAGCAATCGGCGACGCGGGGTTCCGCATCGTTTCAGGCGGAACCGACAACCACGTCTTTCTGGTTGATGTTTTCTCGAAAGGCATCACCGGCAGGGAGGCCGAGAAGGCTCTTGAAGCCGCGATCATCACGGTCAACAAGAACGCCATTCCTTTCGACACCAACCCTCCGATGAAAGCGAGTGGCGTCCGCATCGGCGCGCCTGCCGTAACCACGCGCGGAATGGGCGAAGCCGAGATGAAACAAATCGCGCGGATGATCGCCGACGTGTTGCAGGCGCCGGAAGATGATTCGGTCAGGCAGCGCGTGAAAACGCAGGTGAAGGAATTGACTGCGCGGTTCCCGCTTTACGCCAACCGATTGCAGGGCGCGACCGCGAGCGCAGATTGAGATTACGGAATAAACGGAAAAGACGGAACAGACGAAGGATTTTCGTAAATCGGTTTCCGTCTGTTCCGTCTTTTCCGTTTATTCCATAATCTCTCTTCCCGATCATTCAACTTACGCCCCCTCAACAACCCAGGATTTTGGACATGGCTTTTACTCCCGCCACCCCAATCGCCGTGACTCTTCCGCCTTCGGAATATCCGTATCGCTTCACTGAACTCGTTCATTTTCGCGGCGATTTCGACGAATCAATCATGCCGGGCGAGACCGTCAACCCGAAGGGCGTCGCTTATCACCCTCGGCTTGACCGGCTGCTGGTTTCGCTCTCGCCTTATCACGGCGATGTCATGGCCAGGACGCAGACCATCAACACCGTGGCGTTCAACGGCTCGCGCGCGCGGTTCGCGCCCGATTATCAAATGTTCCGGCGCGTCGAATCGAAAATCGCCATCGTGCCCGAATCGGGGCCGCCGGTTGACGCGGGTTTCACGCCGGGCGATGTCTTCATCGGCCGCGGGCCGCAGACTGAAATTTCAAGGCTTTCGGCGAACGGCGATGTGATCGCCGACAACTGGGTTGGCTTCGGCGATGGCGGCGGGATGTGGGGCGGCATCTGTTTCGACACCGAAGGCGAATTCGGCGGGCGCATGATCGCGGTCGAAGCCAATGGCAAAATCTATCTGGTCAATCCTGACGGCAGTTTCACTCTGCATTTCGATCTGGTTATGCGGCTGGAAGGCGTCGAGGTCGCGCCCGCTACATTCGGCCCGTTCGCAAAACAGATGATCATCGGCGTCGAAGGTTACAGCGACGACGACCCGCACGGCGGTGAAATTTACGCGATCAGCAAAGATGGCGAGCGAAGCCTGCTGGCCAACATCGGCTATGCCGCCGAAGACATTCGGTTCATCCCGCCGAACGGCGGCACGTATTTTCAAACCCAACTCTGTTTCGACCGCGAGCGCGAGAACCGCCTTCTTTCGGTCAGTTCGAGCCAGTTCCTGAACCGGCTTGGGCGGATGATCGTCGTCAACGAAATGACCGGCGAGTTGTGGGAAGTGGCGTGGGACGGCGCGCGTTACACTCAACAGCAGGTGGGCTGCGTGCCCGGACGATGGTCAACGGCGGGTTTTTACGTGCAGGGCACTGAGCTTGAAGCCGGATGCTTTGCGGTCAAAACCCCTCGCATTCCGAATTGGACTGACTGGCAACTGGCGCCAGGCGGTTTCACAACCGACCAGGCGCCTGCCGCCGCGACTGACGCTTTCGATCAGATCGTTCTATTCGCCAAAGGATTGAGCGACCGCGAAATTTATCTCAACAGCACTCAGGCGCGCGATCAGCAACTCGCCGCCAACAGGCCCGAAGACCCGCTCGACGGGCGCGAATGGCGCGGGTGGCGGCGCGACTCCGCCGGGTTGACGACGCCGCACGCTCTGGCCTGCACGCGCCACAACAACCGGATGTACGCCTTCGCGGCGCAATCGGACGGAAGGATTCTCCACAAGTTCTACAACGCAGTTGAGGACGAACTGACGATTCAGCCCTGGGAAGAAGTTCCCGGCGGATTGTTGACCAACACTGGTTGCGCCTGCGCGACGGTGAACGGACGGCTTGTGGTGTGCGCGATCGGCGCTGATCGCGGCATCTATCTTAACGAGCTTGCTCCCGGCGGGCGTTACTGGAGCGGCTGGTATTCGATTCCCGGAGGCGGAGGCACAGATGTCACGCCAACGGTCGCAACGTTCCAGGACGAGCTTTACGTTTTCATCAAGGGTTTATATTCAAACCGCATCCTGCTCAAAGCCCGCACAATTGATGGCGATTGGACGCCGTGGGCTGAAGTCCCAGGCGCGGGCCGCACCGACGCGCCGATCTCGGCGGTTACGACTGAAGGCCAGCTATTCCTCTTTCTCAAAGGCGTTGACCAGCGGCCTTACGTCAACGTCGCAAGCGATACCGGCGCGTGGAGCGGGTGGAACGTATTGCCGAATTCCGGGGTGACGAATACAGCGCTCGCGCCTGCGGCGTTGGGCAATCGCGTCGCGCTCTTTGCGAAGGGAATTGACGATCAGCGGCTCTACGTACGCTCGACGGTTTAAGGATGATGGTTGCCCGGCACGATCGAAAGGTGCAGGTACGCCGCGCGGTAATAATCGTAAGCGTCCTTATAACTCTTGGCGGCGTATGCGGCGACGCCTCTCGCCAGCCACGCGCGCGCCAGGTTGAGGGCGCTCCCGGGGAAATCGGGCCTTCCGGCTCTGACCGCTTCGTTAATCGTCTCCTGTACAATCTCGCGCACCAGCTCCAGATGGCCGCCCGCCGCCTGTGGCGTTTGGTACCACGTGACGTTATAGCGGTCGCCTTCGACCAGCGCGGCTTCGATTTCCGAACGCAGCGCGTCCCGCTGGAACTTCATGAGCTTGTCGGCCAGGTCGTCAACCTTGGCGTTGATGACGTTGACGGTGTTCTGCACGTTGTTGACGCTCACCTGCGAGGCGCGCGTCGAGACGGCCACATCGAGACGCTCGTTGACGAGGTTGTTGGTGTTTTCGACGAGCACTCTGATCGTGGCGACCTCGTCGGTCAACGCGCTTAAATCGGCTTTGATCATTTCGAGCAGTTCCTGCTGATCCGGCCCAATTTGGATTGAAAGAGAACTCAGCCTCGCCTGCCGGGACAGAGGGCCGACCGGGGTGAAGATGCTGCCCGCCCCGCCGATGATCACTCCCGTCGTGGCGTAGCATTCGATGCGGAAAATCAGGCGGTATGAATGGCCGCGAGTGACGTTGGCCTGGAAGCTGATCTGCCGGCTTCCGATGGGGCTGGAGGTGTCGGAGCCGGCGGTCCCGCCGGAGACATCGTCCTCGAAGATTGTGGCGCTCGCCACGTCGCGTCCGGCAGTCAGGTCGCGCAGGGTGAGCGTGATGTCCACTGAGGCCCCGGCCCCGGCCACGCCGGTGGCGTGGAGCGCTCCGGCCCAATCGGCGTTGGC
>JAJVID010000123.1 GCA_022072205.1 Acidobacteriota bacterium
CAGCAGGTAGACCGCCGGCAACACAAGCAGAATCACCGCCGCCGAAGAGATCATCCCGCCAACTACGACACGCGCCAGCGGGCGCTGCGTTTCAGAACCGATGCCGGTGGCGATCGCCGCCGGCAGCAATCCAATGGCCGCAGCCAGCGCAGCCATCAACACCGGGCGCAATTGCAGATCGGCGCCGTGCTCGACGGCTTCACGCAGCGGGATTCCATCGCCGCGCAATTGTTTGAAACGCGAGATCAGGATCACGCCGCCCAGCACCGAAACCCCGAAGAGCGAGACGAAGCCGACCGCCGAGGAGATGCTGAAACTCGTCCCGGTGACGAGCAGCGCGGCCACGCCGCCGACGAGCGCAAACGGCATCGCGCCGAGCAGCAGCGCCGCATCGCCCACGCTGCGGAACAGCGTGTAAAGCAGGAAGAAGATGAGCAGAATGCTGACGGGCACGGTGATTTCCAATCGGGCCAGCGCCCCCTGCAATTCCTGAAACTCGCCCGCGATTTCGTAGCGATGCCCGGCGGGCAGTTGTACCCGCGATTTGATCCGCGACTGGATCTCTTCAATCGTGCTCTCCAGGTCGCGCCCGCGGACGCTGAATTTGATCGGGATGTAGCGGGCGTTGTCTTCGCGGTAAATGTACGCCGCGCCGGTCTGTTTGGCGACCTCGGCCAGTTGTTTGAGCGGGATGCGCTTGCCGCCGGGTGAATTGATCCGGATGTCGCTGATCGTCTCTACGCTCTGGCGAAACGGCGGCAGGAAGCGCACGACGACATCGAAACGTTTTTCGCCTTCGAGAAACTGGGTCACGGCCTGGCCGCCGATGGCCGCCTGCGCCGTCGCGTTGACGTCGCCCGCCAGTATGCCGTAACGCGCCGCCTGCTCGCGGTCGGCTCGAACCAGCAGGTTCGGCTGGCCGAGTTCGACGAAGATGCCGAGGTCGGTCACGCCGGGAACATCCGCGATGGCGTCCTTGATCCGGTTGGCCGTCGCGTCGAGCTGTTCCAGATTGTCGCCGAAGAGCTTGATCGAATTTTCGCCCTTGACGCCCGACATCGCCTCCTCGACGTTGTCCTGAATCGCCTGCGAGAAGTTGTAATCCACGCCGGGAATCTGTTTCAGTTCGGCTTCGCACTCCTTAATCAGGTCGGCTTTCCTGCGGCCCTTCGGCCACTGGTCGAACGGCTTCAGTTCGACGATGAATTCGCAGTTGAAGTAACTGGTTGGGTCGGTGCCGTCGTCGGGGCGGCCAAGCTGGCTGATGACGGTGGTCACTTCGGGATGCTTTTTGAAGACCGAGCGCATCTGGTTGGCGAGTTGGCTGGCGTAAGAGTACGAGATCGAGTTGGGCATCGTGGCGCGCACGTACATATTGCCCTCCTCGAGCTTCGGCATGAACTCGCCGCCGAGCCGGGTGAACATCGCGCCGCCCGCGACGAGCGCAATCATCGCCAGGCCGAGCGTGATAAGGGGACTGGCCAACGCGGCGCGGAGCGCCCGGTTGTAGCCTGCGCGAATCCATCTGACCAGGAAAGTCTCGCGCTCGCTGCGCCCCGGCTTGAGCGCGAGCGACGCCATGGCGGGCGAAAAGGTCAGCGCCAGAATCAACGCGCCGCAGAGCGCCAGGCCGTAAGTCATCGCCATCGGGCCGAAGATCTTGCCTTCGACACCCGTCATCGTGAACAGCGGAAGGAAAGCCGCGACGATGACCGCCGTTGAAAAAATGATCGGCTTGACGACTTCGCGCGCCGCCGCCGCCACTGTGTGTTTTACGTCGGCGCCGGGCGGCGAGGCTTCGCCGAGATGCCGGACGATGTTTTCGATCATCACGACCGAAGCGTCCACGATGATCCCGAAGTCAATCGCGCCCATCGAAATCAGGTTGGCCGAATCGCCGCGAATCACCATCACGATGAACGTGAACATCAGCGAGAGCGGGATCGAGAGGGCCACCACCAGCGCGGCGCGCAGATGACCGAGGAACGCCAGCAGAATGAACGTCACCAGGACCATTCCCTTGATCAGCGTGTCGGTGACCGTGTGGGTGGTGATTCTGATCAGGTCGGAGCGGTCGTAATACGGGACGATTTTCATCTCTTTCGGCAGCGCGCCGTTGTTCAGCTCTTCGACCTTCTTGTGAACGCCTTCGAGCGTCGGCCTGGATTTTTCGCCTTTGCGCATCAAGACCACGCCCTGCACGATGTCCGGGTTGTAATCGCGCCCGACACGGCCCAGCGGCTGCTTCGCGCCAATGCTGACCTCACCGAGTTGTTTGACGTAAACCGGCGTCCCGTTGCTTTCGGCGACCTCGACATTGCCGATGTCCTCGGTGTTCCGGAACAGTCCGATACCGCGCACGTTGTAGCTCTGCTCGCCGAGTTCCAGATAGTTCGCGCCGACGTTGGCGTTGCTGTCGGCTATCGCCTGCATCACCTGCGGCACGGAGACGCCGAACAGAATCAGCTTGTTCGGATCAAGCTCGACGTGGAATTGTTTGGTATGGCCGCCGAAACCGACCACGTCAATCACGCCCGGAACCTGTTTGAACTTGCGCTCCAACACCCAATCCTGCGTCGTTTTCAAATCCATCAGCGAATAACCGTCGCCACGGAGTTCGTAGCGATAGATTTCGCCGATGGCGGATTCCGGTGAGAGCGTCGGCTGCACACCCGCGGGCAGCGCCGTCAATTGCAATCGGTTGAGCACCTCCTGCCGGCTGAAGTAATAATCGGCGCCGTACGCGAAATAACACCTGATGTCAGTCAGTCCGAAGAGCGAGATCGAACGCAGATGATCGAGTTGCGGCATGCCATTGAGATGCGTTTCGAGCGGGATCGTGATCTGCCGCTCCATCTCTTCGGCTGACCAGCCTGGTTGTTGCGCGATAATTTCAATCAGCGGCGGCGAAGGGTCCGGGTAAGCTTCGATATTGAGATACTTCAGCGCGAATGCGCCGCCCACCAATAACGCAGCGGCCAGGGCCATCACCATCACCCGTTCGCGCAACACTATTTCGATGAATCTGTTCATTTCAAT
Organism: Acidobacteriota bacterium; assembly: GCA_022072205.1. Taxonomy (GTDB): domain Bacteria; phylum Acidobacteriota; class Blastocatellia; order RBC074; family RBC074; genus JAJVID01. The sequence continues at coordinate 3,040 of JAJVID010000123.1, forward strand.
TCCCACGATTCCTGGGTACGCGTCGCTTCCAGCGCGCCATTCGGCGAAAGACCTGTTTACTTTCAATAAGTCTTTCGCCGAATGGCGCGCTGGAAGCGACGCGTACCCAGGAGATGATTTTCAAAGCAGCAACACCGCGCCTTTCGTCACGATTCGGTCGCCTATCTCAAGACCGCTTTTGATCATCACCTTGCCATCCACCTCATAGCCGATTTCGACCTTTCGTTTGCGGAAGCGTCCCGGAGCTTCTTCGACGAGCACGAACGACATTTCGCCGCGCCCGACAATCGCGCTTGCCGGAACGACCGGAACCGACTTTATGGCGGCGGCGGCGATTTTCATCATGACGAACATATCGGGTTTGAGCAGTCCGCGCGGATTGCTGACCAGGCAACGCACGTGAACCGTGCGCGTCGCCGGATCAACCGTCGGATTGATGAACGAGATACGCGCCAGGAAGACGCGGTGCGGATAGCTCTCGACGCTGATTTCAACCGGCGCGCCCAACCGAATCCGGACCAGATCGCTTTCAAACACGTCGCCATGTATCCACAGCTCCGACAAATTGGAGATTTGAAAAAGCGGCGTCGTCGTATCGGCCTTCAGAAATTGCCCCGGCCCGACTTGCCGATCAACGACCGTGCCGGAGATTGGCGCGGAGATTGTGATGCGGCTGTCAGCGCCCGGTTTCAACCTGTTGATGTCGGCGGGAGTTTTACCGAACAGCGCCAGTCTGGCTCTCGCCACGGTCAGCGCGGCCACCGAGCGCTGGCATTCGCTCTCGGCCAGCGCCAGCGCCGCCTCGCTGCTCTGCAAATCTTTTTTAGAGATGGCTTCGTAGCTGAAGAGCTTTCGCGCGCGTTCGGCGACCACTTCCGCCGTCTTCAAATTGACCGACGCTTTCTCCACGTCGTTGCGCGCGGCGGTCAGATTGTTTTGCGCCTCGACATAATCGGGCGATTCGATGACGAGCAGTGGCTGCCCTTTGCGCACGACCTGGCCTTTGGTGGCGAGCGCCTCGACGACGCGGCCCGAATAAGCCGGAAAGACCGGCGTCAGGCGATCTTCGTTGAATCCGATCCTGCCGGTCACATCGCGGTCAACCGTGAAATTCATCGCGGCGACGGGTTCGATGGTCAGATTCTTCAATTGCATTTCATTCGCGAAGACGACGTTTGGAGGGACTTCAGACTGAGCGACGTTCTTCGCCGGAGGCGCCTGATGCGTCGAGCGATAGCGCCTGTAAATCAATCCCGCGAAGAGGCCCGCAAGGAGAGCGATCAGGATGATTGCGGCGGCGAGATGGATTCGCTTGCGCGAGCGCGGCGGCCTGGGCGGGAGGGGATCGGGAACCGGCTCCTCAACAGGTTCTCTCGGTTGATCGTCCATAAAGACATCGTCGCTGTGTCGGGCAGCTTCGGTCGCATTCTTCTTCCTCCCAAAATGTCCGGCAAGCCGGCAGCTTGTCGGACATTGATCTACCTCAGCGGCCTGCCGATGGCCTGTTCCAATTGCCAGAGCGCCGACTGGTAATCGGCGCGGGCCTGGTTGTAAGAACTGACTGTCTGATTGTAGCCGCGTTCGGCGTCGAGGAGTTCCAACAGACTGGTCGCGCCTTCCTTGTAGCTGAACGCTGCGATGTTTTTCAGCTTGCTCGCCCGTTCGAGCGTAGTTGCGTCGTAAATGTCCAGGATACGACGAGCCGATTGATAAGCCAGATAAGCCTTCTCGACATCGGTCAGGGCTTGCAACTCGGCCTCGCGCGCCAGTGAGGCGGCGGACTCCTGTTGGGCTTTGGCCTGCGCAATCGCGGCGTAACCCTTATTGTAAACAAGGAGCGGGAACGCGACGTTGACGCCGAGGCTGTGATCCGAGCCGACGCGCTGATAAAACGAGCCGATCAGGATGTCGCGCGTGCGCTGAGCCTGGGCCAGCGCAATGCCTTTCATTGCGGCGTCGGACAGCCGTCGCGCCGCGATCACGTCAGGCCGTTCGATCAGCGCGATATTGCGAAGTTCGGCCAGCGTTTGAATGATCGGGCGGTCATCGAATTTGAATTCGATCTCGATCGGCGCGTCGCCGGGCGGCGCCCCGCCATTCGGATCAACCCCGGTTTTATCGGGGTTAAACGACGCCTTGACCATCTGAGTCTTGTTATTTTCAAAGGCGGGCCTGGCCAGCGCGACATCTTCGACGCGCGCGCCGAGCAGGTTGATGATGTCGCGCGCCGCCTGTTGATAAGACGTCCGCGCCTGCTGCACGGCCTGCTGGTATGGCAGGGCGGCCACCTGCGCGCGATATAGTTCGACGCGAGCCAGATCGCCGTTTTCGACTTTGGCTTCGGTCAGGCGGACGGTCTGCTCGTATTCCTGTCTCTCGGTTTCGGCCAGCAGCAGGTTTTCGCGCGCCAGCGCGGCGGTGGTGAAAGCCTGCCGCAATTGATAAAGCTGCGTGCGCGCCGCGTCGAGCAATTGCGCTTCGCCGGCCCGGAGTTGGTAATCGGCCAGTCCGGTGCGCAGTTCGCGTTTGCCGCCGCGCTCCCAGATTTTGTCCACGCGGAGGGTATAAGTAGGCTGCGCGCCAGCGTCGCCGTCGGTGGTGAAGAATCGCGGATAGCTCCCCGCAAGCGGTGAATAGAAGACAATCTGTTCCATTCCGAGCGTCATCACCGGATTGGGCTTGAAGCTTGCAATCAGCCTGGCCGCGCGGAAGGAGTCTACTTGATATCTGGCAGCCAGTATTTCCAGGTTGCGTTGCAATAATAATTGTTCGGCTTGCGCCAGCGTCAGCTTGCGCGGAATGCCGATGCGCGGTTGGACCGGCCTGGGCGTCTGCGCGGCGACGCCAAGCGGAAGGATCATAGTTACTGCCAGAATGACCGGATGGATTGATTTCGCACTTGATCTTTTCATCTTTCTCTCCTCATCTTTAGTTTTTCTCTTGCTCAACATGAGTTCAAATGGATTGCGATTAACTCGACGCTCACCGGCAACGGCAATGTATATGCCAGATGGGCGAGGGCGCTGCGATGACCGTCCCAATGGCGCATTTGCTCCGCCGACATTCGCAATCCCGCCGCGAACGTGTAGAATCCTCGCCGCTGCAAATCCGATTCAAGGACCAAATTTCTAACAACAACCGATCTGCCCAAACTCTCCCTGAGAGAAGAGGACTAACATCGCATGTCCGACATCAACGATCCGTATCAGCTTAGGCCGGAGGAAGTGATTGAGCCTCCGAAAACTTTCCTCGACACGCTCAAACGCATCGGTCCCGGAATGATCCTGGCCGCGTCAATCGTCGGTTCGGGCGAACTGATCGCCACGACGACGCTCGGCGCCTGCAAGTTTTTTGCGGGGCGGTTGAGCGGGTGAGTTCAACTTGCATATACTTTCCTCCCACTCCTGCAACAACGGATGACATTGCTTTTGCTCACCACATGGACCCTTTCCAGGCGAGGGATAAGGAAGGGCAAGACTGATTGCGAGCCTTAACGCGCATGAGAGGACCACTCCCCCAGAGCTTCGTTCAATGGCCATGCCTGTTTACTTGCGGTTTGTTAGTCTGGCTGGTCCCGCTTCTGCATGCCCAGCCCGCGCCAGAACTGAAATTTCAGCAGGTCGCCACTGGTCACATTATTTCCGAAATCGAAATCGGCGACATTGTGCAGGATCGGCAGGGCTTTCTCTGGATCGGCTCCAAAGCAGGCTTGTTTCGCTATGATGGCTACAATCTGACGCCGTATTTGCACGATCCGCGAATCCCTCACTCGCTGGCGCGCAACGACGTTTTCCGGCTGTTACTGGATCGCGCGGGGCGGCTCTGGGTTGGGTTGGATGGCGGCGGATTGGATCGGTACGATCCGCAAATCAACGGCTTTATTCATTACCGGCACGATCCCAACAATCCTGCCAGTCTCAGCCACGATACGGTGCGCGGGCTGTGGGAAGACCAGACAGGCCGCATCTGGATCGGCACGCGGCAGGGCGGCGTGAATGTGTTCGATCCCAACACCGGCATCTTTACGCATTACCGCCACGATCCCAATAATCCGCACAGCTTGAGCCATGACAACGTCTATCGCGGTTTACAGGATCGCGCCGGCATTCATTGGCTGGGCACGCTCAACGGCCTGAATCGGTTCGATCCAATCTCGCAAATTTTTACGCGTTTGCCGCCGGCCCCGGATGAGCCGCCGGAGGCGCCGGTCAATCAGATCTTTGCGCTGGTGGAAGATCGCGCTGGGTATTTGTGGGCTGGCACGCCGTATGGAAAAGTCCACCGGTATGATCGCGGCGCCAACAGTTTCAAAACCTACAGCTACAAGCCCGGCCAGCCAGGCAGCCTGGGAGGAAATCGTGGAGTGGTGTTATTCGCGGATGGCCAGGGCGGCGTGTGGATAGGTTTTTATGGCGCCGGTCTGGACAGGTATGACCCGGCTTCCGACAGCTTCACCCACTATCGCGCGGATCGCTCGAACCCGCATTCGCTGCCCAATGACGCGATAGGCGGGCTGTTCGAGGATCGCGCGGGCGTGCTTTGGATCGGGACTCATCAGGGGTTGTGCAAATACGACCGCTTCTCGGCGAACTTTGTGGCCGGCCACGCCGCGCTCGGCGCGACTGAACTGAAAGAAGCGGTGGTCAAAACCGTGTTCGAGGATCGCGTGGGGCGCCTCTGGTTCGGCACGACCAAAGGGCTGGCGCAATTCGATCCGGGCAGCGGGCGCGTGACGGTTTACCAGCACGATCCGGCCCGCGCTGACAGTTTGAGCGACAGCGACGTGGAGGTGATTTATCAGGACGGCGCCGGACGGATCTGGGTCGGGACTGATCTGGGCGGTTTGAATCTGTTCGATCCGGCGCGGCGCCGCTTCAAACGTTATCAAATCAAAAATCCCGCCAATTCCAACCCGGCCGTTTTCACATTTTATGAAGACCGGCGCGGACGCTTGTTAATCAGTTCCTGGCTCAATGGCTTGCAACAATACGATTCATCCACCGACAGCTTCGCGCCTTTTCAACCGGCGGGAATGCCCAAAGCGATCAACACGGACACGGCGTTTGCGATGCATGAAGATGCGGCGGGACGGCTCTGGCTGGGTTTGCGGTTCGGCGGTCTGGCGCGTTACGACCCGGCAACCGGCCAGTGGCGAACGTTTCGTCACAATCCGGCGGATGAACGCAGCCTGAGTGACGATCAGGTTTATGGATGGCTGGAAGATAGCCGAGGCCAAATCTGGGTGGCGACCGCCAACGGGCTGAATCGTTTCGAGCCGCAGAAAGAAAGCTTCACCCGCTTCACGACGCGCGAAGGATTGCCTGACAATTTCATCGCTTCGTTGCAGGAAGACGCGCAGGGGCGGTTGTGGCTGGGCACAAACAACGGGTTGTCCAGGTTCGACCTGGTGAGCGGCGCGGTACGCAATTACGACACCAGCGACGGCTTGCCCGGTAACCGGTTCAAAGAACGCGCTGCGTTGCGCCATCGCAGCGGGGAACTGTTGTTCGGCACGGTCAAAGGTCTGGTGCGCTTCAACCCTGACGCCATACAGGATCGCCCATCGCCAATCACCGTGGCGCTGACCGAAGTCCGCAAATACGAACAGCCGTTCCAATTCGGCCCGGTGGTCAGCAGCCTTTCGACCCTGGATTTTTCGTGGCGCGATGACGTGCTGACCTTCGAGTTCGCGGCGCTCGGCTTGCGCCAGCCGCAAAAAGCGAATTACGCCTGGCGGCTGGAAGGTCACGATCAGAACTGGATTGCCGGCGGCGCGAAACGCGCGGCGACTTACACCGATTTGGCCGGCGGGAGTTACACCTTGCGCGTCAAGGCGACCGACGATGCTGGCCGCTGGAGCGAAAACGAGTTGGCCGTGCGGGTGAATGTTTCCGCCCCGCCCTGGCTCCGCTGGTGGGCGTATGCGCTGTACGTTTTGACTTTGGCCGGGGCGATTTTTGGCTACGTGCGCTTCAAGACGCGGGCGCAGATCAAAAGAGTGCGGGAACTCGACTCGCTCGTCACCCAGCGCACTGAACAGGTGCGCGAAAAGAACAGCCAGCTTGAACAGACGCTCGGCAAACTCACTCTGGCCCAAAGCGAATTGCTGGAAGCCAACGATGATTTGCTGGCCGTGCTCGATCAGCTTCGCCTGGGCGTGCTCGTGGCTGAACCGGACGGAACCGTCTCGTTTCTCAGTCAGACTGCCCGGAATTTGCTGAATGTGACGCAGGAGAAAGACATTGGCCAGGCGTGGGAGCGCTTCCTGCCTTTGCCGGAGCAGGAAAAAGTCCAGCTCAAGTCGTTGCTGGCGCTGCCGGAAAAGCAGCGAGCCAGATTGCCGGTCAGCATTCACGCTGCGGGCGGACGCCGCTATCAGTTGGAAATCGAAATCGCCGACGACCCGCGCAACCCCCAACGCAAAATCTTTTACCTGTACGACGTCTCGGAAATTTACGACCTGCGCCGGCTGCTGGATGAAAAAGCCAAATTCCACGAGTTGATTGGTGAAAGCACCGCGATGCGCATCGTCTTCAAACAGGCGCGCGACGTGGCGCAGACGGACACGACCGTGCTGCTGGAAGGCGAGACCGGCACCGGCAAGGAACTGGTCGCACGCGCGATCCATTATTCAGGGCCGCGCAAAAGCCAACCATTCATCGCGCTCAATTGCGCCGGCTTGACCGAATCGCTGCTCAACAGCCAGTTGTTCGGCCACAAACGCGGCGCGTTCACCGGCGCGGTCTCGGATCAACTCGGCCTGTTTGAAGCGGCCAGCGGCGGCACGCTTTTTCTGGATGAGATCGGCGACATTCCGCTCACGGTGCAAACGGCGCTCTTGCGTGTTTTGCAGGAACGCGAGATCACGCGCCTCGGCGAAAACAAACCGCGCAAAGTGGATGTGCGCATCATCACGGCCACGCACCGCGATCTGAATCAACGCGTGGCGCTGGGGGAGTTCCGTGAAGATTTCCTGTACCGCATCCGCGTCGCCCGCATCAAGCTGCCCCCGTTGCGCGAACGGTTGGAGGATATGCCGCTGCTGGTCGCATGGTTCCTCGGACAGTTTCGCGCTTCCTTTGGCCGGGAGCAGCTCGACATCAGCGCGGAAGCGATGGACTGCCTGCTTGGCTATGCCTGGCCCGGCAACGTGCGCGAATTGCGCAGCGCTATCGAATCCGCAGTCATTCAATGCCGCGGCGCGGTCATTCAGCCCGCTGACCTGCCGCCTGAAATCTTCGGGCGGCTTGCTAACATCATCCAGCCCGCCAGTGAAATCACCGGAGTGGATGAGCGCCAGCGATTGCTGCTGGCGCTCAAGCAAACCAGCGGTAATCGCGCCGCCGCCGCCCGCCTGCTCGGCATCAGCCGCCCGACGCTCTATCGGCGGCTGAAAGAGTTGGGGCTGGATGAGGATGAAGCGTCGTAAGCAGTT
>JAJVID010000165.1 GCA_022072205.1 Acidobacteriota bacterium
GGAGTGGTTGTGGCTTTTTACGTAACGCCGGGTCTCGTCTCGGCTTTGAACGATTGGCGCGCCGCCCTGGCAAAACCGAAGGCGAATTGCTGAAGCCGGCGCATTTATTAACCTCACGATGAAGTAAGAGCAAACCACGGAGGATGACTGTTTATGAATGAACTCGATTGGAAACAGCCGGCGCTTATCGGAGGAGTGGCCGCCGGACTTCTCTCGGTGATTCCGGGCCTGAACCTCGCCAATTGCTGTTTTTGCGCCTGGCTGTTGGTCGGAGGCGCTGTCGCCGCGAAGATGCTGATTGATCGGACGCCACGACCCATCAAAAATGGAGAGGGGGCGCAAGTCGGAGCGATAGCCGGGGTGATCGCCGCCGGTCTCTATTTAGTCATTGAAGTCGCGCTGCTCGTTCTCGGCGTTGGACAAGAGTTGCAACAGAAATTACTTTCCCGCATGGCGGAGATGAGCGGGAATCCTGACTTTCAGGAGATGATGCAAAAAGTAATTGAGGCGAGCGCGAATCAAACTTCCGCGCAACGGCTCGTCGCCGCGTTGCCAGGATTGATCATGTTTGCTGTTTTATTTGTCGGGTTTTCGACGCTCGGCGGATTGCTCGGCGTCGCGCTGTTCGAGAAGCGCAAGGACCAACCTCCACCTCCACAATATCCGCCACAATATCCGCCACAATATCCTCCGCAATATCCGCCAAACTATCCTCCGAACTATCCGCCACAGTCCGGCGGGACGGGCGGCGATCAGGGCGGATGGCCTTCGTCGTAAGCTCAACTGAAAATGAGTGTGAGGGACGGCTTGTTTGTGAATTGTTTTTGGCGCTTCCGCCTCTCACACTCTTTTTTGTAAAGTGGAAAAAAGCACTAGCCAGCCTCCGCGAGGGTGACTATAATGCGCGCGTTAATTGGCGCACCTCATTAGAAAGCGCCTTTTAGTTTAGTTGCGATGCGAACTGCTGCTTTATCGCATTCCCAATCAGGAAATCAGAATTCCAAGAGAGATTCCGAATCAGAATTGAAGATCGAGGAATCCGTTTTTTGAATGGCTTCAGGAAATGGCCCGGTGAATGACGAACGGGCCAATAGGGTTTTTGACCGACAAGGAACACTGAAAGCTAGAGAAGAAGCGGGTGTCTTTTTGCTGCGCTTCGTCTCCGCTGATTGCCCCACAACGGATAAACAAAGGATTGATACGGGGGATAGTTTCGACAGGCACACTCGATTAAGCCATTACACCGAATGCCAAGCTAAACACGAAGATAGTCACAGCCCCATTTAGCGGTGAATTGGATAGATACTTTCTTCCCGGCCTTTGCCATCTAGCCAGTAGGTAATGATAAACCGACGCTCGCGGCAAGCCTCACGACTGCAAGTCCGCGAGAATCTCCGAATGAAAAAGATTTCGGCTTATTAGCCGCGCGCGGTAATTGAACGCCAGGTTCCGGCGAAACAGCGCTCCGGCCCCCGATGACCGTAGCATTCAGCTTGCGCGTCGAAGTGTTTAATGGCGCGCTCGATTTGAATAGCTCGAGTTGAAAAACAGACGCTGAAGCCGGATTGAACACACACACTAGACGCCGAAAAGCGTCCGGACTTCTCACGTCCGAAACTCGCTCCAGGATTGATAATGAAAGCTCTTTATCCCGACTCGCCGATTGTTCCGGCGAAGCTCTCTTTAGCTGCGACTTCCGGCGCCTCTTTCGGAAGCAGATTTTCAAACAGCAAGCCTCCTCACACGGCTGGCGCCGCGCAGGGCAAAATCTCCGCACCAGGCAAAATCTCCGCACAACTTTCGCTGTGGAAGGCGAGGATCGAAAACAGCGACGCGCAATCGCTCTGGCGCAGCCTGCACCGGCTGGTTTCGGCTCATCCGCTGGTGTATTCGGCGCTCGGTTACTCCCACTCGCCAGCCAATCAAACCCCTTCGTCATCGCTCAGCGATCTGACGCAGGACCTTTACCTGTTGCTGCTGCAAAAGGGGAGATTCACGCACTACATCGTCGCGCAGATGTCGGACGCCGAGATCGAACGCGAAATCTTCCAGATCGAATTGACCAACCTGTTGATCGGCAATCTGCGCCGCCGCCGGCCTGAGAACTATCGCATCGCGCGGCGCGTCAGCGGCGTGCTGGAAAACGATCCCCGGTTTCGCCAGTTCAGACAACGCGACGGAAAGAACGCCCGATACCGTCAGGCCGCCGAAGCCGTTTACGGCCTGAGCGGATGGAGCGGCAATAAAGCTGTCAAAGACAGCGGCACGTTCGCCGATTTGATCAATCACGTCCCGATGCGCATGCGCAACCGGCGACGCGCAGGTTGCACGGGCGACGCGCAGGTCATCGTCAGCAACCAGGACCTGGTCGAGTTGCTGGTCGAGATTTTCGAGGCGATAGATTCGCCCGCGCCGTTGCGCGTGTTGCGACGGCTCGCGCTGTCGAAACTGCCGGTCTGCGATCCCGAAATGTCGTCAATTGACGATGAGGTGAACGAAGAGCGGCAGGGACGCAATTACGACTGGATCGCTTCATCGGACGCCAGCCCTGAGCAGCTTGCTTTGTTGAAGGAGCAGGAAAGGGAAGCGCGGCGCGCGGCGCCGGAGTTTCTGGATCATCTCAGCCTGCTGGCGCGCTCGAACCCGCAACGAACCGAGCGATTGTGGCGCGTCCTGTGGCATTGCTTCCTCGATTCGGACGAACCGTCGCAACTGGAGATCGCCGAAATGGTCGGACTCTCCGATTCTTCGGTCAGCGATTACCGCCGCAAGATCGAAGCTGAATTGCGCAAACTGAATTTCACACCTGAGCAGTTGCGCTGTTTCGCGGAAGAGCTGGAAGAGCAGTTGCGATGGCGGCTGTCGCTGTCTGATGCGCGCGATCATGAGGAAAATTTCGACTCCGGCTCTGTGTGGGTAAAATGCGATCTTCCCTCAATGCTCAGATTCGAGCCTGCGCCTGCATTTTAACGGGCGCGCCGGAGCCGAGTTCATCGCGTCGCTGATGCGGCTCGCTCCGGCGATCCGGTTGGAAATAAAAACTTTATCCCTCGGCCTTTCTCTTGAATCGTTTCCGCGCCGAAGCTATTATCTGCCTTCCCCTGACAATGTACGGAGTTTAATAACAGAGATGTTATGCCTCCCCACATTCTGGCCCCGGCGCTATCAATTAATCACCAGGCGCGAATTGACAAGGACAGATAGCCTTAAGCTCGACCGAAAATTCGGCGCTCCGCATCGGCGTAAGCCTCAGCGGAGGTCTGTTTGACAAAGAGGTGTAAGAAGTCCTGTTCTGCTGGTTTTCATAATCAACGCGGTAAAAGTAATTCAGGTCATAACTGCATGGAGATCGCAAACGATCCGGTAAACGCGCTGACGGTGGATGTGGAGGATTACTATCAAGTCGAATCTTTCGCCGATGTCGTCAGCCGTGAAGATTGGGCGAGCTGGGAATCAAGGATTGAGCGAAACACCCACAAGCTGCTGAACATGTTCGCGCGCCACAACGTGCGCGCGACCTTCTTCATTCTCGGATGGATCGCCGAACGGCATCCCCGGTTGGCGCGTGAAATCCTCAAAGCCGGCCACGAGATCGCCTGCCACAGCTACGATCACCGTCTGATTCTCAACCAGGAGCGCGAGGATTTCCGCGCCGATGTGCGCCGCGCAAAGACGCTGCTCGAAGACATCACCGGAGTAGCCGTCGAAGGCTATCGCGCCCCGACCTATTCGATAATAAAGCAGACCCTTTGGGCGCTGGAGATCCTGATCGAAGAAGGTTTTCGCTACGATTCTTCAATCTTCCCGATCCATCACGACCGCTACGGAGTTCCCGGCGCAAAACGATTCCCCTACGTGATCCATTGCGACGCCGGAGAGATCATCGAATTTCCGCCCTCGACCACGCGCCTGGCGGGACAGAATCTGCCGATGACCGGAGGCGGTTATTTCCGGCTGTTGCCTTATCCGGTCTTTCGCTGGGGAGTGCGCCGCATCAACCGGATTGAAGGCCAGTCGGCGATTTTCATGGTTCACGCCTGGGAAGTTGATCCCGATCAACCCGTGTTGCCCGGAACGCGGCTCAACATCTGGCGGCACCGGATCAATCTGCGACTCACCGAATCGCGGCTGGAGCGACTGCTCCGGGATTTCCGTTTCGCTCCCGTGCGCGACGTGTTGCGACTCGGCAGAGAGACTGTGAAATCCGCTGAGCCTCTCCTGATCGGCCCCGACCCGTTCTATGCCCCGATGGACTGATCATTCATTGACGCCATTGACGCCATTGACACCATTACTGCTGGATTGAGATTGATCGTTACGATCAAAACCTGGTCAAACGCCGGCGCCGAAAAGTGGGACGCATTCGTCCGCCGCGCCGACGACGCCACGTTCTGTCACTTGAGCGGATGGATGCGCGTCGTTGAACGCGTCTGGGGTTATCCGTCGCATTCAATTTATGCGGAGAAGGACAATCGAATTGCAGGCGTAGCGCCGCTGTTTCGCGTGGCCAATTCTCCGCTCGGCCCGCTGTCCGGTTCCAGGCTGGTTTCGACACCGAACGCGGTTTACGGTGGAGTCGTGGCCGATGACGACGACGTTCGCGCTGAATTGATCGAAGCCGCTGGATCGCTGGCCGAAAGTTTGAGAGTTGATTATCTGGAATTACGCGACACGCGGGATTGCAATTCCGCTGCGTCCGGTTTTCATCGCCAGAATCTTTACGCCGCCTTCGACCATCCGATCACGGAGGACGAAGACGCGTTGATGAAAAGCTTCCCGCGCGACGTTCGGCGCATGATCCGGTTGGGCGAAAAGCGCGGGCTGAGCGCGCAAATCGGGCGCGAGGAATTGCTGGGTGATTTCTACAACGCTTACGCGGCGAGCGTGCGTCGTCTGGGCACGCCGGTCTTTCCCAAAAGATTGTTCGCCGAATTCCTGCGCGAATTCCCGGACGCCAGCGACATTCTGCTGATCCGGCAGGGAAGGCGCGTCGCGGGCGCGGCGTTGAGCTTTTATTTTCGTGAGACTGTGGCGCCGTACTACGCCGGAGCCTATCCCGAATTTCACAGCGCGGGCGTCAATAATTTCATGTACTGGGAGTTGATGCGCTCAGCGGCGAGGCGCGGATTTTCCAGATTCGATTTTGGCCGCAGTAAACGCGGCACAGGCTCTTACGAATTCAAACGCGGTTGGGGAATGGCTGAAAGGCCCCTGCCTTATAACTTCCTCCTTGTGCGCGCTGATCGCATGCCGGAACTCAACCCGATGAATCCGAAATTCAAACTGCTGATTGAAACTTGGAAGCGATTGCCCCTCAGCTTCACGAAGTTGATCGGACCGATGATCGTGAGGTATCTGCCTTAATGATCGCTACCATAGCTGTATGAAGTTGCTTTTTATCGCTCATCGAATTCCTTATCCGCCGAATAAAGGTGACAAGATTCGTTCCTTTCACGAGCTTCAATCACTGGTCGAACGCGGCCACGAAGTTCATCTGCTGGCCTTCGCCGATGATCTGAACGATTTGAATTACCAGGTTGATCTGGCGCGGATCTGCGCGTCGGTCGAAATCGTTCCGCTGCGCCGCGCCTGGGCAAGAGCGCGGGCGGTTGCGAATCTGGTCAGCGCGCGCCCGCTCTCACTCGGCTATTTCGCGTTGCGGAAGATGCGGCGACTGGTCGAGCGCGCGGCGTCCGAAAACGATTTCGACGCGGTCTTCGTCTATTCGTCCACGATGGCGCAATACGTCCCGCGCGAACTGGCTTCGCGCACGGTGGTTGACATGGTGGACGTTGATTCCGAGAAGTGGCGCGATTACGCAGGCAGAACGAACCGGTTGATGGCGCGTCTGTACGATCTGGAATGGAAGCGATTGCGCAGGTACGAGTACGAGATCGTCACGCGCTTCGCGAACTCCATCGTGACGACGCGGCGCGAGGCGGCGTTGCTCGATCAACTGGATGAATTCACGCGGCGCGCGCGCCTGCGAGTGATCACCAACGGCGTTGACCTGGATTATTTTCAGCCTTCCACTCAACCGCCCGACACGACTTCGCCGCGATTGGTTTTCATCGGAGCAATGGATTATTTCGCCAACATCGAAGGCGCGCGGTATTTCGCCGAAGAAGTTTTCCCGCTCATCCGCGCGCGCGAATCGCGGGCGAAGTTTTCAATCATCGGAGCCAATCCGGCCGCCGAAGTGAAAAAGCTGGCCCGGTATCCGGGCGTCAACGTCACGGGCTTCGTTGACGACGTGCGCCCGCATTTGCGCGAAGCTGCGGTCTGCATTGTCCCGCTGCGGATCGCGCGCGGCGTCCAGAACAAAGTCCTCGAAGCGATGGCGGCTGGCAAGGCTGTCATCGCCACTTCGGAATCCGTCGCCGGATTGCGCGTCGCTGACGGCGAACACCTGATGATCGCCGACACGCCCGAAAGATTCGCTGGCGCGGCGCTCGAAGTCTTACGCGATGAAAGCCTGCGCGAGAGCCTGGAGATGCGGGCGCGCTATTACGTCGAAGCCGAACACGATTGGAAGCCGCTGCTTCAAAAACTGGTCGAACTGATCGAGGCCGTCGGAGCGCGCGAGAATAAACCGGGAAGACCCAACACCCGCGCGGCTGCCGGCAGTTGATCTCCGATCAATGGCCCAATGACCGGCTATGAAAGTTCTACACGTCCTGGATCATTCATTGCCATACTTCAGCGGCTACAGCTTCCGCAGTGATTACATAATCCGCGCGCAAAGGCGATTGGGATTGCACCCGGTCGTCGTCACATCTCCCAAGCACGAAGATTTCATACACGAATGCGAAACGATTGATGGAGTTGATTACCACCGGCTGCGCTGGCCGCGATTCTCGGCGCGGATTCCTCTGGTGAATCAGGCCGCCTGCCTCGCCGCTTTGACAAAAGAGATCGAGCGCCTTGCGTGGAGTTTGAAGGTAGACGTGATCCACGCGCATTCGCCTTCGATCAACGGCCTTGCGGCGGCGCGGGCGGCGCGCGAACTGAAGCTTCCGGTGATTTACGAACTTCGCTATTACGACGAAGACGCCGCCGTCAGCCGAGGCAAAACCAGTTACAACTCGTTGCGCTACCGCCTGACCCGAAAGCTTGAACAAACGGCGTTGGAAAAGGCTACGCGCGTGACGACTATCAGCAAGGCTCTGCGCGCCGATCTGATCTCGCGCGGCATTGATGCGGGCAAAATCTTTGAAATCCCGAACGGCGTTGACACCGGCTACTTTCATCCGCGCGAACCGGACGCCCGTTTGATCGCCCGCTACGACCTCGCCGGCAAAACGATCATCGGCTTCATCGGCTCGTTCTATTTTTACGAAGGCCTGGAGCATTTGATTGACGCGATGATCCTGCTCCTGGCCAAACGCGGCGACGTGAAGCTTTTGCTGGTGGGCGAAGGCGAAGCCGACCGGATGCTGCAAGAACGTGTTCCGGGACAACTGCGGGATCATTTCGTTTTCGCTGGCAAAGTGGATCATGCAGACGTGCGGCGGATCTATTCAGTAATGGACATTCTGGTTTATCCTCGCGTCAGTTCGAGGTTGACCGAATTGACCACGCCGCTCAAACCGCTCGAAGCGATGGCGATGGAGAAAGTCGCCGTCGGCAGCGATGTCGGCGGTTTGCGCGAACTGTTCAACGACGGCGAAACGGGTTTTCTGGTCGAACCGGAGAACCCGCGAGCTTTGGCGAAACGTTTGTTGAGTTTGATTGAAAGCGCAACCGTGCGGCGCGCGATGGGGGAGAGAGCCAGAGAATTTGTCGCGCGTGAGCGTGACTGGGAAAAGATCGTGTCGCGTTATTTCAATGTTTATCGGGAAGGGAGCCGAGAAAGGTAGATGAAAATCAGCGTGCTGATTTGCACGCGCAATCGCGCGAAATCGCTCGACCTGACGCTGCGGCGTTTTTATGAGCAGCGGTTCGCGGGCGATTACAGTTACGAACTGATCGTCGTTGACAACGATTCGACCGACGAAACGAGCGAGGTCATCAAACGCTGCGCTGCGCTGCGACCCGAAACCACACGCCATCTGATTGAAAGCCGTCGAGGGCTGACTTACGCGCGCAACGCCGCCGTCGCCGCCGCCGAGGGCGAGATCATCGTCTTCACGGATGACGACGTGCTGGTGAGCGAAGACTGGCTCGATGAAATTCATCGTGAATTCAGCGCCGATCCCGACCTGCGCATCCTCAGCGGAAAAGTCCTGCTGGCGAACGAGCAGTTGCAGCGCGTCGCGTTGCACGCTTACGAAGAGCGGCAGTATTTCGATTTTCCCGATGGAGGCAATTTCGTGATGGGCGCGAACATGGCTTTCCGCCGCGAGCTTTTCGACCTCATCGGCCTGTTCGACGTTCGGTTGGGCGCGGGCAGGTTCTTCGCGGGCGCGGACGAAGTCGAATTGGTTTATCGCGGATTGAAGGCCGGCTGGCGGATGCTTTACGCGCCGAACGTGCTGGTCTATCACGACCACGATCGCTTCACGCTCGAACAGGCTTGCCGGTTGGAATACGGTTATGCGAAAGGCAACGCGGCTTATCTGATCAAACATTCGCTCGGCGGCGATGGCTACGCGATGCGGATGCTTTACTGGACGCTCCTCACTTTCCCGAAACGTTGGAAGCGGCAACAGGACGAAGCTTACGACGTTTTCCTCCGGCGCCGCTGGCAGATCACAGGGATGCTGGTCGGCCTGTTCGCCGCGCCTTTCGTGATGTGGGGAAACAGGGATTCCCGGATCGGTATCGCAAGCGGTAGCGAGCGGGCGCTGTGTGAGGCGCCCGCTCGCTACCGCTCGCGGTACTGATCCGCATTCATTATGCATTCTGACAACGCCGCAATCTGGCGCGACGCTTTGCTGCTGCCGGGCGAAACCGATCTCATTGCCAGCGGCCTGCGCGAGCTTTCCGAGTATTTCAACATCAGCCGCGAGGAGGCTCGGCGCTCCTGTGAAGACGCCATCGCCGAATCCAAACGCGAATGGGAATCGGCGCCGCGACGGACGCCCGATCAGATCGTTGATTTTTACCGCCGCACGCGCAGCTATCTTTTCGAGCACGTCTGGTGGCACGCGGCTCAGGTCGAAACCAACGCGGCGAATGTGGAGCTGATGAATTACGCGTTGCAACGAGGCGCGAGCGAATATCTGGATTTCGGCTCCGGCGTCGGCTCGAACGCGATTCTTTTTGCGAGGCGCAGATTCAACGTCACGCTCGCGGACGTCTCGGAAACAATGCTCGACTTTGCGCGATGGCGGCTCGAACGCCGAGGGTTGCGCGCCAATTTCATAAACTTGAACCGAGAGCGATTGCCGCGCGAGCGATTCGATTTCGTGACGGCTGTTGATGTTTGCGAACACCTGAGCGAGCCGGAAGCCGTGATCAACCGCATCGCGCAATCTCTCAAGATGGGCGGCGCGTTCGTATTCAACCACCGCGTAGGCGAGGACGAAGAACGCCCAATGCACATCCTGATGAGCGCTGCGCCGCTGTTTCGTTCGCTTCGGTTGAACGGCTTGCGAGAAGTTGAGGCTGATGCCGCGCCGCTGCGCCGGTTGGAATTTTGCGTCGTCGAACGGAGCGGGCAGAGCCGCATCGAAAACTGGTTTTACGGCGCGTATGATCGTTTGCGTTTCAGCCCGATGTTGATGAACGGCGCGAACGGCAATCAGGCTCGCCACCCGCAGCGAATCTATTTCGACCGCATCAGACAAAATCTGGATGGGAAGACGCGATGGCTTGACGTGGGCTGTGGCCGGCGGCTTGCGCCCTGGTGGATGAAAGAGCATGCCGAAGTCGAAGCCGATCTGAAATCGCGCGCGCAATCTGTGATCGGCGTTGATCCCGATCTGGCGGCGCTCAACGACAACCGGTCGCTGCCGCTGCGAGTGAACGCGGACGCCATCCGGGCGCCATTCGCCGATGACAGCTTCGATCTGGTGACGAGCAACATGGTTTTTGAACACGTCGAAGCGCCGCTGGCGTCGTTGAAAGAGATTCGGCGGGTTTTGCGTGACGGCGGACGTTTGATCGTCCTGACGCCGAACTGGCTGGACATCGTGACCATCGCCGCGCGGCTCACGCCGAACCGCTGGCACCCGGCGGTCGTCTCGCGGATGGAAGAGCGAGGCGCGGAGGATGTTTACCCGACTCATTTTCGGTTCAATCGCCCTGCGACGATTGAAAAGATTTTGCGCGAAGCCGGTTTCAAGGAGTGGAGCATCGAATGGCTCGAACACCCGGATGTTTACGCGCACGTGCCTGTTGTCGCCCGCGTCGAAGCGGCGTGGCACAAGCTGGCGCGCACACGCCCGGCTTTGCGAGGCGCGTTGCTGATCGAAGCCACGT
>JAJVID010000174.1 GCA_022072205.1 Acidobacteriota bacterium
GTGTAGAAGTGATTGCCGCGAACTGAGAAGGATGACCAGCCCGGGCCGACAGTGCGGCGCCACATCTCGATGGGCTTCGATTGAGACCAGTCAGTTTGGATTTGCACGCCGCGAATGACGCCGTCGCGCTTCGGGCCGCGAAAACCGGACCAGTTGGCGCCGTTTGTCGCTGCTTCGGCATCTGCGCCAATCTTCTCGGCGGAACCAGCGGGCGTCGGAGATATCGCAGGCTCAGCGGTCGGAGTCGGGCTTGGCGTTTCGGCTGGCGCGGCTGCGGCAGCGAGCGGAGGGACGACCGGCTCTTTTTCATTGCTCGACTGGGCAAGGAGACGTTGTTCGGGGGTCGGCGTCCATCGCCAGTGGAAATCCGAATCGCCTTCGCCAGACATACCGCTGGTTCGCAGGAGCGTAAACACTCCGCACGCGAGCAGAATGGCGGCAACCAGCGACGCGCGCCGAAGCCCGCCGGAGAGGGACAGGCGGCGGCTGGCCACGGCCCAGATGACAAGTGTGAGGCTCATAACAGGGATGGCGTAAAAGTAGAGCAGCATCCCCATCGCTCCGCCGGCAATGGACTCGTGAACGACATGTTTGGTCGCAATGAGCGCGGGCGCCATAAGCGCGATGGCGCCGATACGCTCTACCCACGCCGCGCGACTGAATAACAGCCACCAAACGAGGACGGCCAATCCGGAGGCAAGTCCGCCAAGCATTGCGACCATGCCAGTGTCGCGAACGATGAAAGGGAGAAGCCAGAACAAGCCCTGCAGCGCCACGGCGGCCACACCGGGCCACACCCGAAGCTGCTTCTGAGAAGCGGGTAAGTCAATCTGGTTGGTATTCATGCCGAGCTATACGCCCCTCTACGAGCCGGGGGTTCACATTTTTTTCGGGAATAAATCTTCCACTTCGAGGTATCTCTTTATCAGACAGCCACCTTTTGACACGCTTTCAATATTCCTGTCGGCCACGATCTTGCCGCATGGTTGCGACCGACATTATGATCCGAGCCGGAGAAGCTTTCTATGGTGATTCCAGGGTATGAAGTGATTCAGGAAATCGGGCGCAATGACTGGCAGGCTCTTTTCCGGGGACGGCGTAACACAGACCGGATCCCGGTTCTGCTCAAAATTCCCCATCTCCATCTTTCGCGCGCAACCAGCGCAGGCGCAATCGAGAAAAAACTGATCGAACACGAGTTCGAGATTCTGCGCGAACTGGCGCTGGCCGGAATTCCCCGCGTCTGCGATCTGATTCGCAACGATGGCTTCTGTTGCCTGGCGCTGGAAGATTGCGGCGGATCGCCGTTGCGCGCCTCGCTCGGCGCGCAATCCGTGAACCTCGACTCTTTTTTCAAACTCGCGCTCAAACTGGCGGCGCTCCTGGCTGAATTGCACCGGCGAGAAATCACACACCAGAGCATCAATCCCGACAACATTCTGATCAACGATGAAACCGGTGAAATATCCCTGATCGGTTTTGGCTTCGCATCGCGCGGCGCAGGCGGGCCGACAGCGCCGCCTCCCCCGCATCTACTGCGCGGCGCGCTCGCTTACCTGTCGCCGGAACAGACCGGACGGATGAATCGGGCGATTGATTACCGCACGGACTTCTATTCGCTCGGCTGCGTCTTTTACGAAATGCTGACCGGTCGCCCGCCTTTTCATTCCGCAGCCGGGCCTTCGTCCGGCTCTGACGACGCGCTCGAATTGATTTATTGCCACATCGCAAAAACTCCGCCCGATCCCGCCGAAATCAACCCGGAGATTCCGAAGCAGGTCTCGAACATCGTGGTGAAGCTGCTCGCAAAGAACGCCGAGGATCGCTATCAGAGCGCTCTGGGATTGAAGGAAGACCTGGCGCTTTGCGTCCGCGATTGGGCGGCGCGCGGCGCGGTCGAATCGTTCACGCTCGGCGAGCGCGATGTGCCGGATCGCTTTCTCATCCCGCAAAAGCTCTATGGACGCGAAGCGGAGGTCGCGGAATTGCTCGGCGCGTTCGACCGTGTCTGTGAAGGGCGCGCGGCGGCTGGGTCAATGATGCTCGTGGCCGGCTATTCCGGCATCGGCAAGACCTCGCTCATTCAGGAATTGTACAAACCCATCGTGCGCGAGCGGGGCTATTTCATCTCCGGCAAATTCGATCAGGTCGCGCGCGGCGTTCCGTTCGGCGCGTTGATCCAGGCGTTTCGCGCGCTGGTTCGGCAACTGTTGACCGAGAGCGAAGAGCGGCTGGCGTTGTGGCGCGCCAGATTGTCGAAAGCGCTGGGCGCGCAGGGCGGCGTATTGACCGAAGTCATACCGGAGATCGAATTGATCATCGGCAAACAACAGCCGCCGCCATCGCTCGGCCCGGCGGAGGCGCTGAACAGGTTTCAACTGGTCTTTCAGAATTTCATCGGAGCGCTCGCGCGGCAAGAGCATCCGCTGGTGGTCTTCCTCGATGATTTGCAATGGGCCGACGCGGCGACGCTGAGCCTGCTCCAGCCGATGCTCACGAGTCAGGAGATTGAGTCGCTCTTTTTGATGGGCGCGTACCGCGATAACGAAGTTGACGCCGGTCATCCGTTGATGCGAAGCCTGAACGCGCTCGAATCCGCCGGAATCAATCTTCAGCGCGTCGCGTTGGGGCCGCTGCGACTGCCTGAGCTGACGATGCTGGCGCGCGACACGCTGCATGGCGAACTTTCGGACGCCGAACCGCTGGCGCGACTGGTTCTGGAAAAAACCGGCGGGAACCCGTTTTTCGTGTGCGAGTTTCTGAAGACGCTCAAGCAGGATGGATTCATCAGGTTCGATTACGAGCAATGCCGCTGGACGTACGATCTTGACGCCATTGCCGGCGCCCCGCTGACCGACAACGTGATTGATCTGATGTCGCGCAAGATTCAGCGGCTCTCTGAAAAAACCCGCCGCGCATTGACGCTCGCCTCCTGCATCGGAAATCAGTTCGACCTGAGCGCGCTGGCCACCGTCAGCGAGCAATCGCCGGAGACGACGGAGGGCGATCTCAAGGAAGCGATCAACGAAGGGTTGATTATCAATTGCGGATTGCGGATTGCGGATTGCGGATTGAACATGGAAAGCGGCTCGCAATCGGGTGACAATCCGCAATCCGCAATCCGCAATCCGCAATCCTACGCTTTCCTGCATGACCGCGTGCAGCAGGCCGCCTATGCGCTGATCCCCGATGAACGGAAACAGCCTGTCCATCTGGCGGTTGGGCGGCTGCTGCGCTCGCGCATGAAAAATGATCAGTCGGAGGAAAACCTCTTCGACATCGTCCGGCATTTGAATCTCGGCAGCGGCCTGATGACCGAAGAGAGCGAGCGCATCGAGTTGGCGCGGCTAAACCTGAGCGCCGGGCGCAAGGCCAAGTCCTCAACCGCTCACGCCGCTGCGCTGGATTTCTTCAAAGCCGGATCGAGCCTGCTCGCCGAAGCGCATTGGGAAACCGATTACGATCTGGCTTTCGCGCTGCATTTTGAATCAGCCGAATGCGAATACCTGTGCGGCGATTTCGACGCGGCGACCGCGGCGTTCGATCTCCTGCTCGAACGCGCAAAGACCGGGCTGGACAAAGCCGGAGTCTACAGCCTGCGGATGGTTCAGTACGAAAACATGTCGCGTTACGCCGACGCGCTCACACAAGCCCGCGAAGGCCTCGCGCTCTTTGGCGTTTCATTCCCCGATTCCGCCGAAGAGAAACAGGCCGCGCTGGAAACTGAGATCGAAGCCATTCAACTGCTGATCGGCGAACGCAGCATCGAATCGCTCATCGAATTGCCGGTTATGACCGATCCCGCAATAAAAATGGTCATGAACATTCTGACCGACATCTGGGCTTCGACTTACATCCTGGGGGACGCGGTGCTGGCGCGCCTGATTTCGGCCACGATGACGCGCCTTTCGCTGCTTCACGGAAACCTGGCTGAATCGGCTTACGGTTATGTGACGCATGCCATCACTGTTGGGCCGGTTCGCGGCGATTACGAATCGGCTTACGAATTCGGCAAACTGGCGTTGCGCGTGAACGAGCGCTTCAACGATTCCAAACGGCGAGCCAAGATTTATCAGCAGTTCCACGCGCACGTCGCGCTCTGGCGACGGCCGATGAGCGATTGCATCCCGTACGCGCGCGAGGCCTGCCGGAGCGGACTTGAGGCCGGCGATTTTCTCTATGCGGCTTATGGCGCCGGCACCGAAACCTGGCCGGCGATTGTCGCCAACCGGGACCTGGCGCAATTCCTGCGCGATTACACGCCGAGCCTGGCGCTCATCCGAAAGCTCAAAAATACCGGCTTTGCCGACGCTCACCAGCTCATCCTGAATTGGGCGCGCGCGCTGCGCGGAGAAACCGGCGCGCGGCTCTCGCTTTCGGCTGAAGAGTTCGACGAGCGGAGCTATGCGGAGACTTACGACGGCAATCCGTTTTTCACGATGTTCCATCTGGCCGCCAGACTTCATCTCGCATATCTCTTTGAAGAGTTCGATCAGGCGGTGGCGGCGGCGCGGGAAGCGCGCCGGATCGCGCACCATCTTTCAGGAACCATCTGGCCTGTGCTGCTGGATTTCTGGGGCGGCCTGGCGCTGGCCGCGTGTTACGGCGGCGCGAAGCAATCCCCGCGTAGTGACGAATTTATTCGTCACGTGACGGATAAATTCGCCACTACGCGAGAGGAAGAGCGGAACGAATACTTGAAAGAGATCAGAAAGTCGCAAGCCAATCTGGCCGCGCTGGCCGAAAGCTGTCCTGAAAATTATCTCTGCCCGTCGTTGCTGCTCTCGGCTGAAATCGAACGCATCGCAGGACGTGAGATGGCTGCGCTAAGCGCTTATGAGCAGGCCATCCGCTACGCCGCGCAAACAAACATGATTCAGTATCAGGCGCTGGCGAACGAGCTTTACGCGCGCTTCTGGAGCGGCCGCGGACAGACCGAAGCCGCCGCCGTCTTCATGACCGAAGCGCGGGATAATTACCGGCAGTGGGGCGCAACCGCAAAAGTCGCAGAACTCGAACGCCGATACGCCGATCTGTTGAAGCCTCAGCCCGGCGACAAACTCGGCGAGGCGCAACCGGCGGCGGGCGCCGAAGCGGGCGCGCTGGATTTCTTCAGCCTGATGAAGGCCACGCAAGCCATCGCCGGTGAAATCGAGTTGAAGAAGCTGCCCGCCACCTTGTTGCGCATCGCCATCGAAAACGCGGGCGCCGAGCGAGGCAGCCTCATCCTCAAACACGGTGGAGAACACGGCGGCGAATTTTTCGTCTACACCGAAGGCTTGACGGATTCAGCCGAGGCGCGAATTGTCCCGCTCAACGAAGCGGATCATTTGCCCAAAAGCATCGTCAATTACGTTCGGCGGACAGCGGAAAGCATCGTGCTGGCCGATGCGCAAAGCGATGATCGTTACAGCGGCGACCCATACATCGCCAGGCGCAAACCGCGTTCGGTGATGTGTCTCCCGGCGCTCAATCAGGCGCGGCTGACGGGCATTCTTTATCTGGAAAACAACAAGGTCAGCGGCGCGTTCACGCCTGACCGGATTCAGGTGATGCAGACGCTGTCGGCGCAGGCCGCAATCTCGCTGGAAAACGCGATGCTTTACGACGAGACGCGGCAAACCGAAGAGACGCTGCGTTCGATTGTCGAAGGTACAGCCGCAGTGACCGGAGGCGATTTCTTCTCGATGCTGGTTCACCATCTGGCGGCGGCGCTCCGTGTGAAATACGCGTTCGTCACCGTATGCCGGGGCGAACCCAAAATCAAAGCGCGGACGCTCGCCTTCTGGAACAAGGATCGGCTGTCGGACAACGTCGAGTACGACATCACCGAAACGCCTTGCCGGAAAGCGCTTGAGGGAGAAATCTGCCATTACCCCGAAGGCGTTCAACATCTTTTCCCCAACGATTACGACCTGGTAGAGATGCGGGCCGAAGGCTATCTGGGATTGCCTCTGCACGACGCCGCCGGCAAGGTGATCGGGCATCTGGCGGTGCTCGACGATGGGCCGATGCCCGGCACGGCGCGCAATCTGTCACTGCTGAAAATCTTCGCGGCTCGCGCCGGCGCCGAACTGGAACGGTTGCGAACGGATGCTGAATTGCGCGTGGCGATGGCCGAAGTCGAGAGGCTCAAAAACCGGCTGCACGAGGAAAACATTTACCTGCAGGAAGAGATTCGGCGCGAGCACAACTTTGAAGAAATCGTCGGTTCAAGCCCCGCGCTGCTTGCCGTGCTGCAACAGGTCGAACGCGTCGCGCCGACCAACGCGACAGTCCTGATCCTGGGCGAAACCGGCACGGGCAAAGAATTGATCGCCCGCGCCATACACAACCGCAGCGCGCGCAAGGATCGCCCGCTGGTCAAAGTCAACTGCGGCGCAATCTCCGCCGGGTTGGTCGAAAGCGAGCTTTTCGGCCACGTCAAAGGCGCGTTCACCGGCGCGCTCGACAAACGCACCGGGCGCTTTGAACTGGCCGACGGCGGCACGCTCTTCCTGGACGAGGTCGGCGAGCTGCCGCTGGAGACTCAGGTCAAACTGCTGCGCGTTTTGCAGGAAGGCGAATTCGAGCCGGTCGGATCGAGCAAGACAATCAAAGTTGACGTGCGGATCATCGCCGCCACCAATCGCAATCTTGAAGACGAAGTCAAAGCCGGACGTTTCCGCGCCGATCTGTTTTATCGCCTGAACGTGCTGCCGCTGCGCAACCCGCCGCTGCGCGAACGCCGAGAAGACATCCCGCAACTGGCGATGTTCTTCCTCTCGCGTTATGCGCGCCAATTCGGCCACAAGGTAAACGGTGTCTCGCAGGAAACGATTGAGCTGATGACGAATTATCATTGGCCGGGCAACATCCGCGAATTGCAGAATCTGATCGAACGCGGCGTCGTGCTCAGCAACGGCTCGGCGCTGACGATTGATCCCGCCCTGCTGCCGTCCGCTCAGACGGCGCAAGCGGCGCCCGAAATCCAACCGCTGGCCGCCGCTCAAGCGGCGACGCAAGCCGATGGCCGCCACGACGCGACGCCTGACTCTCCGACTTCGCTCGAAGACCTGGAGCGGCAGCACATCCTCAAAGCGCTCGCGCAAACCAACTGGGTGATCGAAGGCGACAAGGGCGCGGCCAGAATGCTCAACCTGCATCCGAACACGCTCCGCAGCCGCTTGAAGAAGATGGGGATTCAACGTCCCAAAACATAAGACCCAAACCCAAAACCTGAAATCCAGGGTAACTGCTCAGCCCTCTTCGCCGCCTAGCGACGGTTTTCGTCGCGTAGCGACGGTTTTCGTCGCGTAGCGACGGTTTTCGTCGCATAGCGACGGTTTGATTTTAGGCAGGTCGTTTACGGCCTGCATGAGACCGAATAATATATTTCGATAATATATTTCGTAGCGTCGCGACGATTGAATCACACGACGCTGGTTTCAATCGTCGCGACGCGACGTAAAAATCGTTTGCCTTTGTAGCAGGCCGTAAACGACCTGCCTAAAATCAAACCGTCCCGCTGGGACGAAGATTGGCTGAGCAGTTACAATTCAAAGCCACCCACGAAATTTCGCGGCCACGAACCCACGAAGCCCTGACCGCCCACGAAGCTTCGTGGGCGCCACTTCACTCGCAATTTCAATCTGAACCCATAATCCCTGCGTTCCCAGCCAGTTGAATACTTTTTCCGCGCGGCCACCCGTCGTGGCGCCGGCCTTGCCCTAACAATCGCCGCAAGCAGGAGAAGGAGAGGTAAATGCTACGAATTCTGGAAGAAAAAACGACGGACGATTTGACGATTTTGCGGCTCGATGGCCGCATCGTCGGTCAATGGGTTGAAGTGTTGCGCGAGAGTTGCGAGCAGGCTTTTCAAAGCAATGGCAGCCTGGCTCTCGATCTGACCGGCGTCAATTTCGCCGATCACGAGGGTGTGCGATTGCTGCGACAACTCGATCAGCGCCAGATCAAGCTCATCAATTGCTCGCCGTTTTTGCAGGAGCAGATGAAACCCACAACAAAGAGCCTCTCGCCAGGCGGGTCAACGAGCGAATAAAAGTCGCCTCGCTCAACCGAAACCGAACAACGAAGCTGATTGCCGGCTCGCATTCTGAGCCGGGGAGGAACAACTATGCCCAACCAACAGACGCTCAACGAATTTGAAACCGCCGCGATGCCGCATATGAACGATCTTTATCGAACCGCGCGTCGCATACTCGGCTGTCAGACCGAAGCCGAAGACGTGGTGCAGGAAACTTACCTGCAAGCCTGGAAGTCTTACCACCGCTTCGAATCTGGCACGAACATCCGCGCGTGGATGTTCAAGATCATGTTTCACGTCATCCATCACCATCGCCGCAAAGCTTACCGGCTGGTAACGGTGAAGGAAGAAGAGAGTTTTGTTTTTGATCAACTCACCTACGATCCGCCCGTCCCGCAGGAATTGCGCGACGAGGATGTGCTGGCCGCGCTCGATCGCGTCCCGGAAAATTATCGCGCGGTGATTCTGCTGGCCGACGTGCAGGAGTTTTCATACAAGGAAGTCGCCGAAACGCTCGACATCCCGATTGGAACGGTGATGTCGAGACTGAACCGGGGTCGAAAGCTGCTGCGCTCGACGCTCTCCGATCTGGCCGCGAGTTACGGATTCAGCCCCGCCAGAGAGGCCGCGCAGATGGCGGCCTGAGCGGACGGAGAAGCAAACGATATTTTCGCTTCGCGGAATTTTCACGCGGGCTGAATGGATTCAATCGGAGAAGAGAACACGAACGCGCAAGGAGGAACTTATGTCGAACGCGAACCATTACGACGTGATCATCATCGGCACGGGCGCGGGCGGCGGGACGCTCGCGTACAAACTCGCGCCTTCGGGCAAACGAATTCTGCTGCTCGAACGCGGCGGATTCGTGCCGCGCGAGAAAGACAATTGGGAATCGCGCGCCGTCAACGTCGAAGCGAAATACAACACGAAAGAAGTCTGGTACGACCGGGATGGCCGGCCGCTGCATCCGCACACGAACTATTACGTCGGCGGCAACACCAAATTTTACGGCGCGGCGCTGTTCCGATTGCGCAAGGAAGATTTCGGCGAGATTCGCCATTACGACGGCGTCTCGCCCGCGTGGCCGCTCTCTTACGAAGACTTCGAGCCTTATTACGCGCAGGCCGAGAATCTTTATCACGTTCACGGAACGCGCGGCGAAGACCCGACCGAACCATGGGCCAGCGGCCCCTTCCCTCACCCGGCGGTCAGCCACGAACCGCGCATTCAACAGCTTCACGAAGATTTCGCTCGACTGGGCTGCAAACCATTTCACGCGCCGCTCGGAATCATGCTGAAAGAGAACGACCCGCGCAGCCGTTGCATTCGTTGCTCGACCTGCGACGGATACCCTTGTCTGGTTCAAGCCAAGTCGGACGCGCACGTCTGCGGCGTCGAGCCTGCGCTCGATCACTCGAACGTCACGCTGTTGACCGACGCGATGGTCACGCGGCTTGAAACGAGCGCATCAGGGCGAGAGGTCGCAGCGGTTCACGTTAAACGAAACGGAGTGGAGGAAAGATACTCTGCGGGCATCGTCGCGGTTTCGTGCGGCGCGATCAATTCGGCGGCGCTGCTGCTGCGTTCGGCGAGCGACAAACATCCGCGCGGGCTGGCCAATTCCAGCGACACGGTCGGGCGGCATTACATGGGCCACGTCAATTCGGTGCTGCTTGCCGTTTCGAAATGCCCGAACCCGACGACGTTTCAGAAGACGCTCGGCTTGAACGATTTCTATTTCGGATCGAAGGATTGGGAATTCCCGATGGGCCACATCTCGTTCGTCGGCAAGCTCGACGGCGTGGCGCTCTCGGCGGGCGCGCCGGCCATCGCCCCCGGCTTCACGCTGGATTTGATGGCCAGGCATTCGCTCGATTTCTGGCTGACTTCCGAAGACCTGCCCGATCCGAACAATCGCGTCACCATCAACCGTCAGGGCGACATTGTCCTCTCGTACACGCCCAACAATCTGGAACCGCACAAGCGGCTGCAAGCGAAGTTGCAAGAGCTGATGAAACAGCAAACGAAATGCGACGTTCACGGGCACAAATGCCATCAGGGGCTTTTCGCGCGAAGCCTCTATCTGGGCCAGCGCATTCCGCTCGCCGGAGTCGCGCACCAGAACGGCACAATCCGTTTTGGTAACGATCCGAAAACATCGGCGCTCGACGTGAACTGCAAGGCGCACGACGTTGACAACCTCTACGTCGTTGACGGCAGCTTCTTCGTGTCGAGCGCGGCGGTCAATCCGGCGTTGACGATTATGGC
>JAJVID010000020.1 GCA_022072205.1 Acidobacteriota bacterium
AATCGAGCGGCAACCATGCCACACGCCGAAACATTACATCAAGAGAGAGGCTGTGATAGAGTTTCGCCGCCACAAAAATCGTATCTCAAAGTTCGAATCAAAAATCGTCAGAGCGAAGCGGGCGAGCGGTTTTTCAGCCCGAAGGAGAAGATCGCATGCAACGTCGTCAGTTACTCAAGGCTGTCGCAGGCGCGGGGCTTGGTCTCGCGTGCGCGCCGATGATCAATCGAGGACGCTACAGTTTGTTCGCCGGCTCAAACGCCGAATACTCCTCGCGCGCGATTGAACTGGTTGGCCGTTCGGTCGTGATTGACATGCTCAGTCCGTTCAAACTCGGCTCGACCACGTGGTTCACCAATCCCGACAGTTTCAAACAAACCGATTTCCAACGGTTCAAAGATTCAAGCATCAACGCTTTTCACATCGCGGTCGGCACGGGCGGCCCGGAAGCATACGTGAACACGCTGCGGTTCATCGCGTCGTGGAATAGCTTTCTGGCCAATCACGACCGGTGGCTGATGCGCGTGGACAGCGCGGACGACCTCGACCGCTTGAAGAGTTCGGGCAAAGTCGGCGTGATCCTGGGCGTGCAAAATTCGGAGCATTTCCGCAACCCGGCGGATGTTGAGTATTTTCACAGCCTGGGCCAGCGTGTGTCGCAACTCACTTACAACACGCGCAACCTTATCGGCAACGGCTCCACCGAACGGCGCGACGATGGAATCAGCGATTTCGGCGCCGCGATCATCGAGCGTATGAACAAGGTCGGAATGGCCGTTGACGTTTCGCATTGTGGCGACCGCACGACGCTCGACGCTTTTGAAATCTCGAAGAAGCCGGTCCTGATCACGCACTCAAACTGCCGCGCGCTCGTTCCCGGTCATCCACGCTGCAAGACCGACGAAGCGATCAAAAAGATGGCCGCATCGGGCGGCGTGATGGGCATCACCGGCGTGCGGATGTTCGTCAAGAATGACGAACCTACGACTATCGAACATTTCCTGGATCATTTCGATCACGTGAAGAAACTCGTCGGCGTCGAACATCTCGGCGTCGGCAGCGACATTGATCTTGATGGTTACGACGACATGCCGGCGGAAGAGAACAAGCGGCTGCGCGCCGGATACAAAGGCAGCTACGGATTCCGCGACAAGATTGACATCGAAGGCATTGATCATCCGAAGCGGATGTTCGATCTGACCGAAGGCTTGATCCGGCGCAAATACACCGACCGCGAGATCGAGTTGGTTCTGGGCGGAAATTTCAAACGCATGTTGGCGCAAATCTGGTCGGTGTGATTGCGCAAGAGGCGCCGATGAGCCACGTCTTCCCACGCTTCGCAAACATCGAATTCCCGGTCGCAGTCAAAGGCGACGGCCCGTATATCATTGACCGCCAAGGCCGGCGTTATCTAGACGCCTGCGGCGGCGCGGGCATTTCGTGCCTCGGCCACAGCGAGCCGGCGGTGATCAAGGCCATCCAGGATCAGGTCGCAAGGCTCAAATTCGCCTACACGATGTTTTACAACAACGAGCCTGCCGAAGCGCTGGCCGACGATCTGATCAGCGACGCGCCCGCCGGATTGACGCGAGTCTTTTACGGCTGCGGCGGCTCGGAGCAGATGGACGGGACGCTGAAGCTGGCCCGGCAATATTTCGTTGACATCGGAGAGCCGCAAAGAACTCGCTTCATCGCGCGCCGCCAGAGTTATCACGGCGGTACGCTGGGCAGTTTGAGCGTCGGCGGTCATCTCAAACGCCGCGAACTTTACCGCCCGCTGCTCGCCGAGGCCGAACACATCTCGCCGTGTTACGCCTATCGCGGACAACGTGAAGACGAGACCGAAGAAGAGTACGGCCTGCGCGTCGCCAATGAACTCGAAGAGACGTTGCTCAAAGTCGCCCCTGAAACCGTGATCGGATTTGTGGCGGAGACTGTTGGCGGCGCGACCGCCGGATGCATTCCGCCCACGCCCGGATATTTCAAGCGCATCCGCGAAATCTGCGACGAGTACGGCGTCCTGTTGATTCTTGATGAGGTGATGTGCGGGCTTGGTCGCACGGGCGCGCGATGGGCCTGCGATCAGGAAGGCGTCGCGCCTGACTTGCTGGTTGTGGCGAAGGGACTCGGCGCGGGCTATCAACCGATCAGCGCGACGCTCGTCGCCGACAAAATTTTTGCGGCGATCAGAGACGCGAGCGGATTTTTCATGCACGGCCATTCGTATCAGGCGCATGCGGTGGCTTGCGCCGCCGCGCTGGCCGTTCAGCGAGTGATCCGCGAGCAGAACCTGATAGCGAATGTCCGCGAGCAGGGCGAGTTGCTGAAACGTCTGCTCGAAGCGCGGTTCGGCGATCATCCGCACGTCGGAGACATTCGCGGGCGCGGATTGTTTCTCGCGCTCGAATTGGTGAAAGACCGCGGGACCAAAGAGCCGTTCGATCCGGCGCTTGGTCTGTGGTTGAAGGTGATGTTGAAAGGGATGGAATTCGGATTGATGTGCTATCCGGGCAATGGGACTGCGGACGGGACGAGAGGCGATCACGTGTTGCTCGCGCCGCCATTCAACATCAATTCATCGCACGTCGAAGAAATCGTCGAAAAACTCGCGCTCACTCTCGATTCAGTTTTGTAACTGCAAGTTGGCGAAGAGAGAGTGCGGAAAAGACGGAAATAACGGAACAAACGGAAATTTTCAGCTTGCTTCCGAATCTTCTTCCATCTTTTACGTTATTTCCGTCTTTTCCGTATTCTCTCCTGCCCGTTCCGCTTCGAGCCATCTTCAAGGAGAAAAGCATATGAACAAATCGGCTTTCAATTTCCGGTTGTGTGTGTTGCTTGTGTCAGCGTTGTGCCTGTCTGTCTCGGCGCAATCAACGCAGAACAGGCTGACTGTTCAGGACATTTTCAATCTCGAGACAGTTTCCGATCCGCAGATTTCGCCCGACGGCAAACGGATCATCTACGTGCGGCAGTTCGCGGACATCATGAGCGACAAGCGATGTTCCAACCTCTGGATCGTCAATTTCGACGGCAGCGATCACCGCCCGCTGACCACCGGCAATTTCAACGACGCCAGCCCGCGATGGTCGGCTGACGGCAAACAGATCATTTACATTTCAAACCGCGACGGCTCGCCACAGATTTATCGCCGCTGGATGGACACGGGCGAGACGGCGAAGCTGACCAATCTGACGCAGGCGCCGAGCGGCGTTGCGCTTTCGCCAGATGGCAAATGGATTTCGTTCACGATGCACGTGCCCGAAGCTCCGGCTTCGATTATCAAAATGCCCTCGCCGCCCGAAGGCGCGAAGTGGGCCGAACCCGCGAAGGTGATTGACAAGCTCGTCTACCGCTTCAACGGCGCGGGTTATTTGAAACCCGGCTACACGCATCTGTTCGTCGTGCCGAGCGAAGGCGGGACGCCGCGCCAGATTTCATCCGGCAAGTTTCAACACGGCGGCGTCGCGTTCGGCGCAAGCGAAGCCGTGTGGACGCCCGACGGCAAATACCTGTTGATGTCGGCCAACCGAAATCAGGATTTCGAGCGCGAGCCGCGCGACACCAACGTCTTTGAATTTTCGGTCGCTGACGGATCGGCGCGCGCGCTGACCACGCGCAAAGGGCCTGACAACGCGCCGCAGATTTCGCCCGACGGCAGGCTGATCGCCTACACCGGTTTTGAAGACAAGTTTCAGGGCTATCAGGTGACGCAGCTTCACGTGATGAACCGCGACGGGAGCAATCAGCGCGTGATCTCGTCGAAATGGGATCGCGACGTGGCGGGCGTCCGTTGGGCCAGCGACGGCAGCGGCCTCTACTTCACGTCGGACAGTGAAGGCGACACTGGACTTTATTTCATCACGCTCGGCGGCGAGGTGAAGAAACTGCTCAGTAACGTCGGCAGCACGGCCAGCGCATACGGCGGCGGCGGCGCATTCACGATAGCCAGGAACGGCGCCTTCACCATCACGCAATGCAATCCGCGCAATCCGGGCGACATCGCCGCCGGAATGCTCAACGATGGCAAGGTCAAAACGCTGACCGCCGTCAACGAAGATTTGTTCACCGGGAAACAAATCGGCGAGGTCGAGGAAATCTGGTACACGTCATCAAAAGACAACCGCAAGATTCAAGGCTGGATCATCAAGCCGCCCGGCTTCGACGCGTCGAAGAAATACCCGCTGATTCTGGAGATTCACGGCGGGCCGTTCGCCAATTACGGCGACCGCTTCGATCTGGAGAAACAGTTGATGGCGGCCAGCGGCTACGTCGTGCTTTACACCAACCCGCGCGGCTCGACCAGCTACGGTGGCGAATTCGGCAATCTGATTCATCACGCCTATCCGGGCGACGATTTCTTCGATTTGAATTCGGGCGTGGATGCGATGGTGGCGAAAGGCTACGTTGATCCCGAACAGTTGTATGTTACCGGCGGAAGCGGCGGCGGCGTGTTGACGTGCTGGATGATTGGACGCAGCCCGCGTTTCCGCGCAGCGGTGACGGTTTATCCGGTGATCAACTGGTACAGCTTCGTGCTCACGTCCGACATCGGCAACTGGACAGTGGATCACTGGTTCCCCGGATTCCCCTGGGATCACGTGGAGAATTACGAAAAACGCTCGCTGCTTTCGGTGGTCAAGAACGTCAAATCGCCGACGATGGTTCTGACCGGCGAAGCCGATTACCGCACTCCGATGTCGGATTCGGAGCAGTATTATCAGGCGTTGAAGCTGTTGGGTGTGGAAAGCGTTTTAGTGCGAGTGCCTGACGAGCCGCACGGCATTCAGGTCAGGCCGAGCCATCACATGTCAAAAATCCTGCACATCATCGGCTGGTTGGATAAACACCGGAAAGGTGAAAGCGTGGTCAGTGGAAATTGAACCCTGGGAGCGCGCGCTACCAACTTGCCCTTTGAGGCGCGCGCTCCCAGCATTTAGTGCGAGTCGCGCGTAACGATCACGCCGCTGCGCCCGACCAGAAAATCCAGATCGGCGCCTTTGTCGGCCTGCATCACGTGATCAACATAGAGTTTGTAATAGCCGCGATCATAAGGCGATTGCGGCGGCTGCCAGTTCGCGCGGCGGCGCGACAATTCTTCATCGCTAACTTCCAGATTCAATCGCCGCGCCTCGACATCCAGCTCGATCACGTCGCCGTTTTCAACCAGCGCCAGCGAGCCTCCGGCGGCGGCTTCGGGCGCGATGTGCAGCACGACCGTGCCGTAAGCCGTGCCGCTCATTCGCGCGTCCGAGATGCGAACTATGTCGGTGACGCCGCGTCGCAGCAGCTTCGGCGGCAACGGCATGTTGCCGACTTCGGCCATTCCGGGATAACCGCGCGGCCCGCAGTTTTTCAAAACCATCACGCTTGTTTCGTCAATTTCCAGATTCGGGTCGTCAATGCGCGTGTGCAAATCTTCGATGGTTTCAAACACGACCGCTCGCCCGCGATGCTTCATCAACGCCGGCGTGGCCGCCGAAGGCTTGATGACCGCGCCGTCGGGACACAGGTTTCCGCGTAGAATTGCCAGCCCGCCTTGCTTCACGAGCGGTTCGTCGAACGGGCGAATCACGTCGCGGTTGTAGCAGGGCGCGCTGGCGGTGTTCTCGCCGATGGTTTTGCCGTTGACGGTCAGCGCGTCGCGATGAATCAGATCGCCGAG
This sequence comes from Acidobacteriota bacterium, assembly GCA_022072205.1. Classification (GTDB taxonomy): domain Bacteria; phylum Acidobacteriota; class Blastocatellia; order RBC074; family RBC074; genus JAJVID01. The sequence continues at coordinate 5,666 of JAJVID010000020.1, forward strand.
TTCGCGGATCACCGCAGGCACGCCGCCCGCGTAATAAAAATCTTCCATCAGGTATTTGCCCGAAGGCATCAGGTTGACCAGACAGGGAACGCCGCGTCCGAGTTTGTCCCAATCGTCGAGTTTGAAATCAACGCCCATTCGCCCCGCGATGGCCAGCAGGTGAACGACGGCGTTTGTCGAGCCGCCAATCGCGCCGACTACGCGCACAGCGTTTTCAAACGCCTTGCGCGTCAGTATCTGCGACATCCGCAAATCTTCGTGAACCATCTCGACGATGCGGCGTCCGGCCATGTGCGCCAATGCGTAACGCCGCGAATCAACCGCCGGGATCGCCGCGTTCGATGGCAAACCGATGCCCAGCGATTCGACGACGCTCGCCATCGTCGAAGCCGTGCCCATCGTCATGCAATGCCCGGCTGAACGGCTCATGCAGCTTTCGGCTTCCTGAAAATCGCAGAGCGGCATCGCGCCGCTGCGCACCTCTTCGCTGAACTTCCAGACGTTCGTGCCTGAGCCAATCTGTTCGCCGCGAAACCTGCCATTGAGCATCGGCCCGCCGGAAATCGCCAATGTGGGCAGGTCGCAACTCGCCGCGCCCATCAAGGCCGCCGGCGTGGTCTTGTCGCAGCCTACGAGCAGGATCACGCCGTCCACCGGATTCGCGCGGATGGATTCTTCAACGTCCATGCTCGCCAGATTGCGAAACAACATCGCCGTCGGGCGCATCATTGATTCGCCCAGCGACGTGACGGGAAATTCCAACGGGAATCCGCCCGCCTCGTAAACGCCGCGTTTGACCGCGTCGGCGATGGCGCGGAAGTGCGCGTTGCACGGCGTCATCTCAGACCACGTGTTGCAGATGCCGATGACGGGACGCCCGTCGAACAGGTGGTTGGGAAATCCCTGATTCTTCATCCAGCTTCGGTGGATGAATCCGCCTTTGTCCGTTGGGCCGAACCATTCGGCGCTGCGGAATTTGCGACGATTATTCGATGGCATTGAAAGTTTCTCCTTGAATAAACCTGAGAATGAGAATTGCGCCGTGAATCATAGTTGATCCACGCCGACTTTGATATGATGCCGCCGGAGCGAACGAGAAACGCTCTTCGCTTCTTCCGAACGCATTCCCAAAACGACAAATCATCATCAGAGGAGGTCACGATGAAACTCCGACGACTGCTCGTCATTGCGGCGCTGCTTTCTCTCTGCGCGGTCGCGTTCGCGCAACAAAAACCGCGTCTGCTCGACAAAGAAACGTTTATGGATATGGAATCCGTCGGCAATCCCGAAATCTCGCCCGACGGCAAACAGATCATCTTCACCCGCACCTGGGTTGACAAGGCCAAAGACCAGTACCGCAGCAATCTGTGGATCGTTGACGTTGACGGTTCGCGCGTGCGCGAATTGACTTCGGGCGCGCGCAACGACTCTTCGCCCGTCTGGTCGCCCGACGGCAAACGCATCGCGTTTCTTTCAGACCGCGACGGTACGAACCAGTTGCATGTGATGTGGCTGGACACGCGCGAAGTCGCGCAACTCACGCATCTCGAACAGGCGCCGAACGGGATCAAATGGTCGCCAGACGGAAAATACATCGCGTTCACCGCGTTCCAGCCGGACAACGATCCGATCCTGAATATCAAATTGCCCGACCGTCCGCGCGGCGCCGAATGGGCGAAACCGGCTACGCTGGTTGACCGCCTGTCGTGGGCGGCTGATGGTCGCGGCCCGACGCCCAGAGGCTACACGCACGTGTTCGTCGTTGACGCCGGCCTGGGCGGCAAGCCGCGCCAGATCACAAGCGGCAAATACAATCACGGCGGCTTCGCGGGCGGATTCGATTGGTCGTCTGACGGCAGGACGATCTATGTCTCCGGCATTCGCAAACCGGAAGCTGAATACCTGCGCGGCGACAGCGAGATTTATGCTGTTGATCTAGCGACGCTCGAAGTCAAACAACTGACCGACCGCAAAGGGCCGGATGGAAATCCGCAGGTTTCGCCAAACGGCTCGTGGATCGCCTACTCAGGCTACGACGACAAGATGTACACCAATCACGTTTCGAGCTTGTACGTGATGGATAAAAACGGCGGCGGCAAACGCCTGTGGGCAGGCAATCTGATGAGTTCGCCGCAAAACGTCGTCTGGGCGACGGACAATTCTGGCGTCTATTTCAACGTGCAGGAGAAAGGCTCGTCGCACGTCTACTTCGCGCCGACGAGCGGCGCCGTGCGCCAGATCACAAACGGCGTTCATATCCTCAACGGCTTTTCATTGGCCACCAACGGTCAGGCAGCCGCTGTGCGCACGAGTTTTCAGGAGCCGGGCGCGCTCGTCACTTTCAACCTCAAAGATGCGGCGAAGATGACCGAGCTTGTTGACGTGAACACCGACGTGCTCGGCAATCTCAAACTCGGCGACGCCGAAGAACTCTGGTACACGTCGAAAGATGGTTGGAAGGTTCAAGGCTGGCTGATCAAGCCCGCCAATTTCGAGCCGGGCAAGAAATATCCGATGGTCTTGTGGATTCACGGCGGCCCCTGGTCAATGTATTCGGTGGCGTGGAACTGGGCGTTTCAGAACTTCGCGGCCAGCGGCTACGCGGTGCTCTACACCAACCCGCGCGGCTCGACCGGCTACGGCCAGGACTTCGTCAACGGCATTCAGTATTCGTATCCGGGCAAGGATTACGATGATTTGATGGCCGGAGTTGACGCGGCGCTGGCGAAGGGCTTTGTTGACGAGAAGAATCTGTTCGTCTGCGGCGGCAGCGGCGGCGGCGTGTTGACGGCGTGGATCGTCGGCCACACCGATCGTTTCGCAGGCGCGGTCTCGATGCGTCCGGTCATCAACTGGCATTCGTTCGTGGGCACGACCGACGGCGCGAGCTGGTACTACCAGTTTCAAAAACGCCCGTGGGAAGACCCGATGGAATTCGCCGCGCGCTCGCCGCTCAATTACGTGGCGAACGTCAAAACACCCACGATGGTCATGACAGGCGAAGCCGACCTGCGCACGCCGATGGGCCAGAGCGAAGAGTATTACCGCGCGCTGAAAATGTTGAAGAAAGAGACGCTGCTGGTGCGGATGCCGGATGAATTTCACGGATGGCGGCGGCCTTCGCATCAATTGGCGCAGCAGCTTTACCTGATGGCGTGGTTCGAGAAGCATATGCGAAAGGACACGGCTGTGGCTCGATAGTTATAAACGATCAGTACCGCGAGCGGTAGCGAACGTCGCCTCGATTATAGGCGGGCCTCGCTACCGCTCGCGGCGCTGACCCATTCAAGGATTAGCAAATGACACTGAGAATTATCGCGTTCGGCGCGCATCCCGATGATTGCGAACTCAAGGCCGGTGGCGTGGCCGCGAAGTGGGCCGCGCAAGGCCACAAGGTCAAATTCGTCGCTACGACCAACGGCGACGTAGGCAGTTTTGTTATGGCCGGCGGGCCGCTGGCGCTGCGTCGCAAAGCCGAAGTCGAAAGATGCGCCGAAATCCTGGGCATCGAAACGCAAGTGCTCGACATTCACGACGGCGAATTGATGCCGACGATTGAAAACCGCCGAACCATCGCGCGGTTGATCCGCGAATGGCAGGCCGACATCGTGCTTGGCCCGCGACCTTACGATTACCATCCTGATCATCGCTACACAGGCGTGTTGATGGAAGACGCGGCGGTGTTGGTGGCCGCGCCGTTTTTCGTCACCGACACGCCGCCCTGCAAGAAGAACCCGGTGATCCTTTACTACTCCGACAATTTCAAAAAGCCATGTCCATTCGACCCGGCGATCATCGTCAGCGTGGACGACGTGATTGACAAGAAACGCGCTTGCATCGAGGCGATGCCGTCGCAGTTCGCCGACAAGGATTCGTGGATGGGGCGTTATCTGCCGGGCGTGCCGGAAGATGATGAGGCGCGGAAGAATTTCATCCGCGACTGGCTGATTGATCGAGACGCCGACGTGGCCAACAATTACCGCGACCTGCTGGTTCAGCGTTACGGCGAAGATCGAGGCCGTCAAATCAGGTACGCCGAAGCGTTCGAGCTTTGCCAATATGGCAGCCAGCCTTCCGCGCGGGAGTTGAATGAATTGTTCCCGATGTGAAGCGTCGTAGGGGCGGGTTTTCCCCGCCCGCCCCCTTTATAGAGGCGCCGGGCGGGGAAAACCCGCCCCCACGATACGCGGTTTTCAAAATCAGGGCGGGGAAAACCCGCCCCTACGATACGCGGTTTTCAAAATCAGGGCGGGGAAAACCCGCCCCTACGATACGCGGTTTTCAAAATCAGGGCGGGGAAA
>JAJVID010000111.1 GCA_022072205.1 Acidobacteriota bacterium
GCCTTCAGCATTCGCGCTTCCAGCTCAGCGGCCAGTTCACGGTCTTTGCCTTCGAGCAACAGCTTCACGTCCTGTACCGTTTGCCGGTATTCATCGGGCTTGCACAAATCTTTTTGACACGGGCCGAGGCAGCGTTTGATCTGATACTCCATGCAGGGCCGCCCGGCGCGCTTGTAAATTTCATAGACTTCATCCGAACAAGTGCGCATCTGGAATTCGCGGTTGATGAGCGAAACGGTCCTGTCGGCCAGCGACGCGGGCAGGTAGGGGCCGTAATAAGCCGCGCCGTCTTTTTCGACTTTGCGCGTCTTGAAAATGCGCGGGAAGTCTTCGTTGATCGTGAGCTTCAGGTGCGGGTAGGCCTTGTCATCCTTGAGCATCACGTTGTAGCGCGGCTTGTGCAGCTTGATCAGGTTCGATTCCAGGATCAGGGCTTCGGCTTCGGTGTCGGTGACGATGAACTCGAAATCAGAGATGCGCGCGACAAGTTCCTGCGTTTTGGCGTCCATCGCGCGCGAACTTTGAAAATACTGGCGCACGCGGTTGCGCAGGTTCTTGGCCTTGCCGACATAGATGATCTGGCCCTTCGCGTTCTTGTGAAGATAGCAGCCGGGTTGGGTTGGCAGATTCTGTAACTTCTCGTCGAGCGTCATACATTGAAATTATGAACGATGGATGAAGAACCTTGAAGCGGGGACAGAATTATCTGTCCTTCATTCATCGCTCATAGTTCAGCGCCAGACACTCTAAACTCGGCCAAACCAGGTGGCTTCGGAGAGCCTTACGCGGAAAGCCTCGAATGCCGAATCGCCGACCGCTAGAAAGAAAGCTTCAATGCGAACTGGACGACGCGCGCCGATTCGCCGATGGCCACGATGGACGCGCTACTCGGCGTCGAAGCGGCGGCGCAGCACGTGCGCCCGAACTGGGTTGAGGTGATCGAGGGATTGCCGAGCGTGGCGTCGCGCGGCGTCTCGAAGTTCGGATGATTGAGCGCGTTGAAGGCTTCGGCGCGAAACTGTAGCTTGACGCGCTCGGTCACGTTGAATGTCTTCATCGCGCCGAGATCGAGATTGACGTAGCCCACGCCCCTGAAAACATTGCGCCCCTGCGAGCCGTTCGAGCCGGGCGCCGGGTAATCGAATTGCGCGCGGTCATCCGGCGACAGAATCGAAGGGCCGATGAAGCCGGGAATATCGCGCAGTTTCACCTCCGGCTTGCGGCCCACAATTTCAGCGCGCGAAACGTGCGAATCGTGATTGCTGAGCACGCTGGTGTTGACCTGAAACGGCTGCCCCGTCATCAGCGTGAAGATTCCGCTCAAACTCCAACCGTCAAACAACTGTTTGCGCCAAGGAGCCGCGCCTCCCACAAGTTTTCCGAAAGGCAATTCGTAAACGCCATTGGCGACCAGCGTGTGCGTGCGGTCGAAATCCGAGATGGCGCGGTCGGCGCGCCAATCGCGAATATCGGTCGGCGTGCGCGAATTGGCCGTCGCAAGGCCTCCGCCCGAAAACGAGGCCACAGGATCAACCGACATGTCGTCAATTGACTTGCCCAGCGTGTAGGCCACGCCGAACGACAGCCCTCGCTCGAAGCGGCGCTGCGCCGAAATTTGCAACGAGTGATAGTAGGAATCGGCGCCCGAATCGAGCCAGAAGATTTCGGCGAATTGCGGGTTGGGGCGGAAGAAATCATCACGGAACGGATTGCCATTGGCGTCGCGCCGCTGGCTGGGAAGAATGTTGGCGTCAATGACAGCGGCCACATTGCCGAGCGCGTTGCGCAACAAATTGGTCTGAGTCGCGGTGTTGTTCAGCGTATTCGGATCCGAAAGCATCAGCAGAATGCCCGGCGCGAGCGGCTTCACGCCCGCCGGACACGCCGTGCCGTCGGGCCTGCATCCGTTGAGCAGGTTTTGCTTCGCCGCCAGAAAAGATTCGACCAGGCCGTCGTGATCCGTGCGCGTCTGGTTCAGATTGTAAGCGCGCAACAACCGCAAGCCGCGTTTGCCGACGTAGGCCGTTTGCAACACTACGCCGAACGGCAATTCGCGTTGCACGCTCAAATTCCATTGGTGAATGGTCGGCAGCTTCAGATTCGGATCGAACTCGCCGATGGCCGGCGCCGAACCTTTCGGGCGAAGCGGCGGAGTGTAAAACGACGATGGCTTGCGGTCGGGCGGCGGCAGTTCCGTCGGGAAGCCTTCGCCGATGCGCTTCGGCGAGATGTCCACAGCGTTTCGCACATCGCGCGTGACCAGTCCCGGCGTCTTGCCCGCAATCGCCGTCACCTGAAAAGTCGAGATCGGATCGAAGGCGGCGCTGTAACCGGCGCGCAAAACGGTTTGTTGATTCAGGCTGTAGGCGAAGCTCAAACGAGGCGCGAAGGCGCGCCAGCTTGCGTTGTCGTACCAGCCGTCGGCTTTGACGAAGCTGACCAGATTGTTCGGGTCGAAGATGTCGGGGCGGCGGTTCGGCAAATAGACCCGGTCTCCGGCTTCGGTCGGCGGCAGGACGATTTCCCATCGCAAGCCGTAATTGATAGTCAATCGCGGCGTCAATCGCCATTCGTCCTGCGCGTAAGAATCGAAGCGTTTGTAGCGAATGCCGATGTTGAAAATATTCCTGGCGCCGAGGAACGAGTCAGAAGTCGGATCGCTGATGAAGGTCTGCGAAATCTGCGCTGGGATGCCGAGCAGTTCGTTCACCGCTTGCAGCAATCGCCCGTTGTCCGCGCCGTTGATGCCCGGCGTCGTCCCGCGAGCAATCGGCGGCAGCGAGGCGAAACCGGTCGAAACTCCTGGCGTGCGCGTCGCCTGCGCGAAATTGATCGCCGGCGCCAGCGACAATCCGCCCGCCACTCCGCGCGAATCGTCGTGCCGCAGCAAACGGATGTTCACGCCGAAACGAAAGTTGTGATCGCCGCGCGTCCAGCTCAGATTATCAACGAATTGAATCGTCGTCAGCGTGCGTTCATTGTGCGGCGAATTGCTGAGCGGGTGGGTGACGTTCGACAGGATGAACGGCTCGACGTTCGGATAATCCGGATTCGATTCGCCGTTGGTGAAGACGAACGTGAACCGCGCCAATCCCAGCGTCAGTTCGTTGACAACGTTGCGATTGACGACCGCGCGATGATTGAGCGCCAGATTCAACGACGTTCGCCCGACTTCGCCGAGCGGAGGAAGATCGGGAAAGACGCGCGGGAAGCCGTTGAGCAGATCGCCCTCGACCGTGTCGTAATCGGCGTAAAGCAAGCGCCCGAAGACGCTGTGGCGGTCGTTGATCGTGTGATCGAGGCGGAAGAGATAATTCGGCCCCTGCGTCCGCGAAGGCGTGTTCCAGGCGTAACCGGCAGTGTTCAATCCGTCGCCGATGGTGAAGGTGTTCGGCGCGGGATATTTGTCGAGCAAGGCTTTGACCTTCGGATCGAGGCCGCGCTGCGCGCCGGGGATGAGCCGGTTCGGATCGTCATCGAAGATGTCGTATTCGGCCACGCAGTTGGTCTTGCGCGTCGAGTCGCACAACGGAACTTCGGGCCGCAGACGCCCTGTGCCCGGTTCGACCAGCAAGACCGAATTGCCGGTGATCGTCACGCCGCTGATGCGGAACGGATTGGCGGGATCAACGACGAAGTAACGGAAGACGCCGCTTTTCGCCTGCGGCGTGTAAACGACCGGAATGCCGGTGACGGCGGCGATGGGCCGCGTCAGGATGATGCGCTGATTTTGAAAGCTGGCGAAGAAGAAGGTTTTCTTTTTGATGACGGGGCCGCCGATTTCAAAACCGAACTGATTCACTTTCAGATCGGGGCGCGCGAACTTTTCAGCCGTCAACCGGTCGCCGCGCGAGAGAGCGTCGGCCTTGAACGCGTTGTTGTAAAAATCGTTGGCGTTGAGCGCGGTGTTGCGAAAGAACTCGAAGAGCGTCCCGTGATACTCGCTCGCGCCTGAGCGCGTGACGACGGCGATTTGCGCGCCTGAATTGCGCCCCTGCTCGGCGGTCGCGTTGTGCGTCGTGACCCGATATTCCGCGACGTTGTCGGGGTTGATGCGATAAACGTTCTGCTGCGGATTCGGGATCGAAGGCTCGTTGGCGTCAACGCCGTCAATCGTCACGTCGAACGCCCGGTCGCGCGAGCCGTTGACGTGCGTGCCCGAACCTTCGCCGAGATTGGTGCGCTGGATCAAACCCGGCTGGAGCGTGATGAGCGCGAACGGATTGCGCCCGTTGAGCGGCAGATCGGTGATCGCCTTGCGCTCGATCACGTCGCCGAGCGAGCCGTTGCTGGCCGCCAATCGTTCACGCGCCGCTGTCACGGTGATCGTCGCGGCGGGCGACCCGACCTGCAGCTTCACGTCAATGATCAAAGGCTCGCCGACCGTCAGGCGGTTGCGCGAACTTTGAAAAGTCCTGAAGCCGGAAGCCGCGACCGTGATCGAGTAATCGCCGACCGGCAGCGCGGGAAAGTTGTAAGCGCCTGCCGAATTTGTCTTCGAGACGTGAGTCACGCCGGTGGCCTCGTGGCGAATGCCGACCTCGGCGCCGGCGACGACCGCGCCGTTCGGATCGGTGATCGCGCCGGCGATGCGCGAAGTTCCGGTCTGCGCGAAGAGCGTCGCGTTGAGGGCGAAGAATGGAAGACAACAGATGGCGAGCGCGAAGAAGCGTCGAATCAAAAGAGCTTTTGCCGAAGTTGGCATTGAAATTTCTCCTGATTTTTCTGCCCAACATTTTTCTGTTGGAACCACTTTCAACAGAAAAATGTTGGGCAGAAAAATTCCCCAGTTCAAAATCCACATCAAGGTTGCGAGAGATGGAAGCTGACGACGTTCGATCCCTTGCCCGCGTTTTGCGCCTGAACGCTGAACGGCCCCGTCTGCCCGCGCGGATCGAAGAACACGTAGAAAGTGTTGGCCGAGGGCCTCGACACTCGCAGATGCTCCTTGTAGCCGTCGGGATGAATGAGCGCGGCGTGAACGTGTTGCAGGAAATTGCGCCCATTGACGACGATCTGTCGCTTTCCATTGACCGCCCTGCCCTCTTTCACTTCGTCAATCTCCGGCGAAAAATTTGCCGGCAAGACATCGAAAGTCCACCAGTCGGATTGAGACCCATCAGCCAGATCCACCCTGATGCGGTATTCGCCCGGATTGTTGTTGAAGTCGGCCAGCAGGACGAAGCTTTCAGGCGTGACATTCAACACCGCCGCGCCGCTCAGATTGGCGCCGCTGCCTCCGCCCGGAAAAACCATCATGACGCTCAGCCCCGGACGAAATCCCCGGCCATTGATCTTGATCTGCTTATCCCCGATCCACGCGGGCGGAGAGGCCGGTTCGATTGAATCAATCTGCGGCTGAACGGCTGAAGCGTCTCCGATCTGCGATCCGTGGAACTGGACGCCCGCCGGATCGCCAGCGTTACTCGATGGCTTTTCTGAGGAATGATTGGCAGCGAAGTTTGCGCCGCCCACAATCTCCGCCGCGCGATTGCTTCTGATTTTTGTCACTGTCCAGACGGCGAGCGCCAGCGCCGAGATGACGATTGCGGCGGCAATCAACATCCATCCGTGAAACGTCGTGTTTCGCCCGCTCGCCGCAGAAGCCGAGGCGGTTCTTTCTTCCTCAGCAATTGACGACGCCGGCGCGTTTGCCGCCGCCGGGCGCTCCGGCTGCCCGAACCGCTTCGCCTCGAACTCATCATCGAGAGATGGAAGAAGCGCGGGCCTGACGCCCGAAGCCGCGCCCACTGCGGATAGATAACTGTGAGTTGATATGGCTGGCGGCGATTCGATCACACGAACCAGCGGCAGGAAACGATAGCCTCGCCCCTTGAGAGTTTCGATCAGCATCGGCTTTTCAGGGTCGTCACCCAATTCGTGCCGCAGATTCGAGATGTTGACGTTCAAATTGGCCGAAGGGCTGTCAGGCGATCCCTGGCTGGTTCCGCCCCAGACCGCTCTGGTAATTTCGTCTTTCTCCAGAATCTGGCCGCGATTCTCGATCAGAAAGACCAGCAACTCGAAGAGCTTCGGTCGCAGCGGGATGACCTCTCCACCTCGTGACAATGTCCGCTCATTCAAATCCAGACGGAAATCCGCGAACTCATAAATCCGTTGATCCTGTCTTCCCATAAGCCTCTTACCTCCTTTTGGCCGGATTTTGGCTGCTTTTTACAGGCTTTTACCGATTTTTTATTTGATAGAAATCAGAGCGAATTCGTAAGCTGCGTCTCGGCCAGCCCGGGGCAAGTTCATGCGAATTCCATACGCGCTGTGGGCCGTACTGCTTGAGGCCAGAAGTAAATCTAGACAGTCCGGATCGAATGTCAGCTTGGCAAACTGAAAGCTTGGCTATGAAACCGAAGCCGGAAGTTGAAGAGCCGCTGAACGCTCTTCGCGCCGCCGACCTCGAAGTTCGTTTGTGTGTTCGGGCGAACGCACATTAATCGAACTTCCCTGCGCTGGTCAAGCACCCGGAATACTAAGGTCATCGGCTGTCAGAAGGCCCTGCGCCGATGGCAACAAACGCGTCTTCAGTCTGGCTGCGGCCAATCGGCCCTGGCCGCAGCCAAAAATTCAGATTGGAGGGGACACAAGTATGTTGCAGGAATTGCTTCACCAATTGCTGGGCATCGCTTCAGACCAGTTGACGTGGCAGGACTACGCCGTCGCCGCCGCCGGCGCCGTGATCTTTCTGACGCTCAGGCCCGTCTTTCGCTCGCTCTTTTTTGCGATCAAACGCAGCGCGCGCATCGCCAAGACCGCCTCGCTGATTGTTTGTCTGGCGCTGGCGGCGAGTTGGGCGGGGCTGGCTCTCAACGTCTTCGGGTACTTGATGACTCTGACGATCATCCTGCCTGTGTTGGCGCTGATCCTGATCGGGGCCACAACCTACGTCTTCGTAGCCAGAGAGGAATAGGAGGCCGCCATGCCCGAACCATCCGCAGACAACACGCAGCCGAAATCGAACAATATGCGTTCGGCCATCATCATCGGACTCGGCGGCACGGGACAGGAAGTGATCTCGATGATCAAGCGGATGATCATTGAACGATTCGGCGGCCTCGATAAGCTGCCGATCGTCGCGTTCCTGCATCTGGACACAGCGACCGAAGAAGCGAAATTGACACCCGCAAGCGTCCTCGGCCAGGACATCAGCCTAACTCAACCCGAACGCGTGACGCTCAAAATGCCGACGATAACCGACGGCGGCGCGTCGTATCTGGCTCTTCGCCCGATGATCCGCGAATGGTTCCCGCCATCGCTCAAGATCGAGAACAACTTCGCGCTCGGCGCCGGGGCGGTGCGCGCTTTCGGGCGCATCGCCTTCGCTGAAAATGCGCAGCAAATCGAGAAGGCGATTGACGACTGCGCCAAGCGCGTCAACGACGACGACCGGCGGCGCTTCGTCGCCGAACGCTGGGGCGCGGTGGATGACGGCTTGGATGTTTACATCGTCTGTTCGCTGCTCGGCGGGACGGGCAGCGGCACATTCATTGACGCCGCTTATCTGGCGCGCAACGTCGCCCGCCGGATCCATCCGCAAGCTCAAACGCTCGGCTTTCTGGTCATCGGCGGCGGCAGTTCGGTCGAGAGCGTCAACCTCGCCAACTGCTACGGCGCTCTGAAGGAGCTTTCCTATTACTCGACCCAGGCGCGGCTCTTCAACGATTCGCTTCCGAGCGCCTTCGACGTGCAATACCCGCGACTCGACCGCCGGGTCGAAAGCAAGAACGATCTGCCATTCGATTTCTGCTATCTGGCCACGAACTTCAACGAGCAGCAGGCGCAGTTCCCAAAAGCCGCGCTCTTCGAGCTGGTCGCGCAAAACATCTTCCTCGAATTCACGCCGGGCGTGGCGGCGTCGAAGCGCGGCATTCGCAGCAACATCGCCGAGCACGGCTTCCGCGATCTGGACGGGCGTTTGCGGCAGGCGCAATCGTTTCTCTCCTTCGGGCTGGCGACGATTGAATTCCCGGCGCTGCGCGTCGAAGACTGTCTGGCTTACCGGCTGGCGGGCGAAGCGATGGATTATTTCAGCTTCAGGAACGCGCAACCCGACAACGGATTGACGCAGCAGGTTGACCGCGACATTCAGGATTGGGGGCTTGATCCCGAACGGCTGATCAAATCGCAGATCACCGACGATTCGGGTCTGACATTGATCAAGGCGGCGGCCGAAGCCAACAACAAAAAACAGAGCGAATTGCAGAAGTACCTGCCCCGCCATCAGCGCGATCAACTGCCGGTTTATCTCAACAATCATCTCGACAACGCGCGCGACGATGTGCGCGTGACGCTCGACCAGCGAACGCGCGGCGGCGCCATCGTACAGATCGAAAAGAAAGCGGAGCGGCTGCTGGGCGAAGTCATTGGCGTCTTGCGCCGCCGCGTCGCTGAGCGGATCGGCAACCCCGTCATCGGCGTCAAGAACACTGTGGAATACCTGAACGTATTCGAGAGCCGATTGAAATCCTTCGAGAAGAATTACCACGCGGCGGAAAATCAACACCAGAAAAACGCCGCTCGAATCGCCGAGCGCGAAACCAAAGCCAGAACGCGTGTCCGCGCCAACCAGAACGACGCCTCCGACGGCGAAATGCGGACGCTGGTCAACGACGCGCTCGCGGCCTCGCTCGAATTCTCGCAGGCTGCGATTCTGGAATACGCCAATCTGCAGGCGCGATTGGCGCTCATCGGCGAAACCGACGAGCAGGGCGGATGGAAGGGCGAATGCCTGCTCAAGGAGATCGGGCGGTTGAGAAACCAGATCGCTGAATTCACCTCGCGCCTCGCTCAATTTTCCGGCGAATTCGTCGGGCAGCGCGAGCGCGACGAAAACGGGCGCGAAATCTGGAACGGCGGCAAACACGCCGATCTGCGCCGCAACCTGACCGTCGGCTCTTACAACTCCGACGTCCTGATTGACCCTGACGAGATTGATGAACTTTACCGCAAATGCGTCACGAGGCCGGCGGATGAGTACATCGCGTTGAAGAGCAAAATCGAGGAGAAGCTCGGCAAAGACGGCGCGTCCGAAAGCATTTTCAGGCTCGTGCTCGAACAACCGGAGCAGGTCAAACACACCTGCGTCGAAGCCGCGCGCCCCAAATTCGAGGAGGTGCGCAAGACTTCGATTGCGGCCAAGCTCGCCCGGCTCTCGCAGGACGACGTTAATCGCCGCGTGCGTGAAGCCGCGCGCCGCTCGCACGTCCTGCTGCGCTTCGACAACAGCAGCCTCTCCGCGCTCGACGAAAATAAAGGCGGGCGATTGACCAGCCACAACCCGGAATTCCATTCGCCCGCCAAGTTCGCCACCTGCCATCCGTCAGAGGACGAACAGGTCAACCTCAAACCTGCGCCGGGACAGCAACAGTCAAAGCTCGCCGTCGCCTTCAACTCGCAGGTTACGGACATCGAGCACGAAACATCTCTGCCCGACCGCTATCGCCTGGTCTTCGTGCGCGAGAAGGGCGTCTTCCCGCTTTATTGCATCGCCGATCTGAAAGACCTCCGCGAGAGTTACCAGAGCGAGATGCGCCAGCACAACGCCAAGCCGCGCGAAACCGATTGCCGCATCATTGACATCATCCCTGACCTCTTCCCGCGCGATCCGCGCGAGGAGAAGATGCCCGAACGCGTCGCGCGCGCTCTCACCCTCGGTCGCGCCTTTAAATTCGTCCGCCAGGATCGGAACGCGCAGACGGAAGAGCCGGCTTTCATCTATTCGTTCCGCAACGAACACGGACGATTGAACGAGATCGTATTGGGCGGCGATTACGAAAACTCCAGGCGGGCGATGGCCGAACGCCAAATCGCCAAAGAGATCAACCGCGAACGAAC
>JAJVID010000083.1 GCA_022072205.1 Acidobacteriota bacterium
AGCTTCTTCGTCTTGCGGTCGAAGAGGTACGTCTCGCCCGGCTCCGTGTCGCTCGTCGCTGAGACGATCATCAATTGTTCATCCTTCGTCATCGAGCCGAAGTTGACGTCCTTGCCGGGGAGCTTCCGCTCAAGCAGCTTGTAATCGGCCTCCCACGCCTTGTTCTTCCAGTAAACGCGCGCGCGTTCGTCTTCGTAGGCGGCGCCGATCAATTCGTCGGTCGCCTCGGAAAAGATCGGAGTGTTTAAGTCAACGCGGTTCAGCGGATCGGACTCGACAAATTCTTCCTTGCCGGTCGCGGGGTCGAAGAGCGTCAGGCGGATCAGGTCGGCGTCGCCCTTGTTCGTGACGAAGTAGACGCGCTTGTTGTCCTTGTGGAAGCGCGCCGGGCCGCACGACTCGAAGACGCTGCACGAGTAAACTTTCGTGAAGCCGCCATCGTCCACGCGCAGTATTTCCGTGTCGCCGTTGTCCGCGACGCGCGCGGCGAGGCGCAAGCTGCCGTTGAGATCGAAGGTCCAGCCCGCGATGCGCTCGGTGTTCTTTCTGATGAGCGCGCGCTCGCCGGTCGAAATCCTGACCTTGTACACGTCGTGCCAGGCCGGGTCGCGGTCGTTGAGGCCGACGAAGAGCGTGTCCGGGTCGCTCTTCGGCACGTCGTAAATGAACGCCCGCACGTTCTTCGCCTCGGTCAGGTTGCGCGCGGTTGGGACTTCCTGCCCGGATGCCGGAGCTTCAGCCGGATTGACGGCGTAGACGTTGTAATTCTCGTCGCCGCCCTTGTCCTGCACGAAGAGAATGTATTTCCCGTCGCGGCTCCAGAAATATGACGGGATCGGGCGCTTCGTGTCGTTCGTGATGAGCCGGGCCTTGTCGAACGGCTCGTCCGCGCGCTTGACCCAGATGTTGCGCGTCTCCTTGTAGGGTTTGATGAACGCGATGAAACGCCCGTCGGGCGAAATCTGCGCGCCGGAGATTTCGGGGTTGCCGAAGAAAAGCTCACGGTCGAGCAGCGGCGGCTGACCCGCCGGTGTCTTCGTGGCCTGTTGCGCCCAGGCCGGAGCGATCAACACAGAGATGACGAGCAGGATTGAAAAGAGTCGAATCTGAAATTTCATGGGTTCCTCACTGTTCCATCGCCTTCAGGAAAATATCTTCGAGCGAATCGCGTTTGTAATTCAAGCGCCGAATCTGCACGTTGCGTTCGGCGGCCAATTTGTAAATGTCGCGGACTTCCAGCCCGTCGCTCATCACGAGCTTGACGCGCTGCTCGCCGGTCATCGCGTACTCGCAGCCGAGCGAGCCGATGGCCGAAGCGAATTCAGGCGTCGCGCCGCGCGTCTCCATCTCGACGAAGCGGCGATTGGCCCGGCGCTCCTCTTCCAGATCACAGATGGCCGCGATCCGCCCGTCTTTCATGATCAACACCTCGTCGCAGCATTCTTCAACGTCGCGCAGCAGGTGTGATGAAAAAACTACGCTGGCGCTGCCCGAATCGCGCACTTCGCGGATCAGTTCGAGCATGCGTTTGCGCGCAGGCGGATCAAGTCCATTCGTCGGCTCGTCGAGGAAAATCAATTTCGGGCCGTGAACGATTGACTGCGCCAGCTTCGCCAGTTGTTTCATGCCGAGCGAATAGGTGCCCAGTTTGCGGTAACGCGCTTCGCCGAGGCCGACATAAAACAACGCCTCGTGCGCGCGTTCGAGCGCGGCTTCGGAAGGCAACCCCGACAACTCAGCCATCAGCCGCACGAAATGCACGCAGGTCTGATTGGCGATGAACGAGTCGCGTTCGGGCATATAGCCAACGCTAGTGCGAATCTCCTTGATCTCGGTTCGGATGTCGCGCCCGAAGATGCGCGCCGTGCCCGAAGCCGGTTTGTGAAATCCGAGCAGCGTGTGAATCAGCGTCGTCTTGCCCGCGCCGTTCGGCCCGAGCAAGCCGATGCAACGGCCGCGCAGCGCGCCTTTGATGTCGTGCAGGATGCGCCGCTTGCCGAATTCGATCCGCAGTTGATCCAGCTCAATGATTGGCCTCATCTATATTCCTTTAAACGCGACTCTGTAACCGCTTCCTTCTTCGCCGACGTCTTTGTCACAACGGTCTTCGCCGAGCCGGTGTCAGGACTCTCAGATTTCATCAGATAAACGTTGCCATTGACGCCTCTGATCTCGATCTGCGGTCCGCCCGCGCCGATCCGGGCTTCGTACCTGCCATAACGATTTTCATCTTTGCTCTCTTTGAGGTTCGGCAGATCGGATTCGACTTTGCCGTTGTGTCCGCGCGCCTGGACGTCGGCGTTGACTTCGCCGATGAAGCGCAGCGTGGTATTGCCGTTGAGACCGCTCAGATCAATTCCGTCTCCCGAAAACCCGGCGATGGTCGCGTCAATGTTGCCGTTGATCCCTCGGAAACTCGCTCCGCCAGTGGCCTGCGCAACGCTGACCTTGCCCCTGACGCCACGAACATTCACGGGGCCGTCAATTTCGCCAATGGCCACTTCGCCACTGACGCCGTCGGTTTCGATCTGTACTTTGCGCGGCAGCTTCAACATCACGCGCTGACGCCCATCGGGCCTCGATCCGAACGCCGAGAAGATGCTGCGCCGGTCTTCCTCGACGCGGATGCGCAGTTCGACTGGATCGTGTTCGATGTTGATCTTGCGGAATCGCAGGTCTTCGCGCTTTCTGGCCGAGCGGACGATCAGCAATTCGGCGTGATCGGTATCGGCGGTCTCGATATCAACCCGCCCATTGATGCCGGAGACGATGACTTCCGCGCCGGGCTTGAGCGTATAGCTGCGGCGAAGCTCTTCGCGTTCGGCGAAATCAATGCCCTCGCCGTTTTTGTCCACGATGGAGTTCGTCTCGGATTTGTTTGAATCTGAGGAGCCGGTTTTCTCTTCCGGCTTGGCGGCCTTGGCGTCAGCTTTAACGTCGCTTGGCGCGACGTTCGCCGATTCAACGCCCTCTTGCGCTCTGGCCTCATCACTGCGATGGCGGCATCCGCCGACGCCGAGCGTCACTCCCAGTCCGATGATTGCGATCAACGTGACGATTGATTTCGACCTCATGTTTATTACCTCCTGACGATGTTGATTGCGTGTTGAACTGTCGGTATTGCGCAAACGGTTACGCGCGCCGCCAGAGCGAAGTTCCAACCGTTTAGCTGCGGCTAAAACAAATTTGCATTGATTTTCGTCGGTATAAATAAACACACGTCAACCGATGAGACAATGGCTGCCCCATCGGTTGACGTTGATTGCGAGTCTGTTTAATGCGCCACTCGTTTGCGCGCGGCGCGTCATTAAGCCATCAGCGCCCAATGCCTCCGATGACGTGACCGAGGCCTGACGATCCGGGCAGGCCCAGCAAATCCGAAGGACTCAAGCCCACAGGCCCGTCTTCGCTGTTGACCGACATAATCATCCGGTCGTTCAGCGCGTAGACGTAAGCCAGTCCGGCTTTGCCTCCGAGCAGGCTCTGGATCGAGTTGCGCACGCCTTTCGGCGCGTTCGCGCTCGCCGCGCTGCCGATGCCCTTCAACGGAGCCAGAATCGAACCGGCGTTCTGGTAAACCATCGCCGAGAAGTTGACCTGTTTGTCATCGGGCAGCGACGCCTTGAACTTCGGCGATTGCAGCAGGGTGTGGCCCGACTCTTTGTACTTGATCGCGTTCTCGACCAGCGCGCGGCTGGGCGCGGCGATGAAGTAGCCGTAGGCGTAGGCGTAATTCACTTCCAGACCGACATCGAGCGATTTCAGCGTGTAGAACACGCGTCCGCCGCTTTCAGTCTGCGACCACGCGAAGCCCTTCTTGCCGTGTTTGGCCATCTCGTCATTGATTTTTCCGACCGTTGTTTCAAGCGTCTGTTGCAGATGCTGCTGGTCATCAACCTGGAAGACGGCCTTCCACGACGGCACGGGCAGCACGGGGCCATCAATCGCGAACGCGTATTCACCGCCCAGCGGGGCCGCGAAATCGTTGCGCAAATCAACGCCATGCTCGGCCTGGAATTTCTGCAACTCTTCCCAGGCCTTCGGATCGGCATTCTTCAACGCCTCGAACAGGTCGTCAACGAGCGCGGTCGGCTCTTTCACAACGAAGGCCGCGACCAGATTGGCGTCGGGCGAGATGAATTCGAGCGCGCCCATCGGCCCCGGCTGGGCCAGCCACGACGTGATGCCGCGCTGATTCTCGCGGAAGCTAACCACCGCGCGGTTGTACGGCTTGCCGTCTTTCTCTTTGATCTCGACGATGAAGTAGCGAAGATTGGTCACGCCGAGTTGTCGCGCGGCTGCGGAGTCTTTCTCTTCGCGAAGCGATTGCATCACCATCCGGTCGAGGTCAGCGGCGATCACCAACCCCGCGCCGTCGCGGTAAAGATTGGCGATCTGAGCGTAGAACGGCGTCGAGGCAAACGGCTTCGAGTCCTGCCGCATCCGCGACGCCAGACTCTTCAGTGAATCCTGGCGGGGCGAAACCGCAACCACGTTGTTCGTGATCCAGATGAAGAACTCGTCCTTGCCTTCAGCCGAAGCAGTCATCGGGTCGTCAATGATGCGCGCGTGCTTCTTCTCGCCGCCGAGCCTGTTCAACTGGCCTTCGAGGAAGCCGCGGAACGCGCCGCCGTCTTTCACTTCGGCCAGAATGACAGGCTCGTCAGGCTCGCCTGAGCCTTTGGCGCCATTGGCTTTGGACGTGGCGGCGATCACTATTTCATCGCCGAGATAGCTGCCGAATTCGCGCACGAGATCAATCGCCTGATTCATGCCCTGCCGTTTTTTCGACTCTTTCTGCTCTTGTTCCCACCAG
This sequence comes from Acidobacteriota bacterium, assembly GCA_022072205.1. GTDB lineage: Bacteria > Acidobacteriota > Blastocatellia > RBC074 > RBC074 > JAJVID01. Next base: position 4,817 of record JAJVID010000083.1, read on the forward strand.
CCGCGCAATTCAGCGTTCTTCTGCAGATTCTCCTGCAGGATTTCATTTGCGCGCGCGAGCGTCTCGCTGATGTTCGGAATGGCCACATAAACCACTGTGTTTTCCGGCGCGAGGTCGAGCAGACGCGTCGAATAACGATTGCCCGGCATCGCCAGTTGCTGGTCAATCTGATTGCGGATGGCGTCGAGCATCTGGTTGTAGCGACCGGCGTCGCGGCTCCACGCAATCTCGTCTTTGATCCGCGTGTGTTCGATGCTGTCGTGCGTCGTCACCTGGCCGCCGGCGTGCAAGACGTCATTCCTGCCTGCGTGGTCAACGTGAACTTCGCCTTCGACCACCGAGACGCGCGAGCCTTTGGCGCCGCTGTTGACCGAAAAGATCGTGCCGGTCACTGAAACCAGACTGTCGTCGGTCTGCACGAAGAGCTTGCGGTCGCGCTGCTTCGCCGCCTGCACGATCACCTGTCCGCGTTCGAGATTGATCGTCACGCCCGCCGGGTTGTCGGCGACCGAAAACTCCGAACGCTCGCGCATCTCGACCAGCGTGCCGTCGCCGAGTTTGACGACCGCGCCGGAGCCTTTCGCCGTGCGGATGCGCTCGCCGCGCAGCAATCTTTCACCTGTCTTGACGGCCTGCGTCTTGTTGTCGGTGACTTTGAAGACGCCGCCCTGCGCCGCCTCGACCACCGCGCTCAGCGTGTTGATCGAATTGGTGAAGCGTTGAATCCACGGCCACGCGAACGCGCCGACGCCGACGACCAACACGGCGGCCACCGCCCATCGCACGAAGTTCATCCGGTAACTGGCCGCTGCGGCTTTCGCTTTCTGAGCTTCCAACCGGCGCGCCGCCTGATTGCCGTGACGGGCTTCTTTCAAAGCCTTGCGGCACGGGACGCATTCACGCGTGTGGTCTTCGAGCAGCGCTGTGCGCGCGCTCGACAGATAGCCTTGCAGGTAAGCCGGTATCAGCGACTGGAAATCATCGCAGCCTCTGATGTGGCTGGGAATCTGTTCAGCGGAAGTGACGCCCGCGACGATGGCGGCCTGTTCGCCCGCCATCCGCGTCCACACGCGCTGGGCCGCGCCCGCCACGATAGCCGAATCGAGTTTCTCGTCGCGGATTTCAGCCGTCACGTCGTCAATGATGTTGTTCAATTCTCTTTCAGTCATTTTCATAGTGTTGTTCATGCAGCCGCTACTCATAGTTTTGCGGAAGCAATACCTCCCTCCACAAAATCTCCCACTTCCTTTTTGACTCGCGCGCGCGCCCGGTGGAGCAACACGCCGACGACCATCGCCGATGTCCCCATCAATTTTGCGATCTCTGTGTTGTCGTACCCCTCGTAATACTTCAGGACGAACATCTCGGCGGATTTTTCGCCGAGCTTCGAGATGGCGCGGCCCAGACAATCGCGCAATTCGCGGTTGCGGTGTTGAAGTTCGGGACTGAGTTTGGGATTGGCCGCCAGAATCGGCGCCACGTCGTCAATCGGAATGGAATCGGTTCGGGCGCGTTGGCGAATCAGATCGAGCGAAGCGTTGATCGCCGCCCGGTGCAGATAACTGCCCGGATTCGGCTCCAGGTTCACCTCGCTCCGCCGCGACAGCCTCAGAAAAACCGTCTGCAACACGTCCTCGGCGTCCACCACGCTGCCCGTCACACGATAGGCGGCGCGGAACACGCGGTCGTGATGCTCGCGGAAGAGGCTCTCCAAATCCTGCATCGGAATTGATGAGGAAACGGGCGGGACTTCGGACCTGGCGCCCGGAATCACCTTCAAATGAGTAGCGTTTAGAGCCACATTGTCCTCCTTGTTGGTCTTTACGTCGTCTTCCACAGCCATAAACGCGCCTTTTCGGATGGTCATTAACAAAAGAAATGAAAATTTCGGGTAGGAGGCGTAAAGAATAGAGCAACGGAGGCTCAGAAAAAACGGAAAGACGGAAATTTCTCAAAACATTCCGCCTGCCCTTTCAGATAGGCTGTGGCTCAGTGGAAAGCCGATGGGCTATGCTTTCCGAGCGGCAAATCACTAAAACAAATTTCTACAACATCAATGAGGTCGAAGTTATGCAATCTCACACGACACCGGCTTATGAGCCGCCGCCCACTGCTTCGCGATTCCGAAAGAAACACCTGTTCTGGCTGCTCGCCGTGATCATCGCTCTGCCCATAATCTACTATTCAATCAGCGTCGGGATAGTCGTCTTCGGAGTTCAACCCGTGAGAATCGAAGGACAAGCAATGATGCCGACTCTGCATAATGGCGACAAGGTTTTCATGCTGAAACAAATCAGGGACCTTAATCGCGGCGACATCGTGATGTTTCTCTTCCCCGAAGACCAGACGAAAAGCTACATCAAACGCATTGTCGGCCTGCCCGGTGAAACAATAGAGATCAAAGAAGGGAAAATCTTCATCAATGGCGCTCAAGTCGAAGAACCTTATCTCGATCCGGATTACGCCAGTCAGGATTCAATGCCCGCGCCGGTCACAATCGCTCCCGACAATTATTTTGTGCTCGGAGATAACCGCAGGAATTCCAGTGATTCGCGGTACTGGGGAACCGTGCCGCGAAAGTTGATTTATGGAAAATTCTGGCGCCGCTACAGCAAGGCCGCAGATAACGATTAACCGCATGTTCGCATTAACGGTGAAAGCGATGGCGGCTCGGCCAACAGCCATCGCTTTCTGCACCGCGACAAATTCAAACAAGCCTTCACGCCGGAGAATTTTCGTAGTCGTAAAGCATCGGCGGTTCCTTGCCCAGCAAACGGGCGTAGGTGTAAAGCTGCCCGCGATGGTGCCAGTGCTCGTCGTAAGCGAAGGCGAAATATTGCCACACGGGGAACACGCCGAATGGCGCTTCAAGTGGTCGCGCCAGGTCGTCGTCAGTCAAAGCCGCCAGAGCCTCATCCCCTGCCTTCTGAGCTTCCCGCGCGTATTTCTGGCAATCGGCGACGGTCATCAAACTCGCCGCCACAGCTTTGCCTTCCTCGGTTTCCGGGATGGCTTTATTTTCGATCTCGGCGGTTAGTTTCCCCTGCCTGATTCCCTCTCCGAACGTCTTCTGCATTCCGTAAACGTGTAGAATCAGATCGCGCACCGAGCGCATCCCCGGCTGCGGGCGATAATCCAGGTCTTTATCCGAGAACGCTCCGATCAACCGCAGCGTCACGCCGTGAACCATCTTGAAATATTCGCGTTGTGCTGAAAGCGCTTGTTTGTTCATTTTTCTCCTCGAAGGATGTTCGGCGAGCTGCCAGCTTGCCGAGGGTTCCGCTAAACGGCGCATCACAGAGTCAACGGCAAGCTGGCAGCTCGCCGGACATCGCCGCTCGATTCCAAACGCGCGCAGTCTACGCCGTCTTAGTGACAACATTATGTCAGCAGGATTTTCAGCCCGAATAATTTTCCAGAATTTTTCCCGCTTCAGCCATCAACCCCCGCCGCAACGATTCCGGTTCCAGCACACGAACCTGCGATCCCCAACTGAAAAGCCACTGAAAGATCTCGTTCTCCACCCGGACGCGCATCGTCACTAACAGTCCGTCGGCGACCTCTTCCATCGAATCAACGTAATAAGATCGAGATTCGCGCAGCCAGGGCGCGGCTTCGCGGCTGAACAGCGCCACCACTTTCAAATTGCGTTGATCGTCTTCCGGCGGTTCGAGCTTGAAACCCGGCGGGCGGTCGAACCTCCTGTCCAGAAGCTGCAGATCGGTAAGGCGGTCGAGCCGGAAGTTGCGGATGTCCTGGCGCAGGTGGCAATGGCCTATCAGGTACCATGCGTCGCCATAATGCAGCATCGCGTAAGGATCGGCCTCGCGCGTGTTCCGCGCAGCGCGTCCGTCCTGCGAATAGCGCGTGTGATAGTGAAACCTGACGCCACGGCGTTCGATGATCGCGCGGCGAAGCTGAGGCAGGAAAGACGCCGATTCGTCAGCCGCCAATGTTTCAGGCGCGACGAACGCAATGCTGTTTCGCAGATATTCGACTTCGCCGCGAAGCTTTTCCGACAATACGGCTTCGATTTTACGGCTGGCCGTCGTCGCGGCGTCGCGGTATTGCGCGTCGAAGCTCTGCGCGACGAAATCGCCGCCGAGCAAAAGCATCGTGGCCTCGTCGGCGCTGAAGCTGACCGGCGGCAGGAAATAACCTTCGACCAGCGAATAACCGACGCCGGCCTGAGCGACGACCGGCACGCCCGATTCGCACAGCGCCTGGATGTCGCGGTAGATCGTGCGCTTGCTGGTCTCGAAGGTCGAGGCAAGGTCTTCGGCGCGCCGCGAGCCTTTGCGCTGCAACTCGAGCAGGATGGCGAGCAATCGGTCGGTGCGGTTCATCGCAGTTTGTGTGGAGGATCAGGCGTCAATGAAATCGAAGAAATCTTCCGGTAATTCAGTCAATCTCGGCACAACCCAATCGGCGTCCAGATCGGAATGCGTGCTCAGCACGCCGACGGATTTCATACCTGCGCGGCGCGCGGCCTCGATGCCCGCCGGAGCGTCTTCGATCACGACGCACGCGGCGGGCGCGACGCCCATCTTTTCCGCCGCGACCAGAAAGACATCCGGCGAAGGCTTCCCCGCCTTGACCTCTTCCGAAGACATCACAACATCGAAAAACTTCTCAATGCCGAGCGTGGCGAAGACCGCGTCAATATTGCCTCGCGGCGCTGATGTGCCCAGAGCCTGAAGCCAACCTTCGGCTTTCAACCGTTCGAGCCAGTAGCCCGCGCCAGGTAATAACACCAAACCTTTCGTCCGAACCAGATGGCGATAGGCTTCCTCTTTCGCAAGCGAGACGCGCGCGATGAAGTCATCCGGCAAATCGGCGCCCAGACGCCCGCGCAGAATCTCGTCGTTGCGTTTGCCGAAATCGGCGACGTACTCGTCGTAAGTCAGCGTGAAATTTTCAACCGCCATCACCGCCTGCCACGCTTCCCAGTGATAATGGGCTGAGTCAATCAAAGTTCCGTCCAGATCCCAGAT
>JAJVID010000221.1:0-7702 GCA_022072205.1 Acidobacteriota bacterium
GATTATGGAAGGGAAGACCGAAGAGGCGCTGAGAGTTGATTCGTCGGCGTCATTCTGCGGCGAACGACGCCGGCGAAGTAGCTGATGGAAATTTACGATTTATCCTTCGTAGCGCTTGAACAGCAGCGCCGCGTTCGTCCCGCCGAACCCGAAACTGTTCGAGAGCGCGTAATGCACTTTCGCCTGCCGCGTCTCGTTCGGCACGTAATCCAGATCGCATTCGGGATCGGCTGTTTCGTAATTGATCGTCGGCGGCAGTGTTTGTTGCTGCACGGCCAGCGCGGTGATGCCGGCTTCCAGTCCTCCGGCGCCGCCCAGCAGGTGGCCGGTCATTGATTTGGTCGAACTGGCGGCCAGTTTGTAAGCGTGGTCACCGAACGCCGCTTTGATCGCGTTGGTTTCGTTCTTGTCGCCTGCGGGCGTCGAGGTGCCGTGGACGTTGATGTAATCAACCTGATGCGGTTCGATGCCTGCGTCCTTGATCGTCTTCAGCATGACGCGGCGCGGGCCGTCCAGGTCGGGCAGCGTGATGTGGAAAGCGTCAGCCGACATTCCGTAGCCGACTACCTCAGCGTAAATCTTCGCGCCGCGCGCCTTCGCGTGCTCCAACTCTTCCAGGATCAAAACGCCGGCGCCTTCGCCGATGACGAAACCATCGCGGTCTTTGTCGAACGGACGCGATGCGCGGGCCGGATCGTCGTTGCGGGTCGAAAGCGCGCGCATTGCGGCGAAGCCGCCGACCGACATCGGCGTGATCGCGCCTTCGGTGCCGCCGCAGATCATCGCTACGGCGTCGCCGCGTTGAATGATCTTGAAGCTGTCGCCGATGGCGTGCGCGCCCGAACTGCACGCGGTCGCGGTGGCCGAATTCGGCCCTTTGGCGTTGTTGTAGATCGAAACGTAGCCCGAAGCCAGATTGACTATCGAGGCGGGAATGAAAAACGGCGAGATGCGTCCGGGGCCGCCTTCCATCATCTTCGTGTGTTCGCGCTCGAAGACGCTGAAACCGCCGATGCCGCTGCCGATGAAAACACCCACGTCTTCCGACAAATCGTCAGTGATCTTCAGACCGGAATCATCGAGGGCTTCTTTCGAGGCTGCGACGGCGAAGTAGATGAAGTAATCCATCTTCTTCAATTCTTTCTTCTCGATAAATTTCGCGGGATCGAAGTTTTTGGTCTCGGCGGCGAATTTGACTGTGTGCTGGCTGGTGTCGAAGCGGGTGATGTAATCAACGCCGCTGCGTCCGGCGAGCAGACCTGCCCAGGTTTCTTCGGTCGTGTTGCCGAGCGGACTGACCAGGCCGATGCCGGTGACTACAACGCGTTTTTTTATGGTGTCGCTGTTCACGGCTACCTTTCTTCTTCCTGAAATTGAATCAGCCACAAAAGGTCACGGACGACGCGGAGCCTGGGCGGATTTTTGTCCGCCAGCCGCGCGTTCGCGCGCCTTTTGTGGCCGGCTGCGGGCGTCGCGTTATTTTCGATGCTCATCAATGTAGGCGATGGCGTCGCGCACGCTCTGAATCTTTTCAGCGTCTTCGTCGGGGATTTCGATGCTGAACTCTTCCTCGAATCGCATCACCAGTTCGACCGTGTCGAGCGAGTCCGCGCCGAGATCGTCAATGAATCTGGCGTTCGGAGTGACTTCCGATTCCTCGACGCCGAGTTCGTCAACGATAATCTGTTTAACCTTGTCCTCTATTGATTCTGCCATGAGTTCCTCCGGGAAAATTTGGGTGTTTGGGGCTGATGTCAAATGTTTGAACTCAGAGATTGAAAACCGAAGCTCATCTCTGACGCTTCATCACATGTACATTCCGCCATTAACGTTAATTACTTGACCAGTGATATAGCCTGCCTCATCCGAGGCCAGAAATGCAACCGCGTGAGCGACGTCCAGATCGGTTCCGGGCCGCTTGAGTGGGATCTGTTCGAGCATCGCGTTGCGCGCCGCTTCGTTGAGCGCCGCTGTCATCGGAGTCTCGATAAAGCCGGGCGCGATGGCGTTGACCGTGATGTTGCGCGAAGCGTATTCGCGCGCCACCGCCTTCGTGAATCCGATGATGCCCGACTTAGCCGAAATGTAATTGACCTGTCCGACATTGCCCGATTGCGCCACGACCGAAGTCAGATTGATGATGCGCCCGCGCCGGGCTTTGGTCATCATCGGCAACACTGCTTGCGTCATCAGAAAGACGCCGGTCAGATTGGTGTTGATCACGTCGTCCCAGTCATTGCGCTTCATTCGCAGCATCAATCCGTCGCGCGTGATTGCGGCGTTGTTGACCAGAATGCTGACGGAACCGAGTTCCGACGAGACTTTTTCGACGGCGGCTTTGATCTCGTCCGCATTGCCCAGATCGCCTTTGACGGCCAGGGCGCGTCGGCCCAGCGCGGTGATTTCTCCCGCGACGGCTTCGCATTTATCCATCGAACGCGCCATCACGGCTACATCCGCGCCGCATTGGGCCAGGGTGAGAGCAGTGGCGCGACCGATGCCTTGCGAGCCACCGGTCACGAGAGCGATTTGTCCGTTGAGACTGAACATAGTTTGATTGCGGTTTGCGGATTGCGAATTGCGGATTGCGGATTGCCGAAACACACAGCCGCAATCAGTTATGGAGATTGCAGGGCTTCGACCGTCGCCAGCAAACTCGCTTGATCTTCCACGTTGAGCAGTTTGACTTCTTTGCCTGCGTCTTTGGCCATCGCCTTGACCAATCCGATGAGAACCTTGCCGGGGCCGACTTCGACGAACGTTTCCACGCCTTCGGCGAACAGTCTCATCACAATATCCGTCCAGCGGACTGGCGCGGGAATCTGCCGGATCAGCGCGTCCCGTGATTGCGAGCCGCTGGTTACAATCGCCGCGTCAACGTTGTTGATGATCGGATATGACAGATCGTTGAACGTCGCGGCGTTGAGCGGCTCGATCATCTTTTCCTGCGCCGGCCTCATCAATGCGGAATGGAACGGCGCGCTGACCTTCAACATCATCGCGCGTTTCGCGCCGCGCGCTTTGCATTCTTCAACGGCGCGCTCGACGGCTTCTTTGTGTCCGGCGATGACAATCTGCGACGGAGAATTGAAATTCGCCGGAGCGCAGATTTGACCTTGAGCCGCAGCCTCGCAGGCTTCAGCGACTTTCGCGGCGTCAATTCCAAGGATCGCCGCCATCGCGCCGACGCCGACCGGCACGGCTTCCTGCATCAACTCGCCGCGACGGCGAACCAGGCGGGCGGCGTCGCTCAAACTCAACGCGCCGGCCGCAACCAGCGCGGAATATTCGCCGAGGCTGTGGCCTGCGACGAAATCCGGCTTCACGCCTTTTTCAGCGAGAGCGCGAAACGCGGCGATTGAAGCTGTCAGGATCGCAGGCTGCGTGTTGGCCGTAAGCTGCAAATCCTCTTCCGGACCGTTGAAACAGAGATTGCTCAGACTGAATCCAAGCGACTGGTCGGCTTCGTCGAAAGCGGCGCGCGCGGCAGGGAAGTTGCCCGCCAGATCGCGCCCCATCCCGGCGCTCTGTGAACCCTGTCCGGGAAATATGAATGCAAGTTTGGTCATGTTTTGGTGGCTGGTGGTTGGTGGTTGGTGGCTGGTGGCTGGTATAAACCGCAACCAACCACCAATCACCAGTCACCAACCATCATTCTTACTCGCCGCTGGTCAAAACCGCTTCACTGAGTTCGCTCTCGATGCGTTCGCTCAGATTGGCTTTGTAAAACTCCTTGGCGATGCGGATCGCGTTGCGAATCGCCTTCGTCGTCGAACTGCCGTGACAGATCAACACGATCTGTTTGCAGCCGAGCAACGGCGCGCCGCCGAACTCCGAATAATCCAGACGTTTCTTGACGCTGCGGAACGCCTGACGCGAGAGAATCGCGCCGGTCTGCGTCAAAACGGTTTGCCCAAGCTCGGTCTTGAGCAAGCCCATAATCGCTTCGACCAGCCCTTCGCTGGTTTTCAAAATGACGTTGCCGGTGAAACCGTCGCAAACGATCACGTCTACATCGCCAGTGAAGATGTCGCGCCCCTCGACGTTGCCGATGAAGTTGATCGGCGCGTCTTTCAACAGATTCTGCGACTCTTTCGTTAGCTCGTTTCCCTTGATGTCTTCTTCACCGATGCTCATCAAGCCGACTCTCGGAGCGCGCACGCCGAGGATGGATCGCGAGTAGATCGAACCCATGATCGCAAACTGCTCAAGGTGCTCCGCCTTGCATTCGGCGTTGGCGCCGACGTCCAGCAGGACGGTGCCGTTGCCCGTGAGCGTCGGAAAGATGCCCGCCAATGCAGGGCGGTCAACCGACGGAAGAGTGCCGAGCACGAGCTTCGCCGTCGCCATCACCGCGCCGGTGTTGCCCGCGCTGACCAGTCCATGCGCCTTGCCCTCGCGCACCAGCCGCGCGGCGACGCGAATGGACGAATCGCGTTTGCGGCGTACTGATTGCGCCACGGGGTCATGCATCGTGATCACTTCAGTGGCGTTGACGATTTCGATGTGCAGCCGTTGTTTGCGCGGATTGGGGACGCCCTGCCGCTCCAATTCCGCGCGGATGCGCTCTTCCTGACCTACAAGAAGGATGCGGGCGCGCAATTCGCGCGCCGCCTGAATTGCGCCTTCAACTTCTATGGCGGGAGCGTTGTCTCCGCCCATTGCGTCAACGGCGATGGTGGTGAGCATGCGGTAAGAGGGCCGGAAGATATTCGTCTACAGGCAAAATTCGCGGAATTTCCTGCCTGCGCTTCAGGACAAAAAATCAGGGATGAAAGGCGCTTCGTGTTACCGAATTGGCGTCTGTCATCCCCGAATCTCGGTCTTACATTTCTTTCGAGATCACGGTGCGTCCGCCGTAAAAACCGCAGCTCGCGCAAACGCGGTGCGGCAGCCTCATTGACCCGCAATTCGGGCAGGCGGTCAGATTTGTCCGCTTCAGCGCATCGTGTGTGCGGCGTTTGCGGCCGCGTGATTTTGAATGACGTCTTTTAGGATTCGGCATGACAATTCTCCAAAGTAGAAAGCTGATTCGATGGAATCAGATGAGCTTTATTATTTATCGTTTTCTTCCATCCCGGCTTTAAGATCAGCCAGGGCCTTCCAGCGCGGATCAATCTCGGCCTTGCAGTCGCATTGCTCAAGATTCAAATCGGCGCCGCATTGCGGGCACAGCCCGCGACATTCTTCGCGGCACAGTACGCGGCTGGGCAGGCTCAATTCCAATTGCTCGAGGATCAATTCGTCCAGGTCAATCTGGTCGTTCTCGTATACGGCGAAATCCAGATCACGTTCGCTTAATTCGTGTTCGCCAGCGTGGCCTGCGCCCGGATCACCGGGAGAATAGAAAAGATCGAAAGGAATCTCGACCGGGATCGTGACTTTATTCAAACATCTGTCGCAGGGGGCGGCGATCTCTGCGTTGATGTCGCCGCGCACCCGCATATCCTGTCCGGCGCGATCAACCCGGCCGGTGACCGAAGGCGCGCCTTCAAACTTGAACTCGAAATCGCGCGTGTCTAACTCACCTGCTTTGTACTGATGCCTGAACTTCAGCCCATCAGCAGGCATTCGCACTAGTGAGATAATCATAAATCCCCCGGCGCTGGCAAAGTGCGTAATTATAATTTCGGTCAAAGGTTTGTCAACCGCGATGGCCGCTAACCAAAAGCTGTCGCGGGCGCTCGGCTGGCTGATTGGCTTGCGCGCGGTCGCAGGTGAAGGTTACGGATGCGCAATGACCATCAATGTTCTGGCGCGGTCGAGCGCCGTTTGCAAACAACGCCGCAATGTCGCCGGATCGAGCGCGCCGAAACTCTCGTCCAGAATGACCAGATCCGCGCCTTGCAACAACGCGCGAGCCATAAACATTCGGCTCCGCTCGCCGTGAGAAAGCTGCCATCCGGTTTCGCCGACCATTTGCAGCAGGCCGGCGGGCATGCGATTCAGCAGGTCGCCCAGGCCGAGCGCGCGGCAAACTTCTTCGGCTTCAGCGAAATCTTTTTCAGTCGGCGGCCAGCCGCGCCCCATCAGCAAATTGAAAGCGAACGTGCCGGTCAACACGTGGTTTTCGTGAAACTGCGGCGCTGACGTGACGCGCTTGCGCCAACCTGCCGCGCCTATCGTCTGGCGATCCAATCCGCCGAGCAGAAGCAAGCCCGACTCAGGCGAGCGCAATCCGGTCAGCAGTGAAGCGAGCGTTGATTTGCCACCGCCGGATTCGCCTTCGAGTAGCAACCGGTCGCCCGCGCGAATCTGCAACCCACAACCGCGCAACGCCGCTTCGCCGCGCTCGCGGTAACGGAAAGTCAGATCGTGGGCTTCAACTAAAACTTCAGGCGAGTCAGCGCCGCCTGCATTGACCGGACGCGCGGCGAAACCGGGCGAGCCGCTGTCCTGCCGCCGCGCCGCGGCGTTGAAAATTTCGGCGATCTGTTTCCAGGCGATGGCCGCGCCGAGCAGCGATGACAAACTCGTCGCCAGCTTTTGCAGCCCGCGATAACCAAGCAAAAGGGCGCCGACGCCGACGGCCATCGTCGCAGTCGCGCCTCCGCCTGTCACAAACGTAGCGGCAAGCCCGCACAGCCCAACAGCCAGCCATCCGCGCGGCATTATCGTTTGCAGCGCGCCAGCGCGATCCATCGCCTGCGATTGCGTCAGGTAATTTTCGACAGCGCGGTCTTCGCCTTCGTGCCATCGTTCGCGCGATTCCTGCGCCAGCCGCGTGCGATGGCCGACCATTCGCTCGACCAGATCGTTGGTCATCGCCGCGCGCGTCTCAGTCCAACCCAAGCGGCGCCGGTAATACCTCCACGAGACGAAGATTGTCAGCGTCACGCAACCCAAAAGCAGAGCGAGTTGCAGCCACAGGCCCTGGCCGCCCAACGCCAGAATCACTGCCGCCATCGCCAATTCGATCACCGCTGAGAACGCGACGAATCCGCCGCCCAGCGCAAGCGTTTCGATGGCGTTCGATTCGGCGATCTTGCCGAGCATCTGCCCCGCGCCCAGATGCCGAATCTCTTCCGGCTTCAAACGCAGCGCGCCGAAAAGAAGCCGCCCTTTCAATCGCGCGCCCGCTTCAATCGCAAACCGGCCTTGCAGCCATTCCGCCAGCAGGTGAAACGGGACCGCCGTCAACAGCAACAACGCCCAGGCGATCAGCCAACCGGATAGGCCTTGATCTAACTTGCCATTCAACGCTCCGCGCCCCAACACAAACCAGGCCGTCATCAGCAGCGCGTAATGAACAAATCGCAAGCCGAACAACGACGCCAGCGATCGCGGCAAGCCTGCGTCGTTCAATAGCCTTCGGAAACTTGCGCTCGGCGGCAACCGCAACAGCCATCCTCCGCTGATCCGGCGCTGGCCCAACTGTTCGCGCAAGATCGCGGCTCGCGCCTGCGCCAGCCTCCGCTTCGGCGTTCCGGCCTCGATCAGCAATCGTTCGACTTCGCCCGCAGCTTTCGCTTCGAGTGGCCGCCGCAAAACTGAACAAATGGCCGCCACCGGCGCCCGATGCAATTTCAAATCGGGAGCGATGACTGTCGCGCGCCTCGCGCCGCTTTTGATCACGGCCAGAATTCCGCCTTCCGGCAAAAGCAACAACGCAGGCCCGACGCCTTGCGCCAGCTTCTCGACTTCGGCGTAAGGCGCTTCGATGGATTCGGCCTCAAAGCCCAGAAAGTCAGCCGCCGCTTCC
>JAJVID010000221.1:7802-9727 GCA_022072205.1 Acidobacteriota bacterium
TCGTGCGTGATGCAGAGCAGCGTCGCGCCGCGCCACAACTCGCGCGCGCGTTCGAGCAATTCGCGCCGCTTCTCGCGGTCAAGCCCGCGAAACGGCTCATCCAGAATCACCAGCCGCGCATCGGCCTTCATCATCGCGCGACCGAGTCGCACACGCTGACCTTCGCCGCCTGACACCAACCCGCCGCCTTCGCCCAAAGTCGTTTGCAACCCTTCCGGCAATTTTTCCAGCACACGCCGCAAATCAGCCGCTTCGATCACCACTCCGATTGCAGATTGCGGATTGCGGATTGCGGATTTTCGATTTGGGACGTTGCTTGACTCTTCAATTCCGCAATCCGCAATCCGCAATCCGCAATCCGCATTACCGTAACGCAGGTTGTCAATGAACGACCGGTTCCAAAGCTGAACCGCCGGATCAACCCACGCCGTCTCTTGCCGCAACTGCGCCAGCCGCTCGCTCGTCAACTCTTCGCCGTCAACAACCACGCGCCCTTCAGCTGCGCGATGCCAACCGAGCAGCAAACCGACAAACGAAGATTTTCCCGCGCCAGACGGCCCGACAATGGCGACGTGACTTCCGGCTTCGATCTGCAAATCGAAATTATCCAGAATCGAATGCCCGCCCGCCCGCACGCTGACATTTTCAAAACCGAGCGTCACTCCGCGAGAGAGCGAGAAATCAAAAACATCTTCTCCTTGTCCCCTTGTCCCCTTGTCCCCCACTCTTTCTTCCGGCGCTCCCAGCGGTTCCAACAACCGCAGCGTCACGTTGCGTTGCGACGGATATTGTTGAGCGAGCATTGCGATCTCCTGTCCGAGCGCAGGCAGATTCAACGCCCAGTAGACCATCAGCAGGATTGCTCCTGAGACGCCCGCGCGTGACAGATGATCGAACAGCATCCACGCGGCCAAGCTGAATCCGATCAGGCTCTGCGCTGTCTCGACCGCGACGACCGCGCGCAGGTAGTCGTAACCGGCGCGCATCCATTCGACCACCAGGCTTTCATGCTCGCGGCGGACAGCGCGTTCGGCTCCGTGCGCGCGGATCGGCGCCAGACCGAGCATCGCGTCCAGATAAAACCGGCTGAGCGCGCCGTTGTGATTGCGAATGCGCAGGTCGCGCTCGGTCAAACGCGATTGCAAGGCCAGCGGCAAAGCCAGCGCAATTACCGCCACAATGACAGCCGCCCAGGCCCCATTCGGATCGAGCCAAACCAGCCCGATGGTCGTCAGCGCCAGTTCAAAACAGAGCCGCAGAAAACGCCCGCCCAGTTGCGGCAATTGTCGAAGCGTTTGCGCGCTGTGGCTGCGTTCGGCCATGTCCGAAATCAAACGGCTCTGGAAATACCGGTCGCCGAGCCGCGGAATCTTTTCCAGAAAAGCCACGCGCAATCTTGTTTCCAGCCTGCGCCCCAGCTTCAACGCGCTGGCCGCCAGCGGCCATTCCAGCAACAGCAACGCCAACGAGAAAGCCATCAGCGCGGCCATCGCGCCGATCCTTTGCTCGGTCGGCGCCAGCTTGCGGCTCAGATCGAACAGCCCCTGAAAAAGAATTGATTCGATCATCAGCCCGCTCGCCGCCAACGCCAACGCCGCAATCAACGCCAGCGGCGTCAGCAATCCATCCTGCCGCAGCAACCGCAGCAGATCGCGGCCCGGACGCGATGGTTTCTCTTCGAGCGCCGCGACCAGTTCCGGCGAGAGCGCTTGCTTAACTTCCTCTTCATCGTTCTTCGCGCGGAGTCCGTGAACCTGCACCAGCACTGCGCCGCGCATCTTCAGTTGTTCTTCTCCCTCCTCGTCCGCTCCGGCTGGCGCGACCATCCAGTAATTCGACGGGATGGTCGTTTGCTCGCCGCCGATTTCCCGCCGCGCGCGTTCGGCGAATTGCTTCAGGACTCGCGCCGCCTGACTGCCGCGCGA
>JAJVID010000166.1:0-7694 GCA_022072205.1 Acidobacteriota bacterium
TAGCGGCTCACACTTTCTGCGCCTTCCATCTTCCCCGCCTGAACACGAGCATAGCAACCACGGCCAGCGCCGATTCGGCAATCGTGATCGCCAGGAAGACGCCTGTCGTTCCCAGACCAGTCCATCTCGACAGCGTGTATGCCAGCGGAATCTGAATCAGCCAGAAACAGACCAGATTCATGACCGTCGGCGTCCAGGTGTCGCCAGCGCCGTTGAAGGCCGCCGCCATCACCATCCCGTAGCCGTAAAAAACGTAGCCGTAGCTGATGTAGCGCAGCGCGTCCACACCATACGGGATCACGGTCTGATCGTTGGTGAAGATGCGGATCAGGAGTTCGGGAAAGATGACGAAAACGATGGCGACTCCGGCCAGAAAGACCGCGTTGGCGTGTCCGGCCAGCCACGCTGATTTTTCGGCGCGTTCCGGTTTTTGCGCCCCCAGATTTTGTCCGACCAGCGTCGCGGCGGCGTTGCTCATCCCCCACGACGGCAGGATCGCAACGACGATGATGCGGATGGCGATGGTATAACCGGCCTGCGCCGCCGCTCCGAACAATCCGACGATACTCATCAAGCCCATCCACGCCGCCGTCGCCACCAGAAACTGGAACATTCCGCCGAGCGAGATGCTCATCAGGTGTTTCATCAAACCGAAATCCGGTAGCATTCGGTTGAATCTGACTGGCACGCGGCTATGGCCGCCGAACAATCGCGTGAATTGATAGATCACCGCGCAGCCGCGCCCGATGGTCGTGGCGATGGCCGAACCCGTCACGCCCAGTTCGGGGAACGGCCCCCAACCGAAGATCAAACACGGATCGAGAACCAGGTTGATCGCGTTACCGACCCACAACGCGCGCATCGCAATCGCGGCGTCGCCCGCGCCGCGAAAAATCGCGTTGATCAAAAACAGCAGCATGATCACCACATTCATGCCGATGATGACCGTCATGTAACCACTGCCCGCCGCGCTCACGCCCGCTTCGGCGTTCATCACGTGGAACAACTGCTTGCTGAAGAACGCGCCGATGGCTCCGATGGGAATCGAGATCAAAACGCCCATCAGGATTGACTGCTCGGCGGCGCGGGCCGCGCCTTCCGGGTCTTTCTCCCCGATGCGCCGCGCAACCATCGCGGTCGTTCCCATGCTCAATCCGATCGCGACGGCGAAGACGATGGTCAGCAGCGATTCGGTAATGCCTACCGCCGCAGCCTGCTCCAGGCCCAGATGCGCCACCCAGTAAACGTTGACGATGCCGAAGAGCGATTCCATCAACATTTCCAGCACCATCGGCGCCGAGAGCAAAAAGATCGCGCGGCCTATGCCGCCTTGGGTGAAATCCTGTTCGCTACCGCGCACGGCTTCGCGCAATGTCGCCCAGAAACCCGCAGACTTATCCTGTTCAGCCGCCGTCTCAACCGCGGCGGCTTCAATCGGTTCTTGCATGCTCCCTCGATTCTCCAATCAAGCGTCAGCGCAGCGAACTGCGCTGATCCCTAAGCCGGAAACCCTTCGGTCTCCATCACTCGCTGCGCCTGCGCGAAGTGTCGTCGCTCGTGCGTGACGACAAGGCGGGCCGCATCGAGCGCGCTGTAAATAATCATCTTCACAAATGGGGACGTGACGATGATCTTCGCCGGATCGAGCCGCTCCATCGCACGCAGCTTAGCCGTAGTCTCGCGGTGATTCCCGACAAACCGATCAACGACCTGCGGATCAACCGCGCTCGACGACGGCTGGGCGAGGGTCGGCGCTTTGAATTTCTGATGCGATTTCGGCTCCTGCGATTTGACCAGCAACTTCCCGAAAAGGCCGGGCAGAACCGGCGCCCGCTCCCACAACGTAGGCTTATTTTCGCCCGCGATGATGCGGTCGAACTGCGGATGGAACGCGCTGTTGGCTGCGATCAGATGCTCAAGGCATTGCGCGACGCTCCACTCGCTGGCGCCCGGCTTCCAGTTGAGTTGCTGCGCGCTCAGGTGGCCGAAGAGCGTCTTCGCATCGACGGCAATCGCTTCGGCCTCGTCGAAGACTTCCGCTAACGAGAGATTCACATAGTCTATGGTTTTCATGGGGGGATCCTCCTGCAAAAAGGTCAACGCTTCGTGGTCAGCCGCGCGACTATCTCGTCAACGACCGCTTCGGCTTTCGCCGCGATTTCCCGCGGCGTCTGATCCTGAATCGGATGCTCGACATAAACCGCGTCGAAATCGGCGCGGCCCAGCGCTCCGGCCTGAGCGCGCGCCGCAGTCATAAATTCGCGCGTGGCGACAGGAACCGCCGCGACGCCCAGGCTTTCGAGTCTGATCGTGTCGTGCAAACTGCACGTCGTGCATGACCCTCAATCAGCCAGAGCCTCGATCACCGCCGCGCATTCGGCGTTCACGAGTTGATCAATCACCGCGTCCGGCGCGGGTTTGGTGAACGTCGGCTTCATCACGCGGACGATCTGTTCGACGCCGTAACGGTCTTTCAACCGCTGTTCAAGCTGATCGAGAAAGAAACTCCCGCCCCACTTGCTGATGTCGAGCAGGCCGATTGTTTTGCCCGCGAGCGCATCGAGGCGCCGCGCAGGAATACCCGTCGCGCGCGGAGTTTCATCGAGCGGATTGACTAGAATCGTTTTCATCTTTTCTCCTCCTGGGAGCGCACGCTGGAAGCGCGCGCTCCCAGGCTTCAATCAATCGGATAGCTGACCATCTGGCTGCCGCGCGGCCCCGTCGCCCAACTGCCGATGACGGCGGAAAACTTTCCGGCGGTTCCGCCCGCGACGACGATCCTGATCTGATCGGGCCGCGCGAATTTGCGATAGCACTCCTCGCCGTTGATCGTCGCGCGCTGGTAAAGTTGCGTGAATTGCGTGCCCTCGCCGCCGTCCGTTTCGTATTCCCTGATCGGAATGCCCGTGTTCTCGAACAGAAATTCGCGGATCGAATCTTTGGTGAAGCCGCTGCGGCTGAGCGTCTTCACGTGTTCGGGACATAACACAACCATCGCCTCCCAGCCGAAACAGAAACGATAAGAGAAGACCGTCGCCAGCGCGCGGCTGATCGCTCTCAGAATCGTACGGCCATCGCGCGCGTTGTGTTCGCTGACGCCGTGCGGCGGTTCGGCGGCGAAGAGCGACACCGCGCTCTGGCCGCGATCGAAACCGAATTCGGTGTGGAGCGGCGGCCAGGGATTTTCTTCCTCGTTTTCGGCGATGCAGTAGGAAAACTTGCCCGGATTGCCGAGCGTGGACATGTCCAATTCGCCGGGGCGCGCGCCGCCGATGTTGGCCAGGATCAGTTGAAACGCGCGTCCGAGCGTCGAGTTCGCCCGCGCCACATTGCTGAAGACGTTGCTGCCGCAGGCGAACCCGAGTTCGCGGCGAACGGGGCCGTTGACGACAATAAGCGGCGCCGCAAAATGCGTCGTCGCCTGAACGCCGTGAATGTTGAACCGTTCGTCGCACGCCGCACGGATCAGCGGGACGAGCGCGCGCATCATCTCAGGCTCGCATCCGGCCATCACCGCGTTGGCCGCGATCTTTTCGACGGTCGCCATTCCGTAATTCGGCGGCACGCGCGCGACGATTCGGTCAGGCGGAAGAGTCGTTGCGGCAAGCATTCGTTCGACTCGCTCGACCGTCGGCGGGATAACAGGCAGCGGGTCGGCGAAACCCGCCAGGTAGCAAAATTCGCAGGGATCAACGTCATCGCTGAGTTCGATACGCGAAGCCCGCGCCCCGCGCTCGGCGTAAAGATTCACGGATGAAGCCAACTCGCCATCGGCCCGCGGCTCAAGATGGCGCGAAACGCAGCCGGGCCTGGTTTGCGGCGCGCCGTCGTGTTTGCCTGCAAGCTCGAACGGCTCGCCGAGCATCTCCGCCGCAATCGCGTTCAAATCAGCCTTGTCGAATGCGACCGACGTTCGCGCGATCTTTCCGGCGCCGTCAACCAGAAACAATGTCGGCACGGCTTGCGGATCGTACTCGCGCGACACGCTCAAATCGCCATCCAGCAAAACGGGAAACCTGATCGGAGCCTGCTCCACCAACTCTCTGGTCGGAGCTTCTGCGTCCTGCGAGATTCCGATGACATCGGCTTTGGCGCCGGCAAGCTGCGCCAGCCGGTTGATGTAAGGAATCGTCAAACGGCAGGTCGGGCAATCGGTCTCGAAGAAAATCAACAACGCCGGTTTGCCTTGCTGGAACTGTCGGGAGCCTTCATCGAGCTGAGGCAAAGAAAATGATGGGGCCTGAGCGCCCGGCTGTAACATAAATCGCCTTTCGTTCCTGGGAGCGCACGCTTCCGGCGTGCTGTCCTGGGAGCGCACGCTTCCAGCGTGCTCCCCCAGGCGATTGCCGCGAACCTGCCCTTCGCGCCTTCCTTACTATTTGTCCTTGAGCCGGCCACTGAACAACTGCTTCAGATCATTAATCAGGGATGTCGTAAATTGCTTGTCTCCTTTGCCCTCCGACATTTTACCTGCGCCTCGCCCATCCGCCCGATGCCCATTTTGCTGACCCGAATTTTGTACGAATCTGGTCACATCGGGAGGCGGCAACGGCGGCCATCCCTGTTGTTGCGCAGCCAGATTTCGCAAGTCCAGAGCAAACTCCCCCATAGTTTGATAACGCGCGTTGATGTTTTTGGCCAGCGCCTTCGTCAGGATGGGGTTCAATTCAGGTGGCGCGTCATCTCTGTACTCTGTGACCATCTCCGGTTCGGCCAGTGTGACCGCCGCGATCACTTCGTCTACCGTAGAACCTTCAAACGGCGGGCGCCCCGCCAGCAATTCGTACAACACCGCAGCGAGACTGAACACGTCCGCCCGCTGATCCGGCCTTTCACCTATGATCTGTTCGGGGCTTAAATACCGCGCGTCGCTCAGGGTGACTCTCATCGGTTCGGGAACGACTTCGGAAAGCGACAGAGGGAACGCCGCGCCGAATCCGAAATCCAGTATCTTTGCCTGCTTCGACACGATCATCAGATTGGCCGGTTTGATCGCAAGGTGGAACCATCCCCGCGTGTGCACACTGTCGAGCGCTTCGGCTATCTGAACGACGAGAAAGACGATCTGCTGGATCGGCAACTGAATCCCGAAGCCGAACAGGTCAAACGAGTGGCCATAGAAATATTCCATCACCACGAAGGGACGGCCGGAGTCGGTGATTCCGCTTTCGTATACCGTGCAGAAGTTCGGATGG
This sequence comes from Acidobacteriota bacterium, assembly GCA_022072205.1. Taxonomy (GTDB): domain Bacteria; phylum Acidobacteriota; class Blastocatellia; order RBC074; family RBC074; genus JAJVID01. Next base: position 5,196 of record JAJVID010000166.1, read on the forward strand.
CGCAGTTGCGCGACCAGCGAGTAAATCTGGGCGAATCGCTGACGGACACGATGGTCGCTGATGAGAACGTCCGGCAGGAGTTTTAAAGCCACTGAGTGGCCGGAAGAAATATCCTGCGCCAGATAAACTTCACCGATACCGCTAGCGCCGAGGCGCGACGAAACCCGGAAATGCGCGATTTTTGTCCCGGCTGGCAGCCATTCTTTCATTGCTGGTTGGTTTTCTGGGGCGGTGGTTGTGGTTGGTGGTTGGTGGTTGGTGGCTGGTGGCCGGTGGCTGGTTCGGACAAGTTCCGCAACCGACCACCAACCACCAACCACCAGTCACCAAATTACAGCTTCGCGTCTTTGGCGATGATCTCTTTCATAATCTCCGACGCGCCCGCGCCGATGGTGTTCAACCGGGCGTCGCGCCACGCTCGACCGATTGGATATTCGGTCGTGTAGGCGAATCCGCCCATGATCTGCATGCAATCGTACATCACGCGCTGATCCAGTTCGCTGCAAAACAGCTTCGCCATCGTGATCTCGCGCACACATTTCTCTTTGCGATTCATCAGGTCGAGCGCTCGATAACAGAGCCATTTCGCCGCTTCGATGCTTGTCATGTGTTCGGCGAAGCGGTGCCGCCAGACCTGAAACGAGCCGATGGGCTGACCGAAGGCCTGCCGCTCCTTCCCGTAATTGATCGCGTATTCCAGCGCGCGCTCCATCTTGTAAACCGCGCCGAGCGCTGCGGCCAAACGCTCGCCCTGGAAATTGATCATCGTGTAATAAAAACCCCGGTTCAATTCGCCGAGCAGGTAGCGTCGCGGGATGCGGCAGTTGTCGAAAAACAACTCCGCGGTGTCCGACGAAAGATTGCCGATCTTCTTGAGCTTCTTGCCGACGCCGAAGCCCTTTGTTTTGGTCGGAAACAAGACCATCGAAATCCCTCGATGCCCTTCATCGCCGGTGCGAACCGCGAGGATGATGAAATCGGCGCGCGTGCCGTTGGTGATCCACAGCTTCTGACCCGAAATCACGAAATCATCGCCGTCAATCCGCGCGCGTGTTTTCAGGTTCGCCACGTCCGATCCGCCACCCGGCTCGCTGATGCCCAGCGCAGCGATCCAATCGCCCGCGACCGCCGGCTTCAAAAACTCTTCCTTCTGCTCGTCGGTTCCAAGCTCTTCGAGCGCAGGCAGCGTGATGTCCGATTGCACCAGCAACGCCATTCCTACGCCGCCGTTGTTGGCGTACGACAAGCCTTCGAGATACGCGGCGGTCGCCCACCAATCAAGGCCGCTGCCGCCCCACTTCGGATCAATGCGGATGCCGAACAAACCGAGTTCCCCCGCCTTCTTGAAAAGCTCGCGCGGGAAGATTCCCTCTTCATCCCATTCTTCGGCGTGCGGCGCAATCTCTTTCAGGCAAAACTGCTTCACGGTCTCGCGTAACATCGCGTGCTCTTCGGTGAAATAAGGATAGATTTGTTGTTCCGCAACTGCCGCGATTGCTGATGACATAATCTCCTCCCAATCTCCCTGGGCGCCCAGGGGTTATTCCGATGTGATTTGTACTAAAAGCTGTCCCGGCCCAACGACCTCGCCGACGCTGACCAGAATTGATTCGACTACTCCGTCTACCGCCGCGCGCATCGTGTGCTCCATCTTCATCGCTTCAAGAATGATCAGCGGATCGCCCGCTGACACCCGCTGTCCGACTTCGACCAGAATCTTGAGCGCCTGACCCGGCATCGGCGAATTGGCCGAGCCTTGATCCGACGCCGCCTGATGGATCGGATGTCGTGGCGTCCTTCTGACGACGGACGAGCCGAGCGTCGAATGAATGTAAAGCTCGGAGCCGATTTCGGTGATCTTGAATGATCGTTGAACGCCGTCAATTGCGATTCGGATGAGGTCGGAGGCGCAGCATAGCACTTGCGCCACTACAGTTGAATCAAAAACCGTCATCCTGAAAACGTCACCGCCTGTTTGCCGCCACGAGATTTCGGCCCCCTCAGCCCCAATCTCTAATTTAATTGACGGATCGCGGTAAGGATTGTTGCGGTAACTCGGCGGCAATTCGGCCAGCAAGCCATTCGACGCTTGCCACTGCTTTTGCAGATACAACGTGGCGGCGATGAGCGTATCTCGATTAAGTTGTCCGTCATCGCCGGCTATCAACTCATCGAGATGTTCGGCGATGAAGCCCGTGTGCGTCCTGCCCTCTTTGAAATCCTGATGTTCGAGCAAACGAATCAGAAACTCGCGGTTCGTCCGCAAGCCCTGGATCGAGAGATGGCGCAGCGCGTAAACCAGTTTGCGAATCGCCTCGTCGCGCGTCTCGCCGCGCGCGATCAGCTTGGCCAGCATCGGGTCGTAATGAATCCCGACCTCCATCCCGCGCTCGACTCCCGCGTCAATCCGCAATCCCTCGACCAAATCAGGCGGGCACAACTCGTGAATCTTTCCCGTCGAAGGCAGAAAATCGTTCGCCGGGTCTTCGGCGTAAAGCC
>JAJVID010000166.1:7794-9637 GCA_022072205.1 Acidobacteriota bacterium
TTGCGCGCGGCGCTCTTCAATCCCATCGCGCGAATCGCCGATGGTTGAGGGCCGATGAAGACAACACCAGCCGCCGCGCAGCTTTCAGCGAATTCGGCGTTTTCGGACAAGAACCCGTAGCCGGGATGAATCGCATCTGCGCCGGTCAGCCTGGCCGCTTCGATGATCTTCTCGATTCGTAGATAAGATTCTCTGGCCGGAGCCGCGCCGAGATGAACGGCTTCATCGGCGAATCGGACGTGAGGCGCGTCAGCGTCGGCGTCGGAATAGACGGCCACCGTCTCAATGCCCATTGCGCGGCATGTCCGCATCACGCGGAGCGCGATCTCGCCGCGATTGGCGATCAGAATTTTGCGAAAGGATTTTTCACTCATTGGTCAGTCGTCTGAAGGATTTGTTACGACTGGCTATCTTTTGCGGGCGGGAGCGCTCGTTCTGTTTTTAGTCTTTCGTTTTCCAGCTTGAGCCTTTCAATCTCCAACGCTTGTTTGAAAAGCAGTTCCCTGGCCTTATCGCGCTCAACCAATTGCGCCAGATCAACAGTCAATTGCGCTACCTGCCGGGTCAATTCGTTGATCTGCCGCTCGGCGTCTTCTATCCGTTTGTCGTGGTGTTTGAACTTCTCACTGAACGTGAAGATCAGGGAGAGGAGTTCGGAGATATTCTTCCACATAAGCCAGATTGTTTTTGATTTGTTCCAGCAAAGTATCTGTTTCGGAACTGAGAGCGGCGATGCGCGGGCGGCGAGCTTCGTACTCGTCGTTCAGTTCCCGCAGTTGACGAATAGCTTCCTCAATGGCTTTTTCCAGCTTCGGCGCTTCTTCTTCGGGAATTTCCAGAATTGTGGTCTTGTCCATAAATTCACCTCCGTGTCGAAGGAAATCTTAGCACAGCCGCGACATTCGACTTCAGTCAAATTGCCCGTAATACATCAAAGTCACGTACTCGAAATCCACAAAGCCTTTGCGTTGATGCGCCTGGAAAATCTTCTGAAGTTCCGCCAGCATCGGCTCGTAATTCGGATGCCCCGCCTGAGGCGCATACGAAGACGAAAGCAATCTGCCTTTCAAACCTTCGTAATCGAAGACCTGAATGTTCTCGAACTGTTTCAGCCTGAAATCGTCGGAGCCGAAGAAAACGCGAATCACATCAGCGTCAATTCGCCGGTGATCAACCTGCTCGTAATCGGTCGAATAGTCTTTGAGCAATTGTTCGTATGCGATGAGGAAAGGCGTCGTAGTCGTCACGCGCTCATTCCAGATCAACGCGACCCAGCCGCCCGGTTTCAGGATACGAGCGAATTCCTCTTTCGCCTTCTCCCGATCAAACCAGTGAAAGGCCTGCCCCGCCGTGACGAAATCCACGCTCGCGTTGTCCAGCGTCGTCTCTTCGGCCCGCGCCGTGACGCTGCGAAAACGCGGATAGGCTTTCAACAATCGCTCGGCGGCCTCGCGCATCTCGCGGTTCGGCTCGGCGCCGTAAACCTGATTGCCGTTGCGCAAAAACATCTCGGTCAAAATGCCAGTGCCCGAACCGACATCGGCGACGACCGAATCGGCGACAAGCCCGCATTCGTCGCGCAGCGTTTCGATCACGTCACTCGGATAACCGGGGCGGTATTTGATGTAATCTTCGACCCGGTTGGAAAAGCGTTGTGTCGGGTCAGTCATTTGAAAACGCTGGTGTCTATATTGATTTCATACAACATCCAGCCCCGATTGACCATCCTTCCGAGCTGCAAATGGGGAGAAGACATGGTTACGGTCAGCATAGTCTCTTTATTCGGCTCCCCACATAATCCCTTACTTCGTTGCAAAGGCCAGTTCGAGTCGCTCCTGAGATC
>JAJVID010000219.1:0-3337 GCA_022072205.1 Acidobacteriota bacterium
CTTCCGCTTTATTCTCGTCGCCGTCCAGGGCTGCGAGCAGAGCCTGGATGCTCGCAAACAGCCCTACGTTTGTATCCCCCGAATAATCTTTCAGGAACTCATCCACTACGGCTGCCGCTTCGTCTCTTCTTCCGAGGCGCAATAAAGCCGTGGCTGTGACTGAGGTCAGCAGCGCCGGATTAGCTTCTCTGGGACTCTTGCGCAAGGCAGTCAGTCCCTCTTCATATTTCCCCTGAAACACGAGTGTCTCACCGATCCGAAATTGCGCGAGGTTGTTGGTCGGATTGACCGCCACCGCTTTTTGCAATTCCTGGAGCGCCTGATCGAAAGCCCCGATGTGGCTGTAAACCAACGCGAGTTGATTCTGAGCCTCGTCCAAACTGGGATTCAAAGCCAGCGCCCGGCGATATTCCTGAATCGCCTGCTCGTGGGGAAAACGATGGGCTGGTGTCCAGAGCAACCTGCCACGAGCCAAATAAGCTACGGCCAGGTCGGGGTCCAGGGCGATAGCTTTCTCCACCGCCACAAAGGCCTTCTCTTCCCACTGTCTCTCTTCCGGCGTGAATAAGAAGAACCTCCACACATAAGCCTGCGCCAGTTCCGCATGGGCCTCGGCGAAGGTCGGGTCTGTAGACACGGCGCGTTCAAGCGTGCTGATAGCGGTCTCATTGTCAGCTTTGATTTGGCGGTTGGCGTAAAACCGCCCGCGTAAATAATCGTCGTACGCCGCCGGGTTGACCGGGCGCGCGGTTGAAAGTCGCGTTTGCTCCTGCGGCGTCAGCTTGATCCGAATCTGTTGGATGACGGCCCGCGCGATCTCGTTCTGGAGCGCCAGGGCGTCGCGCAGGTCGCGCTCGTAAGTTTCGGCCCAGAGACTCCGCTCGGTCGGCGCGTGGATCAACCGCGCGGTGATTTTCACCCGTTCTCCGTATCGCTGCACTGAACCTTCTACTACCGCATCCACATTTAATTCGCGCGCAATGTCCGCGAGCGGCTTGCGAGCCTGCTGATATTGCATCACCGAAGTCCGCGAACTCACCCGCAGCGATCCGACCTTAGCCAGGCCGGAGATCAACGACTCGGTCATGCCATCAGCGAAATAGTCCTGCGCCGGATCGCCGGATAGATTTTCCAGCGGCAGCACGGCCAGCGATTTGATCTGATCCGATTGAATCGCAGGCGCGCGACGCCAGTAAAGTAGCCAGGCAAGCCCAAACACCAACACGGCGGCAATCGCGGCGACTATCATCCGGCGCCGCAAAACAATCCGCGCTTCGGCGGCTTCAATCCTGCGCGTCACCGCCGCTTCAATCCCGCGCGTCACTGCGGCTTCGCCTGCCTGGCTGCCGAGCCGGAGCGCCTTCAAATCGGCGATCAATTCTTTCGCCGATTGATAACGCGCCTCACGATCCTTCGCCAGACACTTCCCCGTGATCCGTTCCAGTTCCGCAGACGCTTCGGCGCAATGCTGACTTAACGACGCCGGCTCGGCGGTCAGCAACGCCGCGATCACGTCGCTCGTCGTCGCTCCCTCGAACGGCCTGCGCCCCGCAATCATCTCGTAGAGCGCCACGCCCAGGCTGAAGATGTCCGTGCGGTGATCCACCTTCTGCCCGCGCGCCTGCTCCGGCGACATGTAACCCACCGTCCCCATCACCATCCCAGGCTCTGTGCTCAGATAGGCTCTCGTCCCCGCTTGTGGATCAACCTCCAACGGCGCAACAGGACGCTCCGCGAGTTTGGCCAAGCCAAAGTCGAGGACTTTGACGAGGCCGTCTGGCCGCAGCATCACGTTCTCCGGTTTGATGTCGCGATGCGCTATCCCGACGCTGTGCGCCGCGTCGAGCGCCGATGCGATTTGAATGGCGATCTCCACGGCCTCGGCCAGCAGCAAACTCCGGCTCGCAAGTTTCTGACGCAACGTGACGCCTTCGACCAACTCAGCGGCGATGAAGCGTCTGCCGCCGTCCACACCAATGTCGTAAATCGTGAGGATGTTCGGATGGTTGAGGGCCGACGCCGCGCGAGCCTCACGCTCGAACCGCCGCGCGCGATCGGCGTCCGTGGTAAATTCGGCGGGCAGCAGCTTGAGCGCGACCTTGCGATCCAGCCGCTTGTCTCTGGCCGCGTAGACTTCGCCCATCCCGCCTTTGCCCAGAAGCGAAATGATTTGGAAATGGCCGATGCTCTTGCCTGCGAGCGATGGCGCGTCGTCTTCAACAAGCAGCGGCGCGGCCACGGCGTAGGCGGGCGCTTCGATCAAACTCCCAGCTTCAGCATCGGCCGCCAGCAACGCCTCGACCTCGCGGCGCAGGGATTCGTCATCGCCGCACGCCTCGCTGATAAAAGCAGGGCGATCTTCGGGCGCGCGTTCGAGCGCCGCCTGGAACAACTGATCCACTTGTCGCCATCTCTCAGGCTTCATTCGTTCCCCGCCCTACGATGGAATTCACCGTAGCTATTGGCCGCGCAGCACCTGCTTGATCGTCCCATCAGTGGCGTCAACTTCAACAATCAAATCACCGCCCCGCCGTCCCACATAATCTTTCGGACCGTAATTGACTCGCCAAATCAGCCCGCCTTCAAAGTAGCGTTGCGTGATGCTGACGACGCTATTGAGCAGGTCTATCCCTGACTCGCGCGCTTTCCGGTTGGCCGCCGCCATCACCCGAGCAAGCGAGACGGCCATTTCATCTTGAAGGACTTCTGCGGTCAACGAAGCTGCCATAACTAAACTCCTCCCTCTGCCTCCACTGCGCTACGCGGCGCGATCCAGGCGACGAGGGTCTGCGGCGCTTCCTTTCATACAGACACAGGACATCACAGAAAAATCTCCACCGACAGCGCGAACCTTTCAGCCAGCGCCTTGGCCTGATTCCGGCTGATTCCTCGCTTGCCGCTCAGCACTTCCGAGATCGCCGATCGCGACTTGAAGATCGGCGCCAGGTCGGCGCGCTTCAATCCGTGAAGCTCCATCAGATGCGCCAGGATTTCGCGCGGCTCTGATTTCTCCATCGGATAGGCGCGGCGCTCGTAATCAACGGTCAGACTAATCAGTAATTTCATCAACTGCGTTTCTTCGCGTGTGCGCTTCGGCTTGTTCATCAGTTCGCTGCTAATTGCGATGGCGCGCTTATTCTGCGCTTCGTTCTCGATTACGACGGGCAGCGCGTCGGCGAGCAGCTTGCCGTAGGCGTTTCTGTTCAACCTATTTGCAATTCCTCTTCCATTTGTCCTTGTTGTACTCAGCATGTGTCAACGCCTCCTGTATATCCACGACTTGAATATCCTCGCCGTAGTTGATTTTCGCGATGAGCCGATACTTGTTTCCGCCGAT
>JAJVID010000219.1:3437-9636 GCA_022072205.1 Acidobacteriota bacterium
ATGTTCATTCTTCCCTTTCAATGTTCGCAAAGCTGGAACAGCCGGTCAAGCCGGGCGAAATATCGCTTCGACAAAAAATCGCGGCGCCGAATCGCCGCCCATTTCATGGCAAACTCATATCAGGCGGCGTCCTCTTTGCCCTCCGTCAACATCCGCCGCAACCACGCCTTGGCCGCGCGCCATTCGCGCTGCACCGTCGGCGTAGAGATGCTCATCACCTCCGCCGTCTCTTCTTCGGTCAGTCCGCCGAAAAAACGCAGTTCGACAATCCGCCCTTTGCGCGCGTCCATCGCCGTCAGCTTCTCCAACGCTTCATCAACCGCGAGCAGTTCGGCGGCGCGCGTTTCGGTTACTGCGGCTGCTTCGTCGAGCGAAACTTTCAACGCTCCGCCGCCACGCTTGGCGTAATGAGCCTTGCGCGCGTGGTCAATCAGGATGCGCCGCATCAATTGCGCCGCGATGCCGAAAAAATGCGCGCGGTTCTGCCATTGCACTTGCTTTTGATCAATCAGCCGCAGGTAGGCTTCGTTGACCAGCGCCGAAGTTTGCAGCGTGTGGCCTGGGCTTTCGCGGCGCATGTAGCGGCGGGCGAGTTGTCGTAGTTCGGCGTTGACCAGCGGCAGCAGTTTTTCGAGCGCCGCCTGATCGCCGCTGCTCCAATCCACCAGCAACCGGGTTACGTCTTGTGATGCAGGAATCATCGCCTCTCCACGTTGTTCGGCTAATCACTCGGTAGGACGCGTGGATTATAACGCCCGCGCCACGTTTTTACAGACCGGATCAGTACCGCGCGTAAGCAAGCGGTTGTGCGCGGAATTAATCGCTCGCTCACGCGCGCGGCGCTGTTTCCCTTGCCTCTCAGCCGCCGATTGCGTTTAATTGGCTCGCCGATTCCGGCGACAATCACGCGACACAAAATCCGAGAGCCAGCGAAGATGAGCGAATATTTCATCGGCATTGACAGCGGCACGCAGAGCACAAAAACAATCCTGCTCGACGCCGCGAGCGGCGAGGTCGTGGCGAGCGCGAGCAAGCCTTACGAATTGATTGAAGGCTTGCCGGCAGGCCACAAAGAGCAGCATCCGTCTGAATGGATCGCCGCCGTGCGCGCTGGCGTCAAAACGGCGCTCGATAAATCCGGCGTTGATCGCGCGAGCGTGCGCGGCATCGGAGTTTCAGGCCAGCAACACGGCTTCGTCGCGCTCGACGCGAACGATCAGGTCATCCGAGCGGCCAAGCTCTGGTGCGACACAGCGACGAGTCCCGAATGCGAAGAGATCATCGCCGCGCTTGGCGGACTCGACAAAACCATTGAAGCCGTCGGCAACGGCGTTCCGGCGGGCTTCACTGCGTCGAAAATTCTCTGGTTGAAAAAACACGAGCCAGAGAATTACGCGAAGCTGCGCTGGGTTCTGCTGCCGCACGATTACATCAATTTCTGGCTGACAGGCCGCAAGACGATGGAATGCGGCGACGCTTCGGGCACGGCGTTGCTCGATGTCCGCAAATGCCGATGGTCGCAGGCAGCCATCAACGCGATTGATTCGCGTGTGAACGAGATGCTGCCGCCATTGATCGCGTCGGATGAAATTGCGGGAACGTTGCGGCCTGAGCTTGCCGCCGAATTCGGCTTGAGCGACGAAGTGATCATCAGTTCAGGCGGCGGCGACAACATGATGGGGGCCATCGGCACGGGCAATGTTCGCGCGGGCGTTGTCACGATCAGCCTCGGCACTTCGGGCACGATTTACGCGTGCAGCGAGCATCCGGTTGTTGATCCGCAAGGCGAAGTCGCGGCGTTCTGCGATTCGACTGGCAAGTGGCTGCCGCTCGTCTGCACGATGAACGTGACGGTCGCCACCGAGATGGTGCGCGAACGATTCAGTATGTCGCACGATATGCTGTCGGAGATGGCGGATTCAGTTCCAGCAGGCAACGATGGATTATTGCTGATTCCCTTCTTCGAGGGTGAGCGAACGCCGAATGCGCCCGACGGAACCGGAGTCTACTTCGGATTGCGCGACAAGACTTACTCGGTTTCTCATTTCGCGCGCGCGGCGATGGAGGGCACGACGCTGGGATTGAATTACGGATTGAATCGCCTGCGCGAACTCGGCGTCACGCCGCGCGAAATTCGCGCCACCGGCGGCGGATCGAAGAGCGCGGTCTGGCGACAAATCCTGGCTGACGTCTTCAACGCCGAGGTCGTTTGCGTGGCGAACGAAGAGGGCGCGGCGGCCGGCGCGGCGGTTCAGGCCGTGTGGGCTTATCGCAAGCGCGCAGGCAAGCCGGAGAACATCGAGCGACTCTGCGACCGATACATCGCCGTTGACCTGACGACGCGGGCGAAACCGAATCCGGCTCACGTTCAAATGTACGAGCGGATGCAGGAAGTACACGATGGAATCGCGCGCGATCTGGCGAAGTCGTTCACTGCGCACCGCCGTTTTATTACCAACTGATTAACGCAACCTCGGCAGGTTGCGCTATTTTTTCCAAGGAGACCAAACTTATGACAAATATTTCCCGACGTGATCTGCTCAAGACTGGCGCGCTTGCCGCTGTGATTCCCTCTATCAATTTGCCATCGTTCGCCGCAACCTCAACTGAGGAGGCCGATCCCTGGCGCGGGCTGAAGATCGGCGTCGCCACTTACACCTTCCGCGAGCTTCCAATCGAAGAGGCGATCAAGGGCGTGAAGCGGGTCGGATTGAAATACGTCTCGATCAAAAACGTCAAAAACCACATTGACCTGTCGCACACGCCCGAAGAACGCAAACAGCGCGCGCAGATGTTCCGCGACGCCGGACTGGTTCCGATGAGCGTCGGCAACGTTGCGATGCGCACGGGCGAAGCCGACATTCGCAAAGCGTTTGAATACGCCCGCGACATCGGCGTGCCCACGATTGTTTGCGCGCCCAGCCAGGACGCGATTCCGATCCTCGACAAAATGGTCAAGGAGTTCGACATCAAACTGGCGATTCACAATCACGGCCCCGAAGACAAAGGCTTCTTCCCGTCGCCTTACGACGTGTGGCGGGCCGTCGAGAAATACGACAGGCGCATCGGCCTCTGCATTGACGTCGGCCACACCGCCCGCGCTGGTGTTGACCCGGCTGAAGCGATCATCAAATGCCGCGAACGGCTTTACGACACGCATATGAAAGACATCTCCGCGATGGGCGCTCGAAACACGCCGATTGAAGGCGGGCGCGGAATCCTCAACACGAAAGCGATTCTCGCCGCGCTGCTCAAGATCAATTATCAGGGGCTGGTCGGCTTCGAGTATGAAAAAGACGGCAAAGACCCGTTGCCCGGACTGGCCGAATCGGTGGGCTACGTCAAAGGAGTGCTCGCCGGATTGAAATAGCCGCGCAAACAAGGTGGGGTAATTTGGCAAATTGCCCCACCGCATCAAACAGGAAAAACCAAAATGAATAGAAAAGCCGTTTTATTCTTCATCTGTTTCTGCTTCACCTTTCCGCTCACATTGACCCGCGCGCAAACCGGCGAGCCGAAACAGGCGCCAAAACGCATCGCCATCAAAGCCGGACGGTTGATTGACGCCAAAACCGGCGCGGTCACCAGCAACGCCTTCATCCTGATCGAAGGCGACAAGATCACCGCCGTCGGCCCGGACGTGACGGTTCCCGCCGGTTACGAAGTCATTGACCTGAAAGACAAGACCGTCTTGCCCGGCCTGATTGATTGCCACACGCACATCACGTCGCAGCCGAGCAATTATTACGAAGACATCTTCCGTCGCAGCCCGATTGACGTGGCCGTCACCGCGCACGTCTACGCGCGCCGCACGCTCGAAGCCGGATTCACGACCGTGCGCGATGTCGGCGCGGGCGAATTTATTGACGTGGCTTTGCGCAACGCCATCAATCGCGGCGATGTCGCAGGCCCGCGTATGCAGGTCGCCACGCTGACCGTCGGCGCGACAGGCGGACACGGCGATCTAAGCGGCTTCTCGCCTTATCTGAAATTCGGCGGCTTCTCCGGCATTGCAGACGGCGTTGACGAGATTCGCAAGCTGATCCGCTTCGAGGTCAAGAACGGCGCGGATTTGATCAAGCTGATCGCGACCGCCGGAGTGCTTTCGGAGGAGGAATCCGTCGGCGCGCCGCAGTTTTCGCAGGAAGAGATGAACGCTGTGGTCGAGGAAGCGAAGATGTGGGGCAGACGCGTCGCCGCTCACGCTCACGGCACGGAAGGCATCAAGCGAGCAGTCCGCGCCGGAGTGACTTCAATCGAACACGGCAGCCTCATTGACGACGAAGGCGTCAGGATGATGAAAGAACGCGGGACTTATCTGGTCGCCGACATCTACAACGACGATTACATCCTCGCTGAATTTTCCAAGCTCGGCTATCCCGACAAGATCATCGAGAAAGAGCGGATGGTCGGCCGCACACAGCGCGAGAATTTCCAGAAAGCCGCGCGGGCCGGGGTCAAAATCGCTTACGGCACCGACGCCGGCGTTTATCCGCACGGCTGGAACGGCAAGCAATTCGCGCACATGGTCAAATGGGGTCTGACGCCGGCGCAGGCGATTCAAGCGGCGACGGTGAATGCGGCTGATCTGCTCGGCTGGAACGACAAGGTCGGCGTGATCGCGCCCGGCGCCTTCGCCGACATCATCGCGGTTGACGGCGATCCGTTGAAAGACGTGACGGAGCTTGAGCGCGTGAAATTCGTGATGAAGGGCGGCGTGGTTTACAAAAAGTGACGAGACGATTTTTCGTCTAACTCTTCAAAACCACTCGTCCAACCAATCTCCCGTCCTTCATCTCGTTCAACACCGAATCAACTTCAGCGAAGGGGCGAGTTTCGATTTTGCATTTGACCTTGCCTTCGGCCGCAAGCCGCAACACCTCGCGCAACTCCTCGCGCGAGCCAACGGCTGAACCGACGATCCTGAACTCGCCCGAAACCATCGCGACGGTCGAGAGCGGAACCGACTCCGGCGCCATCCCGACAATCGCCAGCGTCCCGGCTTTGCGGATCGAACGCAGCGCGGTTTCGTAAGCCGCGCGTGAACCCGATGTCACCATCACGACGTGCGGGCCGCCGCCCGTAGCTTTCTTGATGTCTTTGTGCGCCTGACCGCTCGCGGCGTTGATCGTGATGTCCGCTCCGCATTCGCGCGCCAGTTCGAGTTTGTCGTCGGCCACATCAATTGCAATCACTTCCGCGCCCTTCGCCTTCGCAAGCTGAATCGCCAAATGGCCGAGACCGCCAACGCCGAAGACCGCGACCCTCTGCCCGGCGCGTACTTCGGCCTTCTTCATCGCGCTGTAAACCGTCAGCCCTGCGCACAGCAGCGGCGCGGCTTCTTCAAAACTCAAGTTGTCGGGAAGCTTCGCGGTGTGGCTCGCCTTGGCTTTGACAAATTCTGCGAAGCCGCCGTCAACCGTGCAGCCTGTGACCTGCTGCTTCGAGCAGAGCGTCTCGCGCCCCATCAAACAGAATTCGCATTCGCCACACGACCAGTGCAGCCAGGGCACGCCCACGCGGTCGCCGACGACGAATTCATTGACGCCTTCGCCAACGGCTTCAATCACGCCTGCGACCTCGTGACCGAGCACGAGCGGCAGTTTCGTAATCGGCCTGAGCATGTCCCATTCCCCCAGCGCCAGATGCAGGTCGGAATGACAGACGCCGGAGGCGGCGACTTTGATCAACACTTCGCCCGCGCCAGGAGTTGGAGTCGGGACTTCCTCGATTCGTAGCGGTTCGGCGAATGAATGCAAGACTGCTGCTTTCAAGCTTTCTCTCCCGTGCTGATCACGCCTTCGCGCGCCAGCGATTCGATCATTTCGTCGGTATAATCAACGCTCTTCAAAATTTCCCGCGTGTGCTGGCCCAACAACGGCGGCGGCAATCGCATCGCGCCCGGCGTCGCCGATAGCTTGACCGTCGGCGCGATCTGTTTGATGCGGCCCGCTTCGGGGTGCTCGATCTCGGCGATCAGTCCGCGATGTTTGACCTGCGGGTCGTCAATCATCTCGGCGATGTCGTTGATCAAAGCAATGCAGGTGTCAACGTTCTCAAACGCCGCGAGCCATTCCGAGGCGGTTCGGGTTTTGAAGATTTCGCAGAAGGCCTCGATCATCTCTTCCTGCGCGCCGTTCACGTAACACTTCTCAATGAAATCTTCGCGGCCCAGCGTGCGGCAGGCGTTCTCCCAGAA
>JAJVID010000205.1 GCA_022072205.1 Acidobacteriota bacterium
ACGATTCGCCGTTTCGCCGAAGCGATCAAGCAGTCGGCTGAAGACGAGACGCGCGTCGTCGTCATCACCGGCGCGGGCGATTCGTTCTGCGCCGGCGCCGATCTGCAATCGCTGAAAACGGACGGCGCCGATCACGACGTGACGGTTAGTTTGCGCGAAGGCGTCAATCCCGGCGTTCTGGCGATGCGCGCGTTGCCGAAGCCGATCATCGCGCGCGTTCACGGCCACGCCGCCGGAGTCGGATGCAATTACGCGCTCGCCTCCGACATCATCATCGCTTCGGATCAAGCCTTCTTCGGCCAGGTTTTCGTCAAGATCGGATTGATGCCGGATGGCGGCGGGACTTACTTCCTGCCGCGATTGGTCGGCTACAACCGCGCGTTCGAGTTGATGGCGCTCGGCGATCCTATCTCGTCTCAACAGGCTTTCGAGATTGGAATGATCAACCGCGTTGTGCCGGCGGACGATCTCGACACGGTGGTCAACACGCTGGCCGGAAGACTGGCAGGCGCTCCGGCAATCGCGCTCGCAAAGATCAAAAAGGGATTGATCAACGGCATGCAATCCGATATAGCCGCCGCGCTCGAATTCGAGGCGGTCAATCAGGGCGATTGCTTCCGCTCGAACGATTTCAAAGAAGGCGTCGCGGCGTTCCTGCAAAAACGCAAAGCCGTCTTCACCGGCAAGTAAAGATCAAACCTCGCGCCGGGCGGCGCGCGCCCATCAACCGGCAACCACCTATCAACTACCAGCAAAGGACAATCAATGAACGACGATCAAAACTCGCAGGCCCGGAGACAGGCCTGGTTTGCGCTAGCCGTGTTGTTCGGCATCAACACCATGAATTTTTTCGACCGGCAGATTTTGGCCGCTGTGACCGAACCGATTCGCAAGCAGTGGATGTTGAGCGACACGGCGATGGGATTGATGGGCACGGTCTTTGTTTTGATTTATGCCGCCGTCGGCGTGCCGCTCGGGCGTTGGGCTGACAGCGGCAGGCGGGCGAAAATTCTGAGCGTTTGCGTGGCGATCTGGAGCGTCTTCACGGCGGCTTCAGGTTTGGCGTGGAATTACTGGTCGCTGTTCGTCGCGCGAATTGGTGTAGGCGTTGGCGAGGCCGGTTGCTCGCCAGCGGGCAATTCGCTGATCGGCGATCTGTATCCGGCAAGCAAACGCGCTCGCGCGATTTCGATCTTTATGCTCGGTTTGCCGATAGGAATCTTCTTCAGCAATTTGCTGAGTGGAATCATCGTCGAAAAATTCACACCTATCGTCGGCGCGGCCTGGTCGTGGAAGATTCCGTTTTTCGCTGCGACGATTCCCGGATTGATTCTAGCCGCGCTCGCGTTGCGAATCATTGAACCGACGCGCGGCGCGACCGAGACGTTCAAAATCGCCGATCAATCGCGCGAAGGCTCGCCTTACTGGCGCGTGCTGCGGATTCCGACGATGTGGTGGATCATCATTTCTGGCGCGCTGCACAATTTCAACGCCTACGCGGTCAACGCGTTCATGCCCGCTTATCTCGGACGTTATCATGGCCTGGGATTGCAGAAAGCCAACACTATCTCGGCCTTCACGCTCGGCGCAGTCGGAGTGGTCGGGTTGCTCGCCGGCGGCGTGGCGGCGGATTGGGCCAGGAAGAAAAGTCCGAGCGGGCGAATGCTGCTGGGCGCGCTGGCGCTGCTGACGCTGACTCCGCTGACCTACCTGGCGCTCAATCGTCCGAAAGGCGACATGGTCAGTTTCATGATTTTGATGGGAACCGGGTGGATGCTCTTTTACGTCTACTACGTCACGGTTTATCCGACCGTCCAGGACGTGGTCGAGCCGAATCTGCGCGGAACGGCGATGGCGCTCTACTTTTTCGCAATGTACGTGCTCGGCGGAGCGTTCGGCACGACGGCGCTTGGAATGCTCAGCGACTATTTCGCCAAAAGCGCGATGACCGCCGCCGGAGCGACCGCGATGACCGAGGCGTTCAGGGCCGTAGGTTTGCACAACGCTTTCTTCATTGCGCCGGTGATCTCGCTTCTGCTGGCCGCAGTCTTGTTCGCTGGCTCGCGCACGGTTGCAGGCGATATGGAAAAATTGCAAAAATGGATGCGCGAAGCCGCGAACAAATGAGGAGGTGGAGTTATGACGATTGTATTATCGCCTGAGATCGAAGCAGCGTTGGCGGCGCATGCCAAGCGGCGCGGGCTGACGCCGGATCAACTGGCGAATGAAATTTTGAAAGACAATCTGCAGGGCGCGAATGGCGCAGGCCAGATCGCGGTCAACGGTTCCAGTATCGAGGCTGAAGAGCCGGAGGAGGAGTTGGCCGAAGGGACGATGTACGATTTGCTGAAGCCTTATATCGGCATAGTCAATGGCAGTGATGAGGCTCTCTCACAAAACTGCGGGGAGCGATTTACGGAATACGTTGTCAAGAAACATCGTGAAGGAAAACTATGAGCCGGACAACTCAACCTGCGGTTGTTTTGATTGACGCCGGGCCTCAAGTCGCCTTCTTGAACAGAAACGATCCTTCGCACCGACGTGTAAAAGAGATGGCTCGGCGCCTGGCCAGGACTCAGCTCGTAACGACTTGGCCATGTTTCACCGAAGCCATGTACCTGTTGCATCGCGCTGACGGGCATGCTGGTCAAGACGCGCTCTGGTCGTTGGTAACCAACGGCGTAATAAATCTTCACGACCTGACAACCGCAGATCAACAGCGGATGCGCGCGCTGATGGCGCAATACGCCGACACGCCGATGGACTTGGCCGACGCTTCGCTTGTCGCCGCCGCTGAAAGTCTCGCCTTGCGGCGTGTCTTCACGCTTGACGATGATTTTTACATTTACCGGCTGGCCGACGGATCAACTCTCGAAATTGTCCGATGAAATCGAGTATGAGCAATAACCGAAGAGCGTTTTTGAAAAGCGGCTTTGCTTTCGCCGCGGCAGGTTTGGCGATTCCGGCGTTCGCGCAAGACCCGGCTCAACAGGAGCCAATCGTCTACGTTTGCCCGATGCATCCCGACGTGCAATCGAAACTGCCGGGGCAATGTCCGAAGTGCAACATGAAACTTGTGGCGTCAAAGGCTGGCGGCGGCGCTGATTTTTACATCTGCCCGATGCATCCCGACGTGATGTCGAATCAGGCGGGAACCTGTCCGAAGTGCAATATGAAGCTGGTCAAATCGGCGCCGCCTGAAACCAGCGATTACATCGTCAGGATCAAAACCACGCCCGCGCCACCTCGCGCCGGTCAGAAAGTGAAGCTTCAATTCATGGTCTTTCATCCGGCGACAGAAAAACAGATCAAGGATTTCAACATCCTGCACGACATGCCGTTTCACCTGTTCGTCGTCAGCCAGGATTTTGAAAGCTTCCAGCACATCCATCCCGACAAACAACCCGACGGCAGCTTCACGATTGAGACCGATTTGCCGAAGGCGGGTTATTACAAAATCTTCTGCGACTTCTTTCCGGCGGGCGGGATGCCGCAGGTGACTCATCACAATCTGGTCACGGCGGGATACGAGGGAGACCTGTTTTCATCGCTGGCCAATCTCAAACCGGACAAGCCCGTCAACAAGACGCTTGTCAAAACCATCGAGGGCACGCGCTTCGAGTTGAAGCTCGAGCCGGAAGAGCCATTCGCCGGCAAGCCTGCTGAATTGCATTATCACCTGGTTGATGAAAAGACGGGCGAGCCGGTGAAGGATTTGAAGCCGTATCTGGGCGCGTGGGGCCACACGCTGATTTTGAGCGAGGACGCGACCGATTATCTGCATTCGCACCCGACCGAGATGATTCCCGACGGCGTGGACCGCGACAAACTCGAAGGCAAACCTGATGTCGTGTTCGACACGTTTTTTCCGCGTCCGGGCAATTACCGCATTTGGTCGCAATTCCAACGCGGCGACAAGGTCATCACGGTTCCGTTCACAGTTTACGTGCCGAGGCTGAGGTGAAGCCGTTATTCGTAATGCAACGCCTCAGCCGGTTGTACGCGCGTGGCCAGCCTGCTTGGATACAAGCCGCAGATGGTTGTGAGCAGATAAACCAGCGCCAGCGAGATGGCCGCGCTGATGGCGTAAACCCTGGAGTTAGCGAAGCCCATGAAGTTGAGCAGCGGGAATTGCACGACGACCAGCACACCGGCCAGCAAGCCGATGGTCGTGATGATGAACAACTCGCCGAGAATCTGTCTGTAAATTCGCCGCCGCGTCGCGCCTTTCGCGCGGCGCAGCCCAATCTCTTTCGTGCGCTGCGTCACGCTTTGCCACAACACGCCGGTCAATCCCAGCCCGACCATAATCAGCAGGAATCCGGCGATCAAACCGAACGCGGCCATCGGCACAAGGTATTCCTGGAAATTCGCTTCGCGCATTTGCGCGAGCGGTTTGATGTCGAACGACCAGTCTCTGGCTTCGGCTTGCAAACGCGCGAGAATCTTCTCCTCGAACGCGGCGGTCACGCCGGGGCGGACTTTGATTATCAGGCTGCGCGGCGGGCTGACTTTCTCGCTCGCCAGATCGTTGCGGTGAAAAACGTAGCCGCGTTTGGCTGAAAATTCGCCGCCCTTGCGGAAATCGTCAACCACGCCGATGACGCGCTGTTCGACGCGTTCTTTGTCTTTGGGATTGGAAATGTCTTTGCCAATTGGGTCTTCGTCGCCGAAAAACGTGCGGGCCATCAATTGATTGATCACCACCGGGCGGTAATTCGTCGCGCCGTCGTCCTCTTTGCCGAACCACCTGCCGCGAACGATGTTCAGGCCGAGGACGTCTTTCACTTCATCGGTCGCTTCGTTGAAACCTATTTCAAAGTCTTTGCCTTTGCCGTTGATCTCGCGGTCGCCGGTCCAATCGCCACTCCAATACGGTATGCCCCAGATGCCCGCCGCCGATTCGACCTCGCTGAATTCGCGCAGCCCGGCGAGCATATTCTTGATCGTGGCGAACTGCTGCTGCTTGTCGCTCTCCCTCGACCCCGGAGTCGAGGCGGATTTCATATCCAGCGTGACGCTCCAGACGTTTTCATAGTTGAAGCCGAGCGGCTGCCGGTAGTTGTCAGTGTAATAGACTGCGAAGACCAGCACGGCGAAGACCACCAGGAACGAGAAGAAGATTTCGACCGTGATCAGAAAGTTGATGCGCTTGCGGTTCCAAACCAGTTTGAGCAGATGTTTGATCATCGCGCCACTCCTTTCAACGCGTCAGCCGGATGCAGCCGCGACATCTTCCACGCCGGATAGACGCCCGACATCAGGCCGAAGAAGACCGCCACGGCCAGACCGTACAGAAACACGCGGTAGTTCAATTGGAAATCGGCGTAAGGGAAGAAGCCGCTTTCGGTGATCGCCCGCAGAACGAAGCGCGAGAGGACGAAACCAATCGCGCCGCCGATCAAACTGAGCAGGACGTTTTCGACAATGAACTGGCCGACCAGCGTCCACGACGACGCGCCGAAAGCCTTGCGCACGCCGATCTCGCTGGCGCGCTCCATAATTCGGCTGATGTTGATGTTGACGAGGTTGATCGCCGGCAACAGCATGAACAGGATCATTATTATGAAGATTGTCGCCAATGCTCTCCCGACCTTCGCCGGTTCTTCCTGCCGGCTGTTGGTCAACGGGCGCGACATGAACTCGAAGAGCGTTTCGGCATATCCGATCATCCGGTTGTATTCCTTCGGATCGTCGAATTCGACCTGTTTGAGCCGCGACTGAAACTCCTCTTTGATCATCGGAAAATCGGCTTTCGAGCGCGCGAGGAAGAGCGCGTTGAACCCTCCCAGCAACTGGTTCTTGTATGCCTGTGTCTTCATCGTGCTGATCGGGACCCAGATGTCGGCGAATGGGATTGTGCGCAGGTACGGCACATTGGCGACCACCCCGACGACACGGAATCGCTGCCCGTCAACTTCGAGCGTCCTGCCGAGCGCCGACTGACCGTCGAAGAATTTCTTTCGCGTGGCTTCGTTGATCACCGCCACGAAGTTGGCGTTCTTCTCGTCGTCGCTGGTGAACGGGCCGCCTTCGAGAAAAGTGAATTCCATGATCCGCCAGAACTCGCCGTCCGTGTGTTTGAGGTACGACTCGATCTTGTTACCGTCGAGATACGAATAGACTTTTCCGCCGTCGAACGTATCCGTCAAAAGCGACATGATTTCGACGCCCGGCAGATTGCGCGCGTAACGGTCGAAGAATTTGTATCCGCCGGGACTCGACCACGTGTTGTTGTCGTCAGGGCTTTTCATCTGCAAGTGGAAAACTCCGATCGTCCGGTCGAGCTTTGTTTCGGGCGGTTGCGCGCCGAAGACGTGATCGAGGAACGACACCGCGACCATCAACACGACCAGCGTGAAGCTGATTGCAAAGAGACTGATGAAGGTGAAGAATTTTCTTCGCAGGAAAACCTTGAACGCGATCTTGAGATAGTTTTTGAGCATAGCTTTTGGTGGTTGGATGTTGGTGGTTGGTGTTGGTTGTTGGTGGCCGATTGAAAATCTTCTTCCCGACCACCAGCCATCAACCACCAACCACTCTCCTATCAGCTTACCTGCCGCCCGTCGAATAATCGCACGATGCGCTCGGTCTTTTCCGATTGTCGCGGGTCGTGCGTGACCATCACGATGGTCGCGCCGTCATCGTTCAAGCCTTTCAGCACGCCCATAATTTCATCCCCCATCTGACTGTCCAGATTTCCAGTCGGTTCGTCCGCCAGCAGAATTCGCGGATTGCCGACGATGGCGCGCGCGATGGCCACGCGCTGTTGCTGTCCGCCCGAAAGCTGCGAAGGGAAGTGATGGACGCGCGCGTGCAGTCCGACGCGATCGAGCGCGCGCAACGCCAGCTTGCGGCGCTCAGCGCCCGACAATCCTTTGCGGTAAAGCAGCGGAATCTCGACGTTGTCCACCACGCTGAGATCGTTGATCAAATGGAAGGTCTGAAAAACAAAACCGATCTCTTCGTTGCGGACGCGGGCCAGATGTTTGTCGCCGTACGAAGTGACGGGTTTGCTGTTGACGCTGACCTTGCCGCCGGTCGGAACGTCGAGCAGCCCGATCACGTTCAGCAAGGTGCTCTTGCCGGAACCCGACGGCCCCATAATCGAGATGAACTCGCCCGCGCGGACTGAGAGGTTGATGTCGCTGAGCGCGACGGTCTCGATGCGGTCGGTGCGGTAGACCTTCTCGATGCCTTCGAGCTGGATCATATTTGCAGTTGATGTTTGAGCGCCGTTTGCGCTAGTGGTTGATGCGGTCGCCTGGCTGGTCATTGCAGATTCCCCTTGTTTATTTTCACTTCAACTTCACTTCCTTGACGTGCATAAAATCGGTCATGTCCGAGATGATCACTTCGTCGCCTTCGATCAAACCCTGAACCACTTCGTAATGATCAACGGACGCGATGCCGAGCTTGATCGGCGTTTTGTACGCGGTGTCGCCGCGAATGACGAACGCTGAGCCAGAGCCTTCGCCGTTTGCGAACGGCCCGCGCTTGATCCTCAGAACTTTGTCTTTGCGCTCGGCGCCGATCAGCACGTCAACGCGGAGGTTCGATTTGAGCAGCGCGTTCGATTTGTCGTCGAGGCTGACGGCGAGTGTGATCACGCCGTTGGTCACAGCCGGATTGACGCGCGAGATCGAACCGGCCAATAACTCGTCGTTGATTTTGACCTTCACAGGCAATCCGGCGGACAAACGGTTGGCGTGAACGTCAGAGACCGTAGCTTCGACGCGAAACGCGCTGAGGTCGGCGACGCGGGCCAGCGCCGCGCCTTTCTGCATCGTCACGCCTTCAACGTCAACCACCCAGGTCAACACGCCGTCGCGGTCGGATTTCGTTGTGGCCAATTCCAACTGCCTTTGCGCTTCGACTCTCTCCTGTTCGAGCGTTTTCATTTCAAGCGCAAGCCCTTCAAGCTGCGTCTTCGTCGAAGCTTGCGCGTTGCGCTTCGATTCTTCGAGTTGCTTCAACTCAAATGCTGTCTTCTCTTCGATCAACTCGACTTCGCGCAGGCGCTCTTCCGAAAGCAGGCCCTGGCGATGCAATTCGCGATTGCGCGCAGTGCTTGCCTTCGCGGCTTTGTATTCCAGGTTTTTGATCTCCCACCGGCTCTGCAAATCAATCAAAGTATTTTCAAGATCGAGTTTGGCTTTCGACTGCTGGTTTTGTTTCAACTCGACCTGCTGGTTCAATTTTTCAATCGCCAGCCGCGATTCGTTCAGGTCAAGTTCAAGGATCGGTTCACCTTTCGCCAGCACCGCGCCGGGACGTTTCAAAATCTTCAGCACGCGCGCGTTGACCGGGCTTGAGATCACCTGCTCGAATTCCGGCACGACCGTTCCCGAAGCCGTGATCTGAGCCTCAATCGGCCCCACATCAACTTTGGCCGTGCGGATGCGGGCGCGCGCGACCGAAGGCTGGATCAAGCGCGGCCCCCAGACGAAGACCGCTGCGATCAACGCCACTAGCGCGACGGTTAATGCCGTTCTTCGCAACATCTGTTTTCTGCGGAATGAAACGTCAATCTCTCGATCCATCAGTTGCCCTCTCTTTTAGGAACGGACAGAGAGCAAAAGTCGGGCCAATTGTAGCCAGGCTGATTTCAAAAGTTTTTCGAGATTTTGGAGAAAAACCTTGTGCGAGCGTGTACAGGAGGCTGTTCGGAAGCGGACAGCCGAGAGGCGAAGAGGCTGTTTACGAAATTCTGGATCGAATTGAGAATTATGAAGAGCAGACCTTGAGGCGACACTCGGCTCGCTTCGGCAAATGCTGTTAAATCAACGCTTCGCTTTCCGGCAGGCAATGGCAAAGAGATTGCCTTCTGACAGGCAGATGTAATCAACGCCGTGTTTACCCCTTCCAGCGGCTTCGAGAAACTTTCCATGACATTTGTAGGAGTACTATCCATGCGCAAGTTTTTTTCATTCGCCGCGATTGCGATCATGCTGTCGCTTTCCATCTTGTCACAAAACGCCTACGCCCAGTCGGAAACGCCGAAGATAGAAGTGGGCGCGCAGTATTCATTGCTTCGTCTGGGACTCCGCAAGGCGCCGAACATCCAGCCGCCCGGAGCAAATGGCTCGTCGGTGCTCGCGCTGGATTCCAGAGTGACCGATTCAGGCTTCGGCGGCAGAGTCACTTTCAATTTTACTGATTACCTCAGTGTTGAAGGCGAGATCAATTTCTTCCCCGAAGAGCGGGTCAATTACGCCGAGCCGTTTTACATCAACAGCCGCCGGACACAGGGCCTGTTCGGCGTGAAGGCGGGCGCGCGTTCGGAGAAGCTGGGTGTCTTCGCCAAAGCGCGGCCCGGATTCATGCATTTCGGCGAAGGCGCGGCAGACCCGCGTATTCAAACACTTCTGCCGATCCCGGCCAGGGTCAGCTCGACTGAGTTCGCGCTCGATCTGGGCGGCGTGCTGGAACTCTACCCGTCGCGTCGCGTCTCCGTGCGCTTCGATCTGGGCGACACGATCATCCATTATGGCCGCAGCTCTCTCAGCGGCGGCG
>JAJVID010000139.1 GCA_022072205.1 Acidobacteriota bacterium
TCAAACGATCTGAGTTCATCCAGGTAAGACAACAGTTGACGCCATAAGTCCTGACGCCGCTCATTGTACACGAATGCGGCCTCGGCTTCCGCCAAACTGCATTCGTGATCGCCGGGTGGAAGCAGGCCGGATTGGGAGAGTGACAGTATCGGCAAATGCCCTCCTACTTTTACAGCGATGGTAGGTTGGCGCGCAGATTGATGTCAATTGGCGACGCAACCTGGCTTGAGGAGGGCGAGACATTGGCCGAGGCGGAAGATGGCGCGCTCACTGATGATTTCCATCGGCGCATCCTGCGTGGTGAGCCGCGCGCCGAGGCTACGGTGGCAGGCGCAGTTGGAGATGAAGAAGAAGTATCCCGATCCGTTCTTCTGGGGCGCGTTCATTTGTCGGGGCGATGCGGAGCCGTTGCCGGCGCAAGCTTGAATGGGCTGCGTTTTTTTGTGATTCTCCAGAGCGATCATTTGTCCGGCCTCGAAGGCGAGTTATGATGAGCGCGTCCGAACTTCATAGATGAGCGAACAAGGAGGCGCCTGTGCCCGATCCTGAACCGACTCTGATCTATCTCGACACCAATGTTTACGCGCGCCCATTCGACGATCAAACGCAACCTGCGATTCAAGAAGAAGCCAACGCATAAGTTGATTGAGAGTCGTTGCCGGGTTCGGGCGCGCGACGCGCTGCACGTAGCTTCGGCGATGCTCGGCGGCGCGCGATACTTTCTATCCTGAGACCGGCGCATCACGGAGATGAAGCAGGCGCGCTGTTATCGCCGTCTCGCGCCGCCCGGCGGTCAAGCTTATTTTTCGGCGATGAACCCAACACTGTTTGCGCAAAAATTGGAGAAAGGGGAGATCGAATGAACACAGCTACTACTTTACCGAACGAACTTGCTGATCTGGTGCGCGAAGGCTGGGAACTGCTAGTCAATCATCTCGGATTGCCAAAGGCGATCCAATTTGTTGTCCTGCTTGAGCGCGGGAAAGGTGATTCGGTCGCGGAGATCAAAGAATACTGGGACGACGCGAGCATTGATGACATTCATGCCCGGATCATGCAATGGAAAGCAGAGCGCGCTTGAGGGGGCGCGTTCATTTGCCAATCCGCGCCGCCACTCACGCCAATTCCATCAACTCGCCTGGCGGGATTGCGACCGACTTTTGAAAACTGCGCCCGCGCGCATAAACCGGAATGAAATGAACCGCCGCTTTTGCTAAACTGCCTTCTCGTTACACTCACAAAATCAATCACGACGAAGGTATTCAAAAATGATCATCATTCACGCGGGATTCCTCGACTACCAGCTTTGGTTGTGGGGCGAGGCTCCTGCGGAAACCTCGCCCGAAGCGCCTGCCCGACGCGGGCGTAAAACCTCAGCGAAATCAAAACCGAAAAATCAAAACAGATTGCCGTTTGACGCGGGCGACGAGCGATTGCTGGCGGCGCTCAATGAAGTCGTCTCCGGTTTGAAGATGAACAAGAGCGATGTCGAGACGGCGACCGTCTGGTTGCCAACAGCGGATGGGCAGCCGGTCGCTTCAAGCTCGCTCATCGCCGAGCCGCCATCTTCAAAATCAAAGGCCGAGATTGCGCCGTGGGCGGTGGCTGCGATTCCGCTGAGCACGGCTGAAGCGGTTGACCTGCTTTGTCGTTGCGTTGATCGTGAGACGTTGGCGCAGGGTGTGATCGTCGGACATGATCTGGCTTTCTGGGCCTCGGCGATGCGGCTGAGCGGAGCGATGGTGGCGCGCGAACAGTTTCTGCCGGCGATTGAAGCGATTGAGGATTTTTATCGCGCGCGTTGGGAGCCGGTCTTCGCCGGGGCCGATGCGCAGCGCGCTCAGCGGCTCGCCAAAACAATGCCGCAGGTTTGCCGCGCGCTGACTTCATCCGACGCAGGCGCGCCGCCCGATGCGCCCGCGCTTTCCGCGCTCGAATCGTTCATCGGCGAAGTGGTTGATTATCTGGTTCGTTCCGCCTCGACTCCCAAAAAAGTTTCATCCATCGAGAGCGCCCACGATCAATGGCTCGGCGCATTGCGATCTCTGGACGGAGTGATTGATAGCTCGTCGTCCGAGATGGCGAAGCTTGCGGATCAGACGCGCGAATGGCGCCGCCCGATCATGGTTTCGGCTGACGCGCCGTTCCGGCTTTGCTTCCGCTTGGAGGAGCCTGATAAATCGCCGGATTGGCGCGTGCGTTATCTGTTGCAAGCTTCTGACGATCCCAGCCTGCTTGTTCCCGTCGCCGATGCGTGGAAGGCCAAAGGGCGCGTCGCCACTGCGCTCAAACGCGGCAAATTCGATCCGCGCGAATATCTGCTTTCGACTTTGGGACAGGCTGCGGGTTTGAGTCCGCACATCGAGCGCAGTCTGAAGACGGCTGCGCCGGGCGGTTACGATCTCGACGCCATTGGCGCGCACGATTTTTTGACGGAGAAGGCGTGGATGTTGGAGCAGGCTGGTTACGGCGTGATGCTGCCCGCGTGGTGGACGCGCAAGGGAACCAAGCTGCGTTTGAGCATGCGCGCGAACGTGAAGAGTCCGAAGCTGCAGGGATCGAGCGGGCTGTCGCTCGATCAGATCGTTCAATTCGACTGGCAGGTCGCGCTCGGCGGCGAATTGTTATCGCTCGAAGAGCTTCAGGCGCTGGCCAAGCTGAAATCGCCGCTCGTTCAGGTGCGCGGTCAGTGGGTCGAATTGAACGCCGACGAGATTCAGGCGGCGCTCGATTTCTGGAAGAAGAAGGCTAGCGACAAGGCCACGATGCGCGATGTGGTGCAGATGGCTCTGGGGCGCGCGAAGACGCCCGGCGGATTGGCTTTCGACGGCGTGACAGCGGACGGCTGGATCGGCGAGTTTCTGGGGAAACTGGAAGGGCGCAGCGCGTTTGAAGAATTGCCGGTACCCGAAGAATTTCACGGCGAGTTGCGGCCTTATCAAACGCGCGGTTATTCGTGGCTCGGTTTTTTGAAGCAGTGGGGACTGGGCGCGTGTCTGGCCGACGACATGGGATTGGGCAAGACCGTGCAGGCTCTGGCGTTGATCGAACGCGAATGGCATGCGAATGGCAAGCGCCCGACACTGCTTGTCTGCCCGACTTCGGTGATCGGCAACTGGCAGAAAGAAGCCGCGCGGTTCACGCCCGATTTGCCGGTGATGATTCATCACGGCATTGCGCGAGCGAAGGGCGCCGCGTTCAAGAAAGACGCCGAGAAACACGCCATAGTCGTTTCGAGTTATCCGCTGCTTCAACGCGATTACGGCGCGTTTGAAAATGTGAACTGGTCGGGCGTGATTCTGGACGAAGCGCAGAACATCAAGAATCCCGAAACCAAACAGGCTCGCGCGGCTCGCGCTCTGAAATCGGATTATCGCGTCGCGCTCACGGGCACGCCGGTCGAAAACAACGTCGGCGATCTGTGGGCGATCATGGAATTTCTGAATCCCGGCTTTCTCGGCACGCAGGGCGAATTCAAGAAGACCTTCTTCATTCCGATTCAGGCGCAGCGCGACGCCGACGCCTCCGCGCGATTGAAACGATTGACCGGCCCGTTTATCTTGCGCCGTTTGAAAACCGACAAGACGATCATCGCCGACCTGCCAGAAAAGAACGAGATGAAGGTCTTCTGCACGCTGACCAAAGAGCAGGCGTCGCTTTACGCCGCCGTCGCCGAAGACGCGGTCAAGACGATCAAAGACTCCGAAGGCATTCAGCGCAAAGGCGTCGTGCTGGCCACGCTGTCGAAGCTCAAACAGGTCTGCAACCATCCGGCGCAATTCCTCGGCGACAACTCCGCGATCCCGGGCCGTTCGGGCAAGCTGGCGCGGTTGACAGAGATGTTGGAAGAGGCTCTGGCGGCGGGCGACCGCGCGCTGGTCTTCTCGCAATTCGCCGAGATGGGCGGGATCATTCAAAAGCATTTGCAGGAGACGTTCGGACATGAAGTCTTGTTCCTGCACGGCGCGACGCCGAAGAAACAGCGCGACCGGATGGTCGAAAGATTTCAATCGTCGAACGGCGATGGAAACGGCCCACGCGTGTTCGTGCTCTCGCTCAAAGCGGGCGGCACGGGATTGAATCTGACCGCCGCCAACCATGTCTTCCATTTCGACCGATGGTGGAATCCGGCGGTCGAGAATCAGGCGACCGACCGAGCGTTCCGCATCGGCCAGAAGCGCAACGTGCAGGTTCACAAATTCATCTGCGCCGGAACGCTCGAAGACAAGATTGACGAGATGATCGAAAGCAAGCAAGCGATTGCGGCGAGCATCGTCGGCGCGGGCGAAAACTGGCTGACCGAGCTTTCAACCGATCAGCTTAGAGATTTGTTTACACTGCGGCAGGACGCGGTGAGCGAGTAAATACAGGAGGGAAAATGACCAAAGCCAAACGCGCGCGCCTCGAAGAATTGATCGAGGAAGCGACTGTTGATTGTTACGACGAAGATGAACAACACAGCGGTCTTTTGACGATGGTTGAAGACAATGTGGATTGTCCCTTCCGCGCCAAAGTGATCGGCGAGGAAGTTGAGGTCACAGGTTTCGAGTGGCCGAAATCGGGCTACGGCCTGCTCGCCGTGTGCGAACGCGACGGCAAGGAGCATCTCGTAGACATCACTTCGCTTGAATTTGTTAAGCCGTATCCGGAAGGCTACGAATGGATCGAAGCCTACCTGCTGTGGAAGGGATACATCGAATAAGAGGACGATAGGAGTAATGCGATGAGTTACTGGGATTGGGGATATTACAAACCGAAGCCGCGAATCAAAGCCAAAGGCGGAATCAAATCGCAATCGAAACGCGGCGCCTTCGGCGAAAGCTGGTGGGCCAAACGCTGGATCGCTACGCTCGAAAGCTTCAACATCGGCGCGCGGCTCACGCGCGGGCGATCATACGCGCGCAGCGGCCAGGTGCTTTCGATTGACATCTCGAAGGGCGAAATCAAATCGAAGGTGCAAGGCTCGCGTTCGACGCCTTACAGCATCACGATCAAAGTCAAAACGCTCTCGGACGCCGATTGGAGAAAGCTTGCCGCCGCGCTTTCGACTCAAGCCATCTTCGCGGCCAAGTTGCTGTCGGGCGAAATGCCGCAGGAGATCGAGCAGGCGTTCAAGGACGCGGGCCTCTCGCTCTTTCCCGAAAAACGCGGTGATCTGCAGACCGACTGTTCGTGTCCCGATTATTCGAATCCATGCAAACACATCGCGGCGGTCTATTACCTGCTCGGCGAAGAGTTCGACCGCGATCCGTTCCTGATCTTCAAACTGCGCGGCGTCACGCGCGAAGAGTTCACCAAGTTGCTCGGCGCGACAGGCGCGGCGAAAGCGAAGGTCGAAGCTGAAGAGTCGGCGCCCGCGTTGCCGCCAGAGCCGCTGCAAGCCGACGCCGCGAATTTTTGGAGCGGCGGCAAATTGCCAGACGATTTCTTCGGCGAAGTTCGTTTGCCGCCTGTCTCGGCGGCGCTGCCCAAACGGCTCGGCGCTTTTCCATTCTGGCGCGGCTCGGAGCGATTCCTAGACGAGATCGAGCCGGTTTATGAAAACGCCTCGCCACGCGGGCTGGATGTCTTCCTCGGCGAATCGGAATCGAAGCGCAAACCCGAACCGGAGCCGCATCTCGCCCGCGCGCGCAGAAATTGGAGACGTCCGGAAGTCGCCTGAAGTCGAGCGAGAATATGCAGCGGCAGCCTAAAACCACAATCAAAGACATCGAAGTTTATCTGGGACGCCAGAACAAAGAGGCGCTGGTCGCGTTGCTGATGGAGCAGGTGAAGAAGGATGATCGTTTGCGCGAGCAATTGTTGATGAAGGCCGCGCGCAAAGGCTCGAAGAAGCTCGACCTCGAAGCCTTCCGCCACGCTATCTTCAGCGCAGTCACTCCTGATGATTACATCCATTACCGCGAGATGTGGGATTACACAAGCCGCATCGAGGGTGTCATCCATTCGATCAGAGGGTTGCTGAAGGAAGGCTACGCCAATGAGGTGATCGAGTTGGCCGAGTATGCGTTGAAAGAGGTCGAAGAGGCGATGCATTCCGTGGACGATTCTGACGGGATGATGGGCGGCATTTTGCATGAGTTGCAGAGTCTGCATCTCGACGCTTGCGAGCGCGCCAAGCCTGATCCGGCGGAGTTGGCGGAGAAGCTCTTCGAGTGGGAGATGGGGAGCGATTGGGAGACCTTCCTCGGCGCGGCGGAGATGTACGCGAGCGTGTTGGGCAAAAAGGGGCTGGCCAGATACCGCGAACTGGCCGAAGCCGAATGGGCGCGCCTGCCTGCGCTTGGGCCTGGCGAGAAGGAAGATTACTCCGGCAAGCGATTCCGCATCACGAGCCTGATGGAGTCACTGGCGCGGCAATCAGGCGACATTGAAGAGATCATCGCGGTCAAGAGTCGCGATCTCTCGTCCGCTTATCACTATCTGAAAATCGCCGAAACCTACCGCGAGGCGGGAAAGCGCGATCAGGCGCTGGATTGGGCCGAGCGCGGCGTGAAAGCTTTCCCTGAACGTACCGATTCGCGCCTGCGCGATTTTCTGACCGAAGAATACCACCGCCGCGAACGCCACGACGAGGCTATGGAATTGGTCTGGGCGCAGTTCGTCGAATCGCAACACAACTATCTTTCTGCCTATCAAAAACTCAAGCAGAGCGCCGACCGCATTGATCAATGGCCGAAATGGCGCAATCAAGCGTTGCGGCTCCTGCGCGAGAGACTGGATCAGGCCAGAAGCAATGCGCCGAAGCAGCGATGGCAATGGGGGCGTGTGGATTACTCCGAGCTTGTGCGCATCCTGCTCTGGGAAGGAGAAGGCGAAGCCGCTTGGCGCGAGGCGCTGGAGGGCGATTGTTCCGACGCCCTCTGGCTTCAACTGGCCGCATTGCGCGAGAAGGATCACCCGGAAGATGCGCTTGAGATTTATCGCCGCCAGATCGAGCCGACCGTCAATCAGAAGAACAATCAGGCATACAAAGAGGCCGCCGGATACGTCCGCAAAGTACGCGATCTGATGAAACGATTGGGACGCGAAGCTGAGTTCAACGCTTATCTGGAAAGCATCCGCAAAGCGCACAAGCCGAAGCGCAATTTCATGGCGCTGCTCAATCAGATCAAATGAAGAACCGCATGGCGCCGATAGCAAGGAGGGTCTTTTCAAATGTACCTGATACCGTTTATGGAGATTTTTCGTGAACAGGCGATGAGCGAGACTCGCACGCTCACAACTCCCGGCTCTCCTGATCTCCCAGCCGATTCTTACGCGCTGGTTGAATCTTATTGCCCCGATCCGCAATGTGATTGCCGCCGGGTGATGCTCAACGTTATCGCCGATCGGCAAGGCCACGTCGCTACAATCAGCTTCGGTTTTGATCGCGATGAAGAGATGGCCGGCCCATTCCTCGACCCGTTAAACAAGCAGAGTCGTTACTCCGGAGTTTTGCTGTCGCTGGTGACAACGGTGGCGTTAGCCGACCCGGCCTATGTCGCGCGCCTCGAACGCCACTACCGGCAGGTCAAGGAAGCCGTGGCCAATCCCTCGCCCGATGTGCGGCAAGCCCTGGCGAAATACGGCGTGGAAAAGGAGCCGAAAACGTGGCGGCGCAAAAGTCGCCGTAACAAGCCGAACCGCAGAAAGAAATGAACTCGCCCATCCCAGCCTGGCGATTGAGCAGGCGGCGAAGATGGATTGGTTGCGGCTCGCAGGTTGAGCAATCATCCGGATTTTGTGTTGGTTGATAGCTCCAGTGAGCCATATAATCCCGCCGTCATTGGCTGAAATTCTCTATACCGAAGGGCTGAAAGATTCGAAATACGTGATCCCAACGCTGTGCGACCGCAGATTGCTGATTCTGTCTTGCTCACGAAAGAAGAGGACCGGCTCAAGATTATTGCCCGCGCTTGAACGCTATGACGGTCCCGCTTTTCGAGTGCTGCGGAAGTTTATTGTTGAATGCCCCGCCGTGGCCTGCAATCTGGACATCCGCATACTCTCAGCAAAGTTCGGATTGATTCCGGCCGACCGGCCAATCCCGTTTTATGACAAACCGATGACCGCGCGCCGAGCGATAACGTTGAATCCGGCAGTTTCAGCAGAGGTGGAACGGTTGTTGGCGCAGCGCATCTACCGAAAGCTTTTGATCAACGTTGGCCAGAATTATCAACCTGCGCTGGCCGGATTCGAATCGCTTGCGCCAGATGATTTGGAAGTGGCTCAGGCGTCCGGCTCGTCAGGGCGCAGGCTGACCATTTTGCACGACTGGTTACACAGCGAATCGCCACCAAGTCGACCTGTTTCTCATATCGGAAGCGCGTGCCTTCGCCGCATAGAAATTACGTTGACGCCCGATGAGGTAATTGATATAGCTTGCCGAGCTTTAGCAGAAGGAAAAGGTGCGCCGCACGATTACCAATCTTGGTACGTTCGCATCAATGATCATCGGGTCGCGCCAAAGTGGCTGGTCAGCCAGCTGACAGGATTGCCTGTGGGGGCTTTTCATTCTGATGAAGCAAGACGCGTCTTGCTTCAACTCGGTATCAAACCCCGCCGGTCCTGAACCAGATTCGAGGTGTTGTTATGAACCACGAAACTATTTCCATTGGCACGGTTATTTCTGATCAGGAGACCCCGACGTTTGAAACAGTGCGGATTAAGCTCAAGGCTGGCCAGGATGTCAGACCGGGAACGCTTATACGCATCCCCGCCTCCCGTAGTGGAGAGAACACCCTGCTCATCGGACGCATACGAAGCGCATACGAACATAATCCGAATGAAAACCCTCAATCTGTCAATGTGCGAGACAGTCTAGGGCTTTCTCCCAACTATCCGGCTGAAGAAGACAGCACGACTATCTATCGCCTCGTCGAGGCAGATTTGATCGAGGAGATTTTTGGCCGAGATATCAGGGCACCGCAAACATTGCCCAACTCTGGCGCGGAAGTGTCGGTGGCCAACGTAGACGAAATTGTTCAGACGCTAGGGTTGGTAAAAGATGAAAAAGCAGGGCTGTATATTGGGGAGACTGTCAGTGGCACTTCAGCAAAGATTGTGCTCAAGCGTGAGGCGATCCAGCGTCATCTGTTCATATGCGGGACCACCGGCAGCGGGAAGAGCTACGCGATGGGAGTCGTGACAGAGGAGATCGTTAAGCAGGGATTGCCTGTAGTTTTCATTGACACTCAGGATGAATACTCGACGTTGGTTGAGAAATTGAAAGGGCAGATAGTTGAACCTGGAGAAGATTTTAGCATACGGATTTCCTCACTAACTGAGTCTGAATTACTTGATCTCTTGCCAGAATCAATGCAGAGAAGCGCCCTCCAGTGCGATATAGTCGCAAAGGCGTTCGGCGAACTTCAGACGGAACTTGTTAATGAAGAT
>JAJVID010000035.1 GCA_022072205.1 Acidobacteriota bacterium
ACAGAATTGATCGAGCATCTGACGCCCGAAGCCACGCTGACTCTGCGCGGCGTCAGTTGGGAAACATACGAGGATTTGCTTGAAGCGGTCGGCGAGGCTCCAGCGCTGCGAATCAGCTACGACGAAGGAGTAATGCAAATCATGACCATCTCGTTTGAACACGAATTCTTTGCCGAGTGCATCAGCAGGCTGGTAGACCGGCTGAGTTCAATCCGCCGGATCAAAATCATCTTTTTTGGTCGAGCTACGATGAAAAAACAGCAGAGGCTCAAAGGCGCCGAGCCGGACGCCTGTTTCTACGTCAAGAACGCCGCGAGGATCGGCAATAAGATTCGCATTGATTTAAACAACGATCCTCCGCCGGACATCGTGGTTGAAACGGATATTTATCACGATTCGCAACCCAAGTTTCCGATTTACGCCGCGCTCGGCGTGCCTGAGGTTTGGAAATTCGATGGGAAGGTTTTGACGATTCACAGGCTGGATGGCGAACAATACGTCGAGGAGCAGAGGAGCGGGCAATTACCGATTCTCAGCGGCGAAATCCTTACTCGCCTTCTCGCCCGCGCGCAAAGCGTAGATCAGGATGAAGCGCTGCGCGAGTTTGAAGATTGGCTGCGCGAACAGGCGTAAGCAAAAAAATGAGGAGGCAAACAACGCCTCCTCAAATACGGGTCCGAAAACATTCGGACACCTCACCCTGAACACCAAACACACAAATGAAAATCTTGAACTCTCGCGCAAAGCTCGCAGCCAACCGACCGGATAACGCTTTCACTTCTGATCGAGCTTGATCCTGATCTTTTGCTCGGCGCGGTCGCGCACAATCACAAATTCCAGTTCGCCTGAGCTTTTCCGATCAACCAGGCGATTCAAATCCGAAGCCGACTTGACCGCTTCACCATCCACCGAGACGATGCAATCGCCCGCTTTCAATCCGTCACGTTCTCCCAACTCTCCGGCTCTCACTTCGGTGATCAGCGCGCCATCTTTGGCGACGTTGAAGAAACCGGCCAACTGCCCGGTCAGCGGGATCACGCTCACGCCAATTTGATAGTGGTTGGCGTTGAGGTTGTAACCAGGCTGGCGCAAATCCGGAAGCCCTACAATCTTGCCTTCGCGCAACTGACTCTCAATGTGAGCGCGGCGCGCTTCAGCGTCCTGCCGCATCACTTTTTCCTGATCAAAGAGTTCGCGCGCGTTTTTCACATCGCCCTTCTGCTCCGCTTCCTGAGCCTGCTTATGAAGGTCTTCGGCTTTTGCAAGAATGGCGTTGACCTCGCCGAACAATCTCTGCCGCTTATCCATGACAGTCGAGCGGCGTTGCCCCAGAACCACATCCAGGCTCTGATCAGCGCCTCTACGGCTGATTCCCAATGAAATTTTGCTTCCGGGTTGTGATTCAATGAGCAAACGATAGAAGTGAGCGCGGCTCTGCACGCGCTGGGCGTTGAAGGCGAGAATAACGTCGTTCTCCTGCAATCCTGCTTTGGCCGCCGGACTACCCTCTTCCACTCTCCCGACGACAGCGCCGCGAATCTCTTTCAAGCTCAATTCCTTCGCGCGCTCGTCGTTTACGTCGCCGAGATAAACGCCTAAATACGCCTCGCCGCCGACCTGAACCGATGTAATCTCACTTCCAGACGGTTTCGCCTCGGATTGTGAAACTTGTTGCGGGGCGCTAACGGGGGCCGCTTGAGCGTATGCGCTACCGCCAGCGGTAGCGCATACCAGGAGCATCGAAATTACGAACGGGGCACAGAGATGATCCAGGAAATGATTCAAAAAATGATCTGGCAAGATTGCGTATTTCAGGCTTTCAAAAAAGCCTGAAGAAAAACTCCCACAACACTGACGCATGGTAAAACTCTGAATGGATCGCTTATTTACCGCAAGATGAAAGTCCGATGCCGTTGAAGTTCGGAACGCCCACCTTTCACGCCTCTGATTAGGCAAAGTTCCAGAAATATCTAAGTTTTTGTCACTTGACCTTGAGAATCACCAGCGTGAGGTCATCTTCCTGCTCGGCTTCGGCTGTCCAGTCTTCGACGGCGCGCAGCACGCGGCTCTCGATTTCGGCGGCGGGCCAATGCGCGTGTTTCAACAGAAGCTCGATCAGACGGTCTTCCCCGAATTCTTCTCCGAGCGGGCTTCGCGCTTCGATCAGTCCGTCGGTGAACGCCACCAGCGTGTCTCCGCTCTCCAGTTGAATCTCATCCTCCTCAAACTGCGTGTCGCAAAAAAGCCCCAACACCGTTCCGCCAACTTCCAGCTTTTTCACTTCTCTACTTCGGGACTGAAAGAGCAGAGGCGGATTGTGTCCGGCGTTTGTGTAACGCAGCGTCGAACGCTGCTCGTCGAATTCGGCGTAAAAGAAGGTAATGAAGCTCGCGTCCATTACCGATTCGGCGACCCGCTGGTTGACGCGCTCCACCACGCGCCGCACCGGATTGGCGGAGGGGCGAATGCCGTCGGGCAAGACGGCGGCCTGCGCTGATGTGGCTTCTCCTCCGGTGTCTGAAAGTTCGGATTGAGCGGCCAGGTTGATCTGGTAGTTGTAAACGTCGCGATGCGCCTGCACCTGACCGCGCAGATTGGCCTGCAGGTTGGCCATCATCAAAGCCGCCGACACGCCTTTGCCGCAAACGTCGGCGATCACGACTCCGATCACGCCCGGCGCGACGTCAAGCATGTCGTAGTAATCGCCGCTGACCGAGCGCGCGGGAATGCAGACGCCTTTTGCAATGTCCAGTTTCTCGGATTTCGGGATCGAGCGCGGGAAGAGACGCGACTGGACGGCGGCGGCGATCTTCATCTCCTGATCGAGCCGCTGCTTTTCGGCTGAAACTCGCAGCAATTCACGGATGGAGCTTGTCATCCGGTTGAACGATTTGCTCAATCCTCCGAGTTGATCGTGCCCGGTGATCGGAATTTCGTGATCCAGGTCGCCAGCCTCGACCCGCATCGTTCCCTCGTAAAGATGATGAACCGCGCCAGTAATCGAGCGCGTGAGGATGACGGCGTAGGCGCCTGCGCCCAGCGCGATCAGAAGAAAAACGATGATGAACGTGGTCAGGACGAGCACGACCGTGCCGCCGAACGCGCTGCCCGATTTGAACTGCTGAACACGCTGATAAATTCGCGCAGGCAGAATGAACGACAGATCAACTCTGAGCGCCTCGTTCTCCATTTTCTCGCCTGTCCGCCACTCGGTGATCGGTTTGAAGATCGGCCAGCCACCGCCTTGAAATCCGCCGGTTCTTTCCGCTCGCTCAACGTCGGGACGCGGCCCGCTCGGAGTCATCACCAGAGGGAAATTCGCCGTTGCCGGTTTCACATCCAGATCGGTCGTGTGGCTGAGATTCGCGCACAGGTTTTCGCTGATCGGATAGCTGAAGTGGAAAAGAGTCGCAGGCTGCTGGTTCAACTTGATGACGTGGAGCGCGTGGATTCGGCGGCGCGATGGCTGGTTTTCTTCAACCACCAGGCCATGAAATTCCTGATTGCGGTCAAGATAAGCCAACAGCCATTGCGGGGGCGGCGCGTCTCCATTCAATGGCTGACTATCCGCAACCGCGCCATTCACCGCGCTTGCGGACTCGGGGCCTTTGACGGTGACGTTGAATTTATCCTCGCCCTCATCCTGGCTGACGATCAATGTCACACCGGGAAAGATGGGGGCGAGCGAATCGGCTCGCGCCTGCAATTGACGCCGCAACTGCTCCGCTGCGCCACGCGACCGCTCGGCGGTGGCGAGTTTGTTCAAATCGCGACTGACCGATTGAGCCGCAGCCTGCGATTGTTCCAAATAGCCATCGAGATGCCTTCCAACCAGATTCACACTCGATTGCACTACCACCGCCAGCAGAATCAGCGTGACCAGCGCCAGCAGCAGCAACAAAGGCAATGCGCCGACCAGCAGGTAAGTCACGATCAAACGCCTGCGCACCCGCCACAACAGATTCCCCGCCATCCACCGCGCGCCTTTGATCAAAAAATACGCGAGCGGGATGAACGCCAGCGCCGACGCAATGTCAACGGCGGTCTTGAGCGACTCGCTGCCGAACAGCGTATCCCCTTCGACGAAAACCCAGTCAACAAACCAGATGACGATGCCCGCGAGCATCGCTTTGCCCATCAGCGTGATCGGCGCCAGGCTTCTGATCAATTCTGTCAGCGGGAGTGTGGACTTGCGGGGGTACGACATAGTTCATTGCGCCGAAAACTTGAAGACAGTGGTCGTCAGATACCGCCCGCCTTTTTTCAAAACTGCCGACGGAAAATTCGGTTTGTTCGGCGAGTCAGGAAAATGCTGCGTCTCGAAGCAGAAGCCGGAGCGTTTGTCGTAAACCTTGCCGCCTTTGCCCGCTCGCTCGGTCAGAAAATTGCCGATGTAAAACTGCACGCCGGGTTCGGTCGTCCAGACTTCCATCACGCGGCCCGTCGTCGGCTCTGAAACCTTCACCGCCTGTCGCAGCGTTCCAGCCTGCCCATTGAGCGCGAAGTTGTGGTCGTAACCTTTGCCGAAATTCAACTGCTCATCGTCCTGATTGACGCGCGCGCCGATGGCCGTCGGCGTTGTGAAATCGAAGGGCGTGCCTTTCACGCTTCGCAACTCTCCGGTCGGAATCAAACCCGAATCAACCGGCGTGAACCGGTCGGCGTTGATCATCACCTGATGGTTCAGGATGTCGCCATTGCCCTGCCCCGCGAGGTTGAAATAGGAGTGATTGGTCAGATTGATGACCGTGTCCTTGTCGGTAGTCGCCGAATAATCAATCTTCAATTCGTTCCTGCCGGTCAGCGTGTAAACGACCTTGACCGAGAGATTGCCGGGATAGCCTTCGTCGCCGTCTTTGCTGAAATGCGTGAGTTCGAGCGCGACGCCGTCTTTCGCCGGAACCTGCCGGGCTTTCCAGACCGCCTTGTCGAAACCTTTGACGCCACCGTGCAGATGGTTTTCGCCGTTGTTCACGGCCAGCTTGTATTCGACGCCATTGAGCGTGAAACGCCCTTTGCCGATGCGGTTGGCGTAGCGGCCCGCGATGGCGCCGAAGAACGGATGGCCTTTCAAATATTCATCCAGGTTGTCAAAGCCGAGCACGATGTCGTCGAGTTTGCCGTTGCGGTCGGGAGTCTTGAGCGAAACTACAATACCGCCGTAATTGGTGATTCTCGCTTCAACGCCGCTGTCGTTGGTCAGCGTGTAAAGTTCGACGTTCTGCCCATCCGCTGTCTTTCCAAAATCTTCCTTCTTCAAACCTGCTTTCCCCTTTCCGCTGAAACCGAGCGAAAACGCGCACAACAGCGCGAGGCCTGCGCACAACGCCGCTGCTGAAATTGCCCTGCGTAATTTCATCGTCATCTCCGTTTGTTGAAATCGCTGACCGATTTGCGGGAAAAATCTGGCTCAAGCCCGCGCCCCGAACTATACTTCGACTCGTTGTTCAGTCTTTTCACGGAGCGTTGCAATGTCTATCACACCGTCACTCTCATCATTGCCGAAATATATGCTCGTTGAGGCGCGGCTCGAAAATCATCGGCTGCACGATACCGCAGCGGAAACATCATCGCAACTCGACGCCGCATTCTCGAACGTTGATCTGGCCGGACGCGCCGTCGCCATCGCCGTCGGCAGCCGCGGCATTGATCAGCTTGCGACTGTGGTCAAAGCCGCGATTGCAAAACTCAAGTCGCTCGGCGCGCGCCCGTTCATCTTTCCCGCGATGGGCAGCCACGGAGGGGCGACAGCCGAAGGGCAACAAGATGTTCTGGCCACATTAGGCGTCACCGAAGAGTCAGCCGGCGCGCCCATCAACACTTCGATGGAGACAGTCGAGATCGGGCGGACTGAGAACGGCGTTCGCGTTCACGTCTCGCGCCCCGCGCTTGAAGCCGGCGCCATTCTGCTCATCAACCGCGTCAAACCGCACACCGATTTCGCCAGCGAGCAGATCGGCAGCGGGTTGCGCAAAATGCTTCTGATAGGCCTGGGCAAAACCGCTGGCGCGTTTGAATGCCACCATCACGCCTCACGCCGAGGTTACGAGCCTGTCTTGCTCGAAGTTTCCGACTTCATGCTGAACAACCTCAATTCGGTCTTCGGACTCGCGCTGGTCGAAGACGGTTATCACAAACTCGCTCGCGTCGAAGCCATGGCCGGGCCGCAATTCGCTTCGCGCGAGCCTGAGTTGTTCAGACAAGCGCGCGCGTGGATGGCTCGATTGCCGTTCGAGCAGATTGACGTGTTGATCATTGATGAGATGGGCAAAAACATCAGCGGGTCGGGAATGGACCCGAACGTCATCGGACGCCGGGCGCCCCTCGAAAGCGTTAATCGCCGTCAGGAAGTGGGCGCCATCTACGTGCGCGGCCTGACGCCCGAAACTCACGGCAACGCCATCGGAGTCGGACTGGCCGACGTTGTTTCGGCGCGGCTGGTGAACGAGATGGACAGGGTGAGCACCTATACCAACGCGCTTTCGGCGATGTCCACATCCGCCGCGCGCATCCCGATGTATTTCGAGAATGACGCTGAATGCCTGAGCGCCGCATTGCGGCTCGCAGGAGCCGATCCAGCCCGTGCGCGCATTGTGCGCATCAAAAACACGCTGGCGCTTGATCGCTTCGTAGCGTCTTCGATTTACGCTTCGGAAATCGCCGGGCGCGACGATCTGGCCATCCTGCAATCGCCTCAGGATTGGCATTTCACGGCTCAAGGCGATTTCGATCCTGCTCACGACGTTCTCAACAGCGATTAAATCAGTCTGCAATTGCGTGGCGGGACAATTTGGCAAATTGTCCCGCCATCACAAGCCAATCCCAGCAGTTAATTCCCACCCAAATCTATAGCAGTTTCCAGTTGTACGTTCAGGGGGCGCAGCCTGCTCGAACCGATCCTGGCAAAAGGAATTCTCACTTCACGACGCTTCTTCGCGCAGATCAGTCAGCAATCTCAAAACAGATTTTCGCAATGGACTCATCGGCGGCAGGCTCACCAGTTGAATCAGCCTGACGACGATCTCGACCGTCCGCTCCATCAACCGTCGCGTTCTGCGCTGCTTCGGCGAGCTATCATGAATCCAGAACAGAACGATGCCCATATGATAAAGCCACAACAGCATCGGCGCCTCCGCTTCCAGATCGGGCGGCATCTTGGTCCTTGCGCCCTTCAACACCTCGGCGAACAATTCGACGCTGGCGCGGCGGGCGGGTTCCGATTCAGGGCTGAATGGATTGAGCGGGCTTTGCGGATCGGCGGCGGTCTTAAACAGAATCCCGGCGAACTGATGATACGGCTCCATGTTATCCAGAATCTGACTCATCACGCCGAACAACCGGCCCTTCAACGTGCGCTCTTTTTTCAAAACCTCCGCGCAGCTTTCCTGATGCAGTTCGTGCATTCGCTCGTAATAAGCCTGAATCAGATGCTCCTTCGAGCGAAAATGGTAATACGTGGCGCCTTGCGCGATTCCGGCTTTTTCGGCAATCGCGCGCATCGTGGTTTCCTCGTAACCGCGTTCGCCGAACATCTCCAACGCGGTCTCCAGAATCAGCGATCTGGTCTGCTCACCCTTGCTGGCCGCTTCTCCAGACTCGATGGTCAGGGCTTTTCTGTGTAAAGTTTTCTTTCGCAAAGTCGCTCAATACCTCCCTAACAGAAAAATGCGGTGCAGAAAAATATCAAACAACCCCGGTTACAGCGCATTTAGTTCACCTGACGCAAGTCAGTTCGCCTCCCGCCACCTGGCGCAGAGGTTTTGCGCCGCTTCTGCCCAGCTTGGAAACTGAAAAATAAATTTCGATTGCGTCAGTCTGCCTGGGATTACCCGCCGACTCTTCAAGATGAGTTCGGTTTCCGTTCGCAGAAAAAACGCTCCAACTTCCAGCATAAACGCCGTCGCAGGCAAACCAAAGGAAACGCCCGCCGCCGATCGCAGGGCGCTCATAAACTCATAATTAGGTATCGGGTTTGGCGAAGCGAGATTGACAGGCCCTTCAAATTCGTCGTGTTCTATAAGCCAATAAACGGCTCGGACAAAATCCTGATCGTGTATCCAGGAGACATACTGCCGGCCATCTCCCGCGCTTCCTCCAAGTCCGTACCGCGCCAATGTAAGAAGCGTATCGAACACGCCACCACGATCCGGACTCATCGTCATCGCCGAGCGCAGGAGCGCCTTGCGCGTATTTGGTGTGGCAGACTCATTGAACGCGCATTCCCAGGCAGTCGCCACATCAATGCTGAAACGCCACGTGTCCGGGGCATTCGGCTCCGAACCGCCCAGGATGCCAGTCGCTTCGTCATTGGGCGCATCGTAGCGGTGAGCATAAATAGTCGCTGTGCTCGCCTGAAGCCACACACGCGGCGGGCGTGATGATCGAGCAATCGCCTCCCCTAGAATCCGCGTGGACTTCACCCGAGACTCTTTGATCAGCCTGCGGTTTTCGGCATTGTAGCGACAGTTTACGTTATGCCCCGCCAGGTTGATGACAACATCCGCCCCTTCGATTACAGTCGTCCAGTCTCCCAACGTTTGGGCATCCCACGCCATCACACGCCACGCCGCTTTTGTCGGCTTCCTGCTAAACCCTCTGCTAAAAACGATGACTTCATCTCCTGCCTGGTGAAACGCGCGAGCAAGAATTGTTCCGACCTGACCCGATCCGCCTGGTATTATGACTCTCATAGTCGCTTCCCCCAGTTTGCCGTATGTTGTCAATTCCATTTTCCGAACGCGTTCAGTTCTTTTTTGAACAGGTTCAAAAACATACTACCGCCTGAGGGGAGACAGGTCAACGGAAAAATCTGAACACGTTCAATTACTGGCTGACCGGAAACGGTAGTGAAAAGTGATCATCTCATTGAGCATTCCGCAGATAACGCCGACAGCGTAACAAGCCAGCTCGCTCCACAAAACCCCCGCCCCAGCGCAAACGCGCCTATCCCGATTCGACGCCGCCCGTCCAGCCACGGCGCGTTGTAAAGCTGGCTCAATTCCTGGTTTGCTATGTGGCGCTGTCGCCAATAGCCGCGGCCAGCGCGTCTTCCCGCATCAACGACTCCTTGCGATCAGATTCGCTTTGCCGTTTTGGAGCCAGAATCTTCATAAAAGCTTCCTCCGCGAATTGCAGCTTTCAAGAAAAACGGTAGTTGAAAAAGAAATGTGAGCCTTCACGCAAGAATGTTTTTGGCGTCGTCATAAAGTTGCAACGATTGACCGACAACAAATGTTATGATGGCCTCACGCTCACTTGATGAAATTTATCAGTATTGAATTTGGAGAGGTGAATATGAATCTGATGTTTTATGTATC
>JAJVID010000130.1 GCA_022072205.1 Acidobacteriota bacterium
GTCGCCCGCCTCGCCGGGATGTAACAAGCCAGCAGCGCCACACCCGCCAGCAACGCGATGATCACGGCATACGTCACCGGATCGGTCGCGCTCACGCCGAACAGCATGCTGCTCATCAACCGCGT
The DNA here is from genome assembly GCA_022072205.1 of Acidobacteriota bacterium. Lineage (GTDB taxonomy): Bacteria > Acidobacteriota > Blastocatellia > RBC074 > RBC074 > JAJVID01. Next base: position 126 of record JAJVID010000130.1, read on the forward strand.
CAACGCGAGCGCCGCGCCCAATCCAATCGCCACGCCGACGAGCGCCAGCGTCATCCCCTGTTTCACCACCAATCCAAGCACGTCGCGCGTTTGCGCGCCCAGCGCCATCCGGATGCCGATCTCCTGCGTGCGTTCGGCGACCGCGTAAGCCAGCACGCCGTACAGGCCGATGGCCGCAATCAGCAAAGCGACCGCGCCGAAGACTCCGAACAAGACCAGGCTGAAACGCCGCTGATCGAGCGAGGAAGAAAAAATCTGTTCGAGCGTGCTGAAGCTGACCGGCGCATCGGGGCGCAAGTCCTGCACGGCGGCGCGCAGCGCCGGAATCAAGGCCGCCGGTTCGAGCGACGAACGCACGACGACGGCCAGCCGTGAGACTTGCCACCATTGCGGACGTTGCACTGAGCAGGCGTAGACCGTCGGCTCTACGGCTGAGTCCAGCGCATTGCGCACGTCGCCGACCACGCCGACGACGTGCAGGATGCGTTTGTCGCCATCCATATTGCCGAATTGAATGCGTTGGCCGAGCGGGTCCTGGTTGGGAAAGTAACGCGCGGCCATCGTCTGGTTGATGACGGCGACGTGCGGCGCGTTCACCGTGTCCCGCGCGTCAAAAAAGCGCCCGCGCAAGAGCGGAACCCCCAGCGCCGTGAAAAAGCCGCCGCTCGTCACGCGGTAATCCGCCGTGCCGCGTTGCGCCGGATTGTCGTCAATCAGAAACGCGCCGTTCGCCCCGCGATCCGCCAGCGGCAAAGAATTGACGCCGCCCACGGCGTTCACGCCCGGCAGTTGCTGCGCCCGCTCCAGCAATTGCAAGTAAAACTGCCGCGTGCGCTCGTCTTCTTCCGGCGTGACGGTAGAAGGCAACGACAAGCGCATCACCACGGCGCGCTCCGGCTTGAAGCCCGGATCGGTCTGCCAGAGTTTGAGAAAGCTGCGCGACAACAAGCCCGCGCCCGCAAGCAGCGCCATCGTCAACGCCAGTTGCGCAATCACCAATGCGCCGCGCAGACGCCCGCCGAACGCGCCCGCCGATTGCCCGCGCCCGCCTTCTTTCAACGCGGCTTGCGCATCTTGTCGTCCAAAGCGCAACGCCGGTAAACAACCCAGCGCGACGCCGATCAGCACAGCCAGCGCGCAGGCGAACAACAACACGCGGCCGTCCACATTCACCGGATTCAGTCGCGGCAAGCTGCCCTGTTCGAGCCGCAACAACACGTTCACGCCGAAGCTGGCGATCAACGCGCCCGCTCCCGCCGCCGTGATCGTCAACAGCAGATTCTCTACGATCAATTGCCGCGCGACTCGCCAACGCCCGGCGCCCAACGCCGCGCGCACCGCAAATTCGCGCTGCCGCGCTGTCAGTTGCGCCAGCAGCAAATTGGCCGCGTTCGCGCAGGCCACCAGCAACAACAAGCCAACCGCGCCGAGCAACAGCCACAAACCTTCGCGCACGTTGCGCGTCAGATGCTCCTGCAAGGGGGCCAACGCGAAATCGGTCATGGCGAAATCAGGCGCGGCGTCCATCTCCCCGCCGTTTTCCCGTCGCAATTGCCTGCCGATGACGCTCGCTTCGGCGCGCGCCTGTTCGAGCGTGACGCCCGCGCGCAGCCGACCCACCACCGGCCAGTTGTGCGCCGTGCGCGATGTGCTCGGCGGCTCGATGCCGGTCGTCACCCAGACTTCGGTCTCCGCCGGATAGTTGAAGCCGGGCGGCGCCACGCCCACCACATTGCACAACGCGCCGTCCACGTTGAGCCGCGCCGCGCTGAGATCGGCGCGTCCGCCCAGTTGCCGCTGCCAGAATCCGTAGCTCACCAGCGCCGCCTTAGGCCCGCCGTACTTCGTCTCTTCGGGCAGGAAGACGCGGCCCGCAATCGGCTGCGCGCCCATCACAGCAAAGAAATCGCCCGACGCATAAGTCACGCGCGCCCGCACGGCTTCCGCGCCGCCGGTGACGACCAGCGGGAAGCTGCCCGCCGCCATCGCCAGCGCGCTGAAACTCCGGCTGCGCGCGCGCAGGTCTTCGTAATTCGGCTCGGCCAACGACATCTGCCGGCCTTGCGAGTTGACTTCGCGCACAACCACCAGCCGCTCCGGCTCCGGGTAAGGCAGCGGCCTGAGCAGCAAAGCATCCACCACGCTGAAAATCGCCGTCGTCGCGCCAATGCCCAAACTGAGCGTAATGACGGCGATCAACGTGAATCCGGGTTTCTTCAACAACATTCGCGCGCCGTAGCGCAGGTCTTGAATCAAGCTTCGCATAGTTTCTCCAGGTTGATTGTGATGCCGCATTATACCAACCAGACTTGCGCATCCCGTCACGCGGAATCAGGCGGTCAGGTCAGCCGCGACTTAACCGCATTACTCATTGCTCTCCTTCAGCGGAGGAAATTTTTCCGGCGCCCGGCGATGTCTGGTCGCCTGCTCGTAGGCGTAAACAAACCTGATCAAATCCGGTTCGCTGAACGCTCTGCCGAGGAATGTCAGCCCCGCCGGCAGCGAGCCATACGTGAATCCCATCGGAACGGTGATCGCCGGGAATCCGGTTTGCGGCGAGAGTATCTGGCTGTTGTCGCCCGCCGGACTTTGCAGGTCGCCCACTTTGCGCGGCGGATTGCTCCACGTCGGATAGATGACGGCGTCGAGCCGGTCTTTCTCCATCGCCTTGAGCAGCGCGTCGCGAAAAGCGATGCTGCGCGGGTCGTGATACAAATCTTTGCAGGGCGGCGACGATGGCGTGGTTTTAATCGCGTCCTTGAGCCGTCTTTCGATGTACGGCGAATAGAGTCCCGATTCGACAATCGCGGCGAGGTTCTTGTACTTCGCCTTTTCGCCGAGCGAAGCCAGATAGTTGTTCACGTCGTAGTGAAAAGAGTTGCACCAGATGTCTTTCGTCAGCGCCTCGTAATCCGGCGCGTCGAACGGATCAACAATGATCGCGCCCTGCGCTTTCAAATCTTCGACGGCTTTGGCCACCAGCGCCTTGATCTGCGGGTCGGTCGTCGGAGCGTCAATGTACCTGCGAAACACGCCGAGCCGCGCGCCTTTCAATCCGTTCTTCTTCAGGAATTGCGTGTAGTTCTTCGGCCTTTTGCCTTCGGACATTTTGGTGATCGGGTCGGCGGGGTCGTAACCCGCGATCACTTCCAGCACGCGCACAGCGTCCTCAACGGTGCGCGCTATCGGGCCGCCGATGTCGTTGCGCAGATAGAGCGGGATGATTCCGTCGCGGCTCGTCAATCCCATCGTCGAGCGAATGCCGACCAGCGCGTTGTGCGAGGACGGCCCCCGGATCGAATTGCCCGTGTCCGTCCCCAATCCGACCGCGCCGAAGCTGGCCGCTACAGCCGCAGCCGTGCCGCCGCTCGATCCCGCCGGGACGCGATCAAGGTCGTAAGCGTTGCGCGTCACGCCGGCAATCGAGCTTTCGGTCAGCATCGGGCTGAACGCCCATTCGGCCATATTCGATTTCGCCAGCACGATGGCGCCGGCCTCACGAATCTTGCGCACCTGGAAGGCGTCGTCCGGCGGGATCGAGCCTTTGAGCGCCAGCGATCCGGCGGTCGTCTGCAAGCCTTCGGTGTCGTAATTGTCTTTGACGATGACCGGAATGCCGTGCAGCGGGCGCAGCTTTTTGGTTCGCTTGAACTCGGCGTCGAGGCGGTCGGCTTCGGCCAGCGCCTGCGGATTGACGATCACGATGGCGTTGAGTTTGGTCGCCTGGTCGTAGGCGCTGATGCGTTTGAGATAAGCCTCGACCAGCTCTCGGCAGGTGATTTTGCCGGAGCGGATCGCCTGATGAATTTCGGCAATCGTCTTTTCAGTCGGATCGAATCGCCGCTGAGTTTGCGCGGAAACGCCGAGCGCCAGCAAAAGCGCTGCGATCAACGTGAAGCCGGGATTCTTCGTCAGCATCTGCGCGGCCTGCCAAAATGTTCGCATAAGCTCTCCTCGATCAGATCAATTTTTCGACAGCGTTGCGCGCGGCCAGCAAATAAACCGGCTGCGGGTTGACGGCGTGTTCGCGCAAACAGGCCTCGGTGAATTTGATAGCGTGATCGTCGCTGTTCGACACTGCGCGTTCGATCAGCTCTTCGCGGTTCGGCGCATCGTCGTCCTGCGCGCCAAACTCCGCCGTGCGGCCATAACCGGAATAGATCGCCGCCGCAGCCTGCCAGCCGTAACGCAGCAGGTCGCGCCGCGCTTCGGGCGTCGCGTAAGGCAGCAGCAACCTGATCGAACTTGGCCCGGTGACGGCGTGGATAAGCGCGATGACGTTGCCGGAGTGAGCGTTCGCCAGAAACGTCCGGGCGAAGGTCTCGGTCAGGTCGGATAAAAAGCGTTCGGCTTCAATGTTCGGATCAACCAGATCGGCCACGCCGGTGAACGGCTCGAAACCTTCCAGGCCGCGCAGCGCGTCGGTGATCAGCCCGCGCCCGCGCCGCTCGGCTGGCAGCAGCGCAACCTGCTTGATCGCCTGCGAAGGCTTCAAACTCCCGGCGCGACTCGTCCGCGTTGACGGGAGAACGTAATAACTCGCCGCCCAATAAGCCAGCCCTTCGGCCAGTTCTCTCTTGCGCGCCTCGGTTTCTTTCCGCGAGAGGCTGCGGGCGGCGTGGGCCGTGCGCAACACGCCGTGGAAAGCCGCCGCAACCAGTCCGGGCGACAACCGCGCCGCCCATTCGCCGATCACGGTTCGCCACGACTTCTCGCTCAACTCCCGATTGAAGAAAACGACCCAATCCGCCACGCGGCTGTAATCGCCTAGCGCCGCCTGCCACTCAGCGCTCGCAATCGGTTTGCGGCTTTCGGGGCGGCCATCCAGCCTGCGTCTATAACGTTCGACCCAGGCGGTGACGGCGTCGCCGCGATTCATGGCGACCAGCGCTTCCGCCGCCATCGGCGCGTGATTCGCCAGTCCGCCGCCGAACTCAGGCCCCGTGCAGGCCAGCATTTCCAGCGCCTGCTCCATCGCGTCTGTGTTCATGGTTTTCCCCCCTTCGGTTGAGACTGAAAGCTGCGGGAATCAAATTGACAAGAGGGCTGCGCGCATCTTACTTCGCCCTCGGCGCGGCATTGTAACACCGGCCGGAAACAATCGTCATTCGAGTAGGAAAACGTGGAAAATCTCCTCACGAATGCGGATAAAACCGCAATGGCTTGGTTGAGAAGCACAAACTTACGCGGGCGCGTGGCCGGATAGCGTGTGGAACGCCCTTTGCTCATCCAGCGGCATTTGTTTACTTGTTCATTCAGACAGGAGATGTCATGTCTACAGGGTCGCAAAATAAGGTTCTGATCATCGCCGATGAATTATTGATTCGCTGGACATTGGCCGAGGCGTTGCGCGGCTGGGGGTATCAACCGGTAGAGGCAGGTTCGGCGGCCACGGCGCTCGCCCTTTTCGATTCGGAACGTCCGGCGGCGGCGCTGCTGGACCTGACCCTGCCGGATGGTTTCGGATTGGACGCGCTGCGCGAGATCAATCGCCGCCAACCCGATGCGCCAGTAATCATCATCACGACAAATCCCTTTGCCGGAGAATCAAATCCAGACCTGTACCGCTCTGCCTGTGAGTTGCTGGAAAAACCGATAAACCTCGCCCGGTTGCGCGATGTCCTCAATCACAGAATCCGGCAGGCGGCAAGCTCAATGGATCGCAAGGCGCCGCTCTTAACGGAACAATGGCGCGGCCACGCTGCTTTGTTGGAACACGCCAGCGATGCGGTAATCGCCCGTGACCTGCAGGATTGCATTATCTATTGGAATAAAGGGGCCGAGCGTTACTATGGCTGGACTGCCGAAGAGGCGCTCGGCGCGAACATCGAACGGTTGCTTTATCCCCGCGGCTCACAAGAGTTCACCGAAGCGCGGCGGGCGACGATTGAGCGAGGCGAATGGAGAGGAGAATTGCGCCAGACCACGAAGGGCGGCTGCGCGATCATTTCTGAATGTCACTGGACGCTGGTGCGCGATGATGCGGGAAATCCGCAATCCATCGTCGTCATCAATTACGACATTACCGAAAAGAAACGGCTCGAAGCTCGCAGGCTGCACGCTCGGCATTTGAATGGTCTCGGCGCGCTGGCTGGCGGTATCGCTCATAATCTCAACAATCTTCTGACGCCTGTGCTCTCCGCCGTGCAACTCCTGCAGATGAAATACACCGATGTGGAGAGCCAGCGGATGCTGACTCTCCTCCAGTCGAATGTCGAACGAAGCGCCGAATTGCTCAAACAGTTGACGGTGTTCGCAATGGGAGATGGAGGAAAACAAGAGAGGCTCCAACCGGGAAATCTGATTGCCGGCGCCGTCGGAACAATTCGTGGGTCGTTGCCTGACTCCATCTCGTTGCGCTGCCAGATTGCGGATGGACTCGGAGAGATCACAGGCGACGGCGCTCAACTTCGCCAGATGCTGATCAGCCTTTGCGCCAACGCCAGAGAAGCTATGCCGTTCGGCGGCCTCCTGACGATTGCCGGCGCCAACGTTACGCTCGATGAAACGGCGGCCATGCTTTTTCCTGAAGCCAATCCGGGCAAGTTCCTGCTGCTCTCGGTCAGCGATACAGGCGTAGGCATTCCTCCGGAAATCCGCGAACGCATCTTCGATCCGTTCTTCACGACGAAAGGGCCGTATGTGGGAGTCGGCCTGGGGCTTTCAGCGGTGTTGGGCATCGTCAGAAGCCATCGCGGCTTCATCAACGTAGAGAGCGAGCCTGGCCAGGGTTCACGCTTCAGCGTCTATTTGCCCACGCTCGAAGACGCCGCCTGCGAAACGTCTCCGGCTTAATCGCAGGCGTTCGTGAACACATAAATTTCACGCGCGATCTCGCGTTCCAGCGCAATCTGCGTCTCATCGCATTGAATGACAAAGCTGGGATATTTCTGTAGCGCCTTGATCACGGCGCCCGGCGCGAGGCCAAGCGCAGAGAGCTTCTGCAGGCGGGGAAAGTTGGCGGCGCTGAGATAAGCGATGCGGGCCGTCTGCCCTATGTCCAACCGGTCAGCCGTAGCGACCAGCGAAGGCGCCTGAGTTTCTGCGCGCTGGCAACACGCGCCCGGCGGAATCGGATGCTGATGCGGACAAAAACGCGGATGGCCGAGCAGCGTGCAAATCGCTTCGGTCACGCCGGGCGCCACCAGATGCTCGAACTCGCAAGCGTCGGCTTCGCTCTCTTCCAGCGTCATTCTCAACACATCCACGACCAGCCGTTCGGCCAGACGGTGACGACGAATTATCTCCTCCGCCGTCTGCCGCCCCAGCGCCGTCAAACGCCATTGATTGTCGTGGCGCCGCGTCAGATAGCCGGCGCGCTCGCATTCCGCCAGCAGCGCTTCGGTAACTTCAGTTTGCGCGACGGCGGCGATTTGTTCAGTGAACGCGGAGCCTTTCTCCTCGCTGGTCCAGGCCGCTTCGAGCGCCTCGACGATTTCTTGTGGAAGCCATTGATGCATAATCGAATTCAGAAATGGATGTTTAGAACGCGCAGTATCCGGCCGACCAGGCCGCCTACGATCAAAGCAAACGGCGTGATGAAAGCCAGGATGTAAAACGCCCGCTTCGTTCCCTGCTCGCGGACGATCATGAAAAAGTTCGCCACGCAGGGAATGAAAAGCGTCAGGACGATCAACGCGACGACGATTTGCACGCCATCCATCGCGCCGTCCCGCACGAAATCGAACAGCCCCGCCGCGCCGTAATCCCTCCGCAAAAATCCGAGAATGAAGACGCGCGCCGTCGGAGCGGGCAGTTGCAACCATCCCGTCACAACCGGCGACAGGGCGCGCTCGATCAGTTCCAGGCCGCTCGCCCCGCCCCACAACCGCAATCGGTCGAGCGCAAACAGAATCAACGTGCCCAGCAGAAACAGCGGCAGGGCTTCGCGCAAATACCATTTCATCCGATAGCGCGTCTTCGTCCAGACGTTTTTGAAAACCGGCGCGCGCATCGGCGGAATCTCGAAGATGAACTCGCCGCGCCGCCCCTTGATGAGCTTCGACGACAGCCAGCCCACCAGGATCATTTGCGAGAGGACGACGCCGAAGACAGTGAGCATTGCGCCGAGGCTGAGCGAACCGCTGATGGCCATCACCACGCCGAGTTGCGCCGAGCACGGCACGCCGAGCGCAAGCAGCAACGTGGCGATCAGCCGTTCTTTTTTCGTCGCCAGAATGCGCGTCGTCATCGTCGCCATCGTGTCGCACCCCAGGCCGAGAGCCATCGGCAGCACAGCCTTCCCGTTCAACCCCATCACACGAAAAACACGGTCAGCCAGGATCGCCAGACGCGGCAAATAACCGCTGTCTTCCAACAATCCGAAAGCGAGGAAGAACGTCATCACAATCGGCAGGACAATCGCCAGCGCATAAGTCAATCCAACCGAGATCAAGCCATACTGGCCGACAAGCAGGTCGTATACAAAACCGTGCGGGATGACGGCCTGCAAGCGCGGGGTGAGCAATTGATTGAAGACCGTGTTTTCAAGCGCGTCCACCAGCGCGCCCGCGCCCATCACGCCGACGAATTCATACATCAGCAACATCACCACCAGCAGAATGCCGAAGCCCGTGCGCCAATCGCGCGCCCAATGGCCCAGCCGCTCGGCAAAGACGGGCGAACGCGGCAGCAACACAGCCAGCGGCGCAATCACCGGCGCGATCAAGAACAGCAATTGCGTGATCGCCGGATAGAGCAACCCGTTTTCATAGGCGCCAGTCGCGGTCGCCTGCCCGAACAACAGCGAACCGAGCGCGCCGAGATGCGCCGAAGCAAGCCAATTTTGCGCGGCGGGAATGCCATGTTGTTCAAGCCAGGCGTTGCACCACGCGTACGGCGTCGCCCAGCCGAACAGCCGCCCGATCTCGGTATACACAAACAGCGCGAGGCCGAACGCCAACAGCGCCAACGCCACGCGCGCTGTCCGGCTCGACGCGGCGTCCGTCATCAGCTTCGGCGCGGTCTGTTTGTATTGCGCGACGGCGCGGTCGAGAAAGGCGTTGCGCATCTCTTCCATCCGCGTCGAGACCGCGCGCAAACGCAGACGGTCGTCGGTTCCCG
>JAJVID010000183.1 GCA_022072205.1 Acidobacteriota bacterium
AAGACGCTCGCAACTCACCCGGATTCGGAGCCAACACAGCGGGCCTGCACAGAACTCATCTGCAAAATTCGGTTGAGGGCGCCAACCTGTCCGCCAATCTTTACACTCTGATCGGCGCTGAGCTTGAAAACGTTCGTTCGCTGGCGGACGTCTATCGGAGCGGCCAGGAGAGGCCGTTCGCCAAAGCCATCGAATCGCTTTTTCAGGAAACATTCGCGCCCTACTTCAAAGAGAAGTACATCTCCGAAGGATGGAACTTGCTTGGTAATCTCTGTCGCGCCCGGTTCGGGCTGGCCGATCTGATTGACGCGTCAGAAGAGTTCGAGAAGCGCCTGCGGTTCATCGCCTCGCAAGCGACGCTGTTCGATACGAAGATGGAATTCGCGCCGGGCAGCCTCCGGTTCCATCTCGGCGGACAATCGTATCCCTATCCGGATCCGCTCGGCGTGTTGCGGCGCGATTTCGATCTCCCGGCGCTCGTCAATGCGCCAGTCATTGCTTCCGGCGAACGCGTTCTGGTCAACGACTCAGGCGCCTGGTTGACGGATTACGCCAACGCCGGGCCGATGCCGCTCTTCTGGAACTTCGTGGCGCTCGAAGCGATGATCCGTTTCGATTGGGTCGAGGCCGCGAAGCCCCAGCCGCTGCATAAAATGGAAAGATGCCTCACGGACAATTTCACTCTCTTCAACATCGGCGATCTGGATCCGTCGCTGCGCATCGCCGCCCGCGCCGTCCAGTCAGTCAGAAAACTCGCCTTCAACTTTCTGGGCGACGATCAGGCGTCGTATCAGTGGGGACTGCTCTTCGAGGCGATGCGGCGGATCGCCAGCTTCGATCCCGCGTCTCAGTTGACCAGGAATGAGCGGATGCGGATGCTCCACGCCGCAATCGCCGCAGCAGTCATCAGCGGCAAACTCGCCAGGTTGTCGCCGCGTTCCATCTCGGCGGCCAGCAGCATCAGGATTGATAAAGAGAACCGCATCGTCACGGTGCGAGGCCAAAGTGTTCAAATGAGACCCGGAAAGGTCTACGACCTGCTTTGCTTTTTTTATGATCGTCCCGATCAATTATGTATGCCGCGCGAGATACTGGAAAAAGCTCTCAACACGATTTATTACGAAGGGAGCGACAATCGCCTGATTACCGCTCAAAACAATCACGTCTATGTCAACATTCGCAGGTTGCGCGAAGCGATTGAGATTAACCCCGATAATCCACGCCATCTGCTCAGCGAACCGGGCGGCGGATACAAGCTGGTCATCAATCTTGAATGACAACCTGTTGATCGTCATCACGATTCAGAGAAATCTCTTCACACAAATCACTCCCAAAAGGTCAGCCATTTGTCAGCCATTTGTCAGCCCTTGTTAGATGGATGTCAGATTGATGTAAGTCTTGACGTCCGCCCGCCTGGCGATAATACGCTCGTCCCAGAAGAACAATTTGTTTCATTGACAGGCAGTCGTATTCGGCAGGCGAATAACGATCTGCGGTCAATTTTAAAAAAGGAGGAAGGTTATGAAATCGCTCGTCGAATTAGTGCGAGAGTTTTGTTCACTCATCGTGACCTTGTTCCGTTCGCTGCTGGTCTTGTTGGCGTTGGTGGTGGCGGTGACGCTCTATCTGCTCTATCTGGCCGCGTCCTGGGTGGCGGAGTACCCGGTCGTCCTGTTGGCGCCGCCAGTTGTTCTGCTGACGGGTTGGACTCTGCGGCGATACGTCTTCGGGCGTGAGCTTCTGATTGATGGGGATTCGGCTGTCATCGTCAGGAGAGCGGGCGGCAGGCTCGAACCGCTTTATCGCGGCATGTACAAGCTGAATATCGGAGACAGGGTTTGCGAGTGGTTTGCGCTGATAGCAGAGATGGAAGAGACGAACCTGGAGGAAGTTTATACCCGTGATGAAAAGCGCGTCAGGCTGTCAGCCGTTTATGAGTTGTATATCTCCGACCCGATCCGCTTCTATCTGCTTGGGCGGAAGCGCTCAGTTGATTTCGCCAGGCTCAATCGGAGAGTGTTGCTGGCTGTGGTCCGAGACTTCGATCTCGATGAAATTTACAACCTGCCGTTCGAGATCAATCAGTTGATTGCGCAAACAATCAACAGCCAGATTCGCAGTCGCGGGTTGAAGGTGATCAATTACCGGCTGGACGAAGCGGTCTGGCCGGAGACGAACGAACGTTGGAGACGCAACAGATCGCGTTTGCCTCTTCAAGCCGGGCAGTATTGGATCGAATCCGGAAATCCGAGGCGGCGATTACAGTAGCCGGTTCGGAGAAAGGAGAGTTTATGTTTCGGATAATGTCGCAACTGATAAAGAGAATTTTTGCGCTGATCTATTTCGTTCTTGTCATCGTAGCGCTGGCGCTCATTGTGTTGAGCTACGTGACGATGAAGTTGATCGGGCCGGCTCAAATTTTCATCGGCGTCGGATTGATCAGTCTCTTCTGGTTTGTCTGGGCTTTCGTCTTCAATCGCCGGATCGAGGTGGGAGCGGATGAAGCGAAGATTGTTCGGCGGTGGATGGGCAGTCTTGAAGCCCTCTTTCACGGCGAGCATCGGACGCCATTCGGTTACAGAGTGATCGCCGCGCATTCGCTCAGTGTCAGGCGGCACGTTGGCAATGAAGAATCGCTGACGAGCGGTGACGGCAATCCGTTGAGATTGCGAAGCGATCTTCATTACCATATCGCCGATCCGGTTCGCTTTCACCTCCGAGGTAAAAAATGTGAGCGCAGGCTGGCGGCGCTTGTTCGCGGAGCGCTGGCGGAAGAGATCGGGAGATTCAGCCTGAACGATCTGTGGAATTGCCCGGCGGAAACCAATCGCGTGATCAAAGATAATCTCCGTCGCAAGCTGTACGATTGCGGGTTGGAGGTGAGCGACTTTCGGCTCGAAGAGGTGATTCTCCCCAGAAAGGCGGTTAAATGGCGTCGCAACACTTTACAATCGGCCTCAATGCAGGCGTACTGGGTGGAATTCGCGCTGGCTTGATTGGCCGCGCATCAATCTTCCGGTCGGACGATGAATTTATACCCGACGCGGTGAACCGTAACGATGTAACGCGGATCGCTCGGCGTGTCTTCAATCTTCTGGCGCAGTTTGGCGATGTGCATATCAACAGTTCGAGTGAGCGGGAAACTGCCGTAACCCCAGACCGAATCGAGCAACTGGTCGCGCGTGATCACTTCGCCGCGATGTTCGATGAAATACTTCAGGATGTTGAATTCGCGCGGGGACACTTCAACCGGCGCGCCGGCTTTGGTCACCTCGAACTTTTTGAAATTGACTGCTATCGGGCCGAAGCGAAATTCTTCGGGAATCTCGCTCTGGCGGTGAGTGCGGCGCAGCAGAGCCTCGACGCGCGCCATCAGTTCCATGAAGCTGAACGGCTTGGTCACGTAATCATCCGCGCCGATCTTCAACCCAACCACCTTGTCAATTTCCTGGCCACGAGCGGTGAGCATAATGATCGGAGTGGCGTTGCCCGCGCCGCGAAGCTGCTTGCAGATGTCGAACCCGCTCATCTTCGGGAGCATCACGTCGAGGACGATCAGGTCCAGGTCTTTCTCGGATGCCAGTCGCAGCCCCGCAGCGCCGTCGCGCGCGACCTGCACCGAATAACCTTCATATTCAAAACCGTCGCGCAGGGCCACAGCCATCGCCTGATCATCTTCGACAATTAAAATCTTTCCGCTCATCCTTTGATCGCTCCTTTTACACAGCCTTTCAGTTTACAGTCTCACCACTAACCTTCAATTCGTGGCTGATCAGCCTCTCGCTACCTCTGGTTTCGGGTTTGACGCGCGCGCTCGCGTCAACCGGCAAGTGAATGATGAACGCGCTGCCGCGCCCGAGTTCGCTTTCGACGGTGACTTTGCCATGGTGGGCTTCGATAATATGTTTGACGATTGACAGTCCCAGTCCGCTGCCTTTTACGTCGTGAACCAGCGCGTTGCCAACGCGATAGAATTTCTCGAAAACTTTCTCCCGCTCCTCGCTGGCTATGCCGATGCCGTGATCAATTACCGAGATCGTGGCGAAATCGTCCTGCTCGGCCAATTTCACTTCAATCTGTCTGGAATCGCCTGAGTATTTCACAGCGTTGTCGAGCAGGTTGATGAACGCCTGCGCGATGGCGTCGGGATCAATCACCACTGGCGGAAGCGGGCGCGACGGTCTTTCCAGATTCACCGTAAAACCGTTTTGCTCCAGGATGACCTCGAATGTTTTCAGCGTGTCGCTGACCACGTGTTCGACGCTGGTTTGCTCGAAGTGGTAGGTCTTCTGACCAGATTCGATCTTCGAGAAATCAAGGATGTTGTTGATCAACTGCGTCAACCGCCTGCTCTCGGTTTCGATATATTCGCCATACTCGCGTATCTTGCCTGGCTCTTTGACGCGTCCGAGTTTGAGGAACTCGCCGAAGACGCGGATCGAAGCCAGCGGCGTGCGAAGTTCGTGGGAAACGTTGGAAACAAAGTCTGCTTTCATCTGTGATAATTTCATGGCGCGTGAAGCCGCTCGAAGCGCCAGCACGATACCTCCGATCAACGCCAGCGCCGCCAGCGCCGAAACCGACAGATTGACGATGAAGTTTCTGCGGCTCCACTGCTCCTCAGTCATATTGCGCATGCGGATGCCTAAAAACCAATCTTTAAAAATGAATGGGATCGGCCAGCCGACATCGTATTGTTGCCCTTGAAAGGGCTGATTGGCGAAGACCAGTTTATGATCGCGCTTCAGGTCAACGACTGTGACGACTACGTCTTGATATTCTTCTGGAAAACCTTGCGGAAGCGATTCCTTGATAGCCTGTGAAAGGTAATCGTTGATGAACACTTCTTCGTTCAGGAACATCCCGGCAACGCCGACCACTCGCGATTTTTCGTCAACAATCGGTTTGACTATGACCCGGTTTTTCGGATCGCGCTCATCAACCGTCAACTGAGTGGTTTTCGGAATCGAGTCAGTCATAGTCATCGCGATCCAGTTGGCCGCAGCCGCGTGCGCCGCTGACCATTCCGCCTTATTCGCCTTGTAATGAAACGAATGAGACGCCGGATTATAAAACCTGACTATCGCATAATTCGGCACCTGCTCGCCTGTGATGATCGCTGTGAAAAGCAGGCGCGCGCCGTTGAACGGGTGATTGCTGAAATGGCCTGATATCTGCTCAAAGTTCATCGCGTTTTCCATGTAAGCCGGATTCGGATATTCGTGATGGAACGCGGTGGCGGGAACGTTGAGCGTCTCCTCCGCCTTCTGCTCATAATTAGTGATGACTTTGTCGAGCACACTGGAGAGATACCGCCGCATATAAGCCCGCCGCGCGATGGGCAGCGTTGATTCCAGTTCGGACAGCGATTGGTATTGCAGCCACAGGTGCGCCAGCAGCGGGATCGCAACCGCGATTAACCCGGCCATCAGCGCATGTCTGCGAATTAGCTCCTTGAGCTTTTGCATTCACATCTTCTCCTCGCCGGAAGTATACCTTGATTATCCCTGTTGGCAGGTTGGCAGGGAGCGCCATTTTACAAACGATTTACAAGTTTTACTGGTTTTTACTGATAATTGAAGACATTTACCCGGGCTTGGGCGAAACTCCAAACTGGCCGGGTTAATCCCAAGCGGAAGCGATGTATCAAGCCGCCGCCAGAGCTGAATCCGGTGTAAAACGCGAAGAGGATGAAGGTGAACGCAGTTGCAGAGGAAATCTTTTCAGGTTGGACGACGCTCCCTCTTCAACAATCTTTCTCTTCTTCGCGTTTTCGAACTTCGCTTTTTCTTCACACAATTGGCAGGGCAATATTCTGAAGGAGGTAGACAGTGATTTCGAATGAAGCGGCGAGCAAGTCGGTCAGCGAACAGCCGTCCGAATTTCAAGGAAGTCCGCAACCGCGCCCGGCTCTGACATTGGTCAATGGCCATCGCGCGATTTCTTACGAGAGCTACGAATGTTTCATTGGGGTCAGCCCCAACGTCTCTGACTTGAAAAAGTTCATCGGGGTTCAGGCGTCGCAGACGCATCCGGCGCTCTTGATCGGCGAACGCGGATTGCGGCAGGAGCAGATTGCCCGCGTGCTGCATCAGGCCAGCGCGCAATGGGCGCAGCCGTTTTTCGCCGTCAATGCTCACGGCCTCAGCGCCGAAGCGCTTCACAATATCCTTTTCGGTCCTCAGGGGATGATCGAAACCGTCAAGCAGGGGACGATTTACATCAATGAACTGACCAGCCTGCCACTGCTTCTGCAACAGCGTTTCGCTGTTTACATGGAAGAACAGAGATGGCGCGAGCGGGGCGGACAAGGCGCCCGTCAACGGCTGATCTTCGCCTCGGAATGGAATCCGTCCGACCGCACGGCGGAGAATCGAATCGCGTATGGACTGGTTGAAATGCTGCGCCCGTTCAGTTTCACCATCAAACCGTTGCGCGAGCGCAGTGAAGACATCCCCTACATCGTGAAACATTTGGTGTCGCGCATCGTCCAGAAACTGAACAAGGGATCTCACGAAATCACCGCTGAAGCATTGAGCGCGCTGACCGAATACAACTGGGAAGGCAATCTTGACGAGTTGGAGGCGGTGCTTGAAAGCTCGATCAGTTGTCTCCCGCCGCAGCAGGTCAGCGAATCCGTCCTGCCGTCGCGCATTCGCTACGCGCGTCTCAAATCAATCCCCCCGGATGGCGTTGACCTGCCGCAGATCGTTGACGATTTCGAGCGCGACCTGATCGCGACCGCTTTGCAGCAAAGCGGAGGCAGCCAGACCAAAGCGTCGAAACTGCTCGGACTGCGCGTCCAGACGCTGAACATGAAACTCAAACGTTACGCCGATCAGGAACGCCCGCTGTTGTAGTTGAAATTTGTAGTTTATTCACGAGCAAAGACGCCGCAATCGCCGCCGCCCGCCGCAGTGTTTTGCAGGAGATCACGGTCAGGCAAGCTGGTTTTGTTTGCCCGCTGCGGCGGACGGCGGGGGCTGCGGCGTCTTTGCTTAATCGTAATACTCCAATCCAAGATGCGTGATCATCTCTTCACCGCGTAAATGACGTAAGGTGTTCTTCAGCTTCATCAGTTGAATGAACAGATCGTGTTCCGGATAAAGCTTCGGCGCGCACATCGGGCTTTTGAAATAGAAAGACAGCCATTCCTGAATTCCGCGCATCCCCGTCCGCTGGGCCAAATCCATAAACAGCGCCAGGTCTAAAACAATCGGCGCGGCCAGAATTGAATCGCGGCAGAGGAAATCAATCTTGATCTGCATCGGATAGCCGAGCCAGCCGAAGATATCAATGTTGTCCCAGCCTTCCTTGTTGTCGCCGCGCGGCGGGTAATAGTTGATCCTGACCAGATGCGAGAAGTCGCTGTAGAGTTCGGGATAGATTTGCGGTTGCAGGATGTATTCCAGCACCGAGAGCTTCGATTCTTCTTTGGTCTTGAACGAACCCGGATCGTCCAGCACTTCGCCATCGCGATTGCCCAGAATGTTGGTCGAATACCAACCGTGCAACCCCAGCATCCTCGCCTTCAATCCCGGCGCGACGATAGTCTTCATCAATGTCTGACCGGTTTTGAAGTCCTTGCCGCAAATCGGCAGGTTCTGTTTTTCAGCCAGTTCGATCAGCGCTGGAATGTCCACTGTCAGATTGGGCGCGCCGTTGGCGAAGCCCACTCCCGATTTGAGCGCGGCGTAGGCATAAATCATCGAGGGCGCAATCGCCTTGTGATTCTCACGCATTGCTTTCTCGAAAGCGGCGAGGTTTTTATGAACCGGATGAGGCTTGATGAAAACTTCAGTCGAGGCGCACCAGACCATCACCATTCGCGAGCAGCGGTTCTTCTTCTTGAACTCGGCGATCTCTTCCATCAACTGCTCGGCCAGGCTCATCTTCGTTCTGCCTTTTTTGAGATGAGTTCCGCTGAGTCGTTTGACGTATTCCTGATCGAAGACGGCGGGCATCGGTTTAACTTTTGAAAGCTGCGGTTTGAGTTGCACCAGTAACTCTTTTTCGAGCACGCCCGCGTGCATCGCGGCTTCGTAGCAGTTCTCATCAAAAATGTCCCAGGTTCCGAAGACCAGGTCATCGAGTCCGGCCAACGGCACGAAATCTTTGATCAGCGGGGAACGGCCATCCGTGCGTTTGCCGAGACGGATGGTTCCCATTTGCGTCAAACTGCCGATGGGGCTGGCCAGCCCGCGGCGAATCGCCTCGACGCCCGCTATGAACGTGGTCGTCACGGCCCCCATCCCGACGAGAAGAACGCCGAGCTTGCCTTTGGGTTCGGCAATCGGCGCGCCTTTCTGCAACATGGTTCACTCTCCCAGAAAAAGCCTGGGTATGCGTCGCCCCCAACGTGCAATTGGCGAGAGGTCTATTGAAAGGAAATTGATCACTTGCCAAAAGCACGCTGGAAGCGATGCGCACCCAGGGCGGTTGTTGTTGAATTGTGGTCGAGCGGGAAGAGTACCGGAGAGCAAGCGGCGATTCTTGCGCTATCTTGCTGAATGTTGTTGCCGGATTGCTGTTATCTGATTTTTCGATCTACCCAAACGATTTGCTGAATGTGGCGGATCGCTTGCAAACAGCATGCGAAACAGTACAATAGCGCTTCAGTTCGATCCTGACTGAACCAGCATTTGCAATTTTATTCACCCGAAATCTCATACGAATACTGAAGGAGAAAAGCGTAATGGCTGTTTACGTAATTTGCGAACCCTGCATCGGCACGAAGGATTCTTCCTGTGTTGACGTCTGCCCGGTGGATTGCATCCACCCGCGCAAGGATGAGCCTGAATTTGAGGCCTCCGAAATGCTCTATATCCATCCGGACGAATGTATTGATTGCGGAGCCTGTCAGCCAGCCTGTCCGGTCGAAGCGATTTTCCGCGACGAGGATGTTCCGGATCAGTGGAAGCAGTACATTCAGATCAACGCCGAACATTATCGCTGATAGCGTTTGGCGAAAGAGACGGCGAGCCGG
>JAJVID010000085.1:0-6529 GCA_022072205.1 Acidobacteriota bacterium
GCAAAATTATTTAGTCCAAACCAGACCGGCGGCAGTCTAATGCCACGTTCCAATATTACCGATTGCCCATAACGCCTCACGCGTATGAATTTCAGGTTGAAATCGAAGGAGGATACTTAATGCGAACAACCGAGCCGAAGAAAATTTACGGCGCTCACAAGATTACCGGCAGGATTAAAAGATATGCGCTGCTGGCGCTCATCATTGCGGCGGCCGCAATCGCGTTCAACCGGATGAGCGCGTCCGCCCAGGATGGGCAACAAGAATCGAAGATCACCCGCGACGATTGCTCATATCTTCAGAATCCCGATTCCTTCCGCGACGCGATGGCTCGACACCGCGATCTGGTTTCGCGGTCAACCGAAATAATCAGCCAATCGCTCATCAGCGCGCTGGACGAAAAGACCGAAATCTCCCTGGTACCGCCGCAGGACATCCCGCGAAAAAATTTCATTGACAACATCATCTTCGACCGGATGGCGAAAGATAACGTGTTGTCGGCGCCCGTATGCAGCGACGCCGAATTCATCCGCCGCGTTTACCTGGACATCACCGGGCGGATTCCTTCGGCCACCGATGTCACGGCTTTTCTGGCCGACACCAGCGCCAACAAACGCGACGCGCTGGTAGACAAGCTCGTCGGTTCGCCGGAATACGTTGACAAATGGACGATGTTCTTCGGCGATCTGTTCAAAAACAATGCGCGTTCGACCAACGTCAACCGCTTCAGCGGCGGGCGCGACGGTTTTTACAACTACATCAAAAATTCCGTCTCGGCCAACAAGAGCTACGCGCAAATGGCGACCGAGATGATCACCGCCGGCAGCACGACCCCGGCTGACAACTTCGTCAACGGCGAAGCGAATTTCATCGTCGGCGGCATCGTTCCGATGGGGCCGCCGCAGGACACGATGGACGGCACGGCGGTCAACACAGCCGGCATGCTTCTGGGCATCAACGCGCTCGACTGCCTGCTCTGCCATAACGGCGCTGGACATCTGGACTCGGTCAACCTGTGGGGATCGCAGCGTACGCGGCTCGAAGCGTGGGGGATGTCGGCCTTCTTCGCCCGCGTTCGCCGCCAGCGGCAGAGTCTTTCACAACAACCCAACTACGCGAAATTTATCGTCTCCGAACTGAACGCTGGCGAATACCAGCTCAACACTGATTTCGGCAACAGGCAAACGCGCGCCCCGATCAACGGCGTCAGCACGGTTCAGCCAAAGTTCATCTTGAATGGCGGCGGCTTGAACACGGGCGAAAACCGGCGGCAGGCGATGGCGCGACTGGTCACGACCGACATTCAATTCGCGCGCGCGGCGGTCAACTACATCTGGGAGAAGCTGATGGTCGAAGCGCTGGTTTCGCCGTCGAACGCTTTCGATCCGGACCGGCTCGATCCGGCGGCTCAACTCCCCGCCGGCTGGTCGCTGCAACCGGCCAACGCCGATCTGTTGAAAGCTCTGGCGGAAGATTTCGCTAAAAACAATTACAACATCCGCACGCTGATTGCGACCATCGCCAAATCGAACGCTTACCAACTCTCCGCGCAATATCCGGGCAATTGGAGCCTGGCGCTGGTTCCCTACTACGCGCGCAAATACGCGCGCCGCCTGGACGCCGAGGAGATTCATGATTCGATCATCAAAGCCTCCGGCATCGGCGTGACCTACCAGATGCGCGATTCGCTGGGCCAGAACACTTTCACCGTCAACTGGGCGATGCAATTGCCCGACACGCTGGAACCGCGAACCAACGGACAGTCGGCGAACTTCCTCAACTCGTTCATTCGCGGCGACCGCGACGTGAAGCCGCGTTCGCTGGAGCCGTCAATCATGCAGGCGTTGAATATGATGAATCACCAGTTCGTGATGACGCGAATCCACAACGCCAACAACGGATCGAACGTGCAGAAGCTGTTGGCCGACCAGAACCTGACGCCTGCGCAGATCACGACGCAACTCTATCTGAACACGATGTCGCGCAACCCGACTCAATCGGAGTTGGACACGCTCACTCCGCTCTTCACGTCGCTTGGCCGCCAGCAGGCGGCTGAAACAATCCAGTGGGCGCTGCTGAACAAAATGGACTTCATCTTCAACTACTAAAACAGCGACGCGAGCGGGCCGCTATAACCAACGCTCGCTACCGCTCGCGTCACTGATCCAGCAAGAGGTGAAAAATGGCGAATCACACTAAATACGGACACGAATGCGAAGTTTGCAAGCCGCTGCGCCCGGCGCCGGCCCCATTGGCTGGCCCGGAGCTTGGCCGGCGCAACTTCTTCAAACTCGCGGGAGCGGGGGTCACCGGATATTTCCTCTCGCCGCTGCTCAAAACAGAAGCTCTGGCCGCGTCAATGTCTGCGCCTGCCGAAGCGAAACTGATCGGCAAGGCCAGAAACTGCATCTTCATCCTGATGACCGGCGCGCCGAGCAACACCGACACCTTCGACCTGAAAGTCGGCGCGTGGACACCCGCCGATTTCAATCCGACCAGCTACAACGGCGTGATGTTTCCGCAGGGGCTGATGCCGAATCTGGCCAATCATCTCAACCGAATGGCCATCGTCCGCAACCTGCGCGCGCCCGCGCTGGTGCATCCGCTGCAACAGACCTGGGCGCAGATCGCGCGCAGTCCGTCATCTGCGCTCGGCAAGATTGCGCCGAACATCGGCAGCGTCGTCGCGCTCGAATTCGAAGCCCAGCGCAAGCCGAATCAAAAGCTGCCGGTCTTCGTCTCGCTCAACACCGGCGGCGCGGTCGTCGGACAGGGTTATTTCAGCGGCCTGTACGCGCCGTTCGACGTGACCGCCGCGCCAAATGGGATCACCAGTCTGGTCAACCCTGACGGGCAAACCAGATTCGATTCGCGTTATTCCGTCTTGCAGATGATTGATTCCAGCTTGCGAACCAACTCGCCGCTAGGCGACGACGTAGCGACGATGGGTGGTTTTTATGATCGCGGCAAAGGAATGATGTACGATCCAGCGGTGGACGCCGCGTTCAAATTCACGACCGACGAGCAGCAACGTTACGGCAGCAGCGGCTTCGGCAATTCGTGCATCGTCGCGCGCAATCTGGTGAAGGCCGATCAAGGCACGCGGTACATCCAAATCAACTTCGGCGGCTGGGATCATCACCAGGACATTTACGCCAAAGCCGCTACACAAAATCAGACCGTTCCCGGCTTGTACAATCAGTGCGATGAACTCGATCAGGGTTTGGCGAATCTGCTGACCGATCTGGCCGCCGCGCCGGGCGCGAGCGGCGGCACGCTGCTGGATGAGACGCTGGTCGTGGCGATGGGTGAATTCGGACGCACAGTCGGCCCGCTGACCAATCAGGACGGGCGCGATCATTACTTCCAGCATTTCGCGGTCTTCGCGGGCGGCGGAGTTACCGGAGGCCGCGTCATCGGCAAGACGACGGCTGACGGCGGAAACGTCGCGGAACCACAGTGGTCGCAGGGCCGTCCGGCGCAATACGAAGATATAGCGGCGACGATCTATTCGGCGCTCGGCATCAACTATCTGACCATCCGCAATGACGACCCATTCGGACGCGGTTTTGAATACGTGCCGTTCGCCAATGAAGGCGCGTGGTACCCAATGCTCGAACTTTTCGGCAGATCAATTGATCCAAGACCGGATACGAATCCCAGAGGTTCGGGCCGCCAAATCGCCTGATCCGGCAGCCTGAAGAGAAATTACGGAAAAGACGGAACAAACGGAAAAGAACAGGGGAATTACCCCGATCCCTTCCGTTTGTCCCGTCTTTTCCGTCTGTTCTGTAATCCCTCTTCTTCCTGACTAACCAGCCACTTTTTTCAGCTTTTGTTTTGAGCGGCGGCGCGTTCAGCCTCTTCGGCCTCCTTGCGCTTCACTCCTTCGCGCCCGTCGTAGTGAATGAATCCCGGTAAAAACAACGCCAACGCGACGGCCCCGATCACGCACATCACGCCGCCTGAAACCACCGAGGCGCGCAATCCGAACAGGCTCGCCACCAAACCGGCTTCGGCGTTGCCCAGATACGGCCCGGTTGTGTAACTGATCAGTTCAATGCTCGCCAATCGCCCGCGCAGATGATCGGGGATCGTCTGGTTCCAGATCGTCATTCTGAACAATCCGCTCACGCAATCAGCCGCGCCCGCCAGAGCCAGAAAGAACAACGCCAGCCACAAACTTTTCGCCAGACCGAATCCGACAATCGCCAATCCCCACATCGCCGCCGCAATCGTCACTGCAAGCCCGTGCTTGTTGACTCGCCCAATCCAGCCCGAAGTCAGCGTCGCAATCAAAGGCCCGACCGCCAGCATCGAATAGAACAACCCGACCGAAGCGCCGCCGAAACTCTCCGCAATCGCCGGAAATAAAGCCATCGGCATTCCGAAAAACATCGCGTTCAGATCAATCAGATAAGTTCCGAGCAACTCCTGACGCCTGCGCGCATATTTCCATCCTTCGATGATCGTTCGCAGACTCGGACGGTCGGCCTCATCAGGAGCCGGAACCGACCGAATCAGAAGCAGCGCGCTGACCGCGACGGCATAAGTCGCGGCGTCAATAGCATAAGCGAACGCCGCGCCGAAAGCCGAAGCGATCAGCCCCGCGATTCCGGGGCCGATGATGAAATTGAAGCTGTACCGCAAAGCGTTCAGCGCCGAAACCGCCGGAATCTGTTCGGGCGGAACCAGGCGCGGCGTCAGCGCTTCAATCGCGGGGCGATGCACGGCGTTCAGCGCGGCGAACAGCGCCGCGATGACGAACAACACCCAGATGCGCGGCTGCGCAAGCAGCGAGTTGGCAACCAGCGTCACCGAACACAGAGCCAACCCCGATTCAGACAGCAGAACCAGCCGCCGCCGGTCAATGTAATCGGCCAGCGCTCCGCCCACGAAGGCCATCACGAACATCGGAACGAATTCCGCCACGCCCAGCATCCCGACCGCGAACGTGGATTTCGTCAGCCGGTAGACCTGCCAGGGCAGCACGACGTAGCTGATGGCTGAGCCGAAGGCTGAGACGAACTGCCCGGCGTAAAGCAGCCGGTAATCGCGCGACTCCTTCAGCGGAGTCGCGTCAATCGTCATCGCGCTGAAGATCCGCCGAAGCCGGTTTGTTTTTTGCGGGTATGACGAGGCTGTCATCTGGCCGTCGCGCCGCCGTCAACGACGAAGACTTGTCCGGTCACGAACGACGATTCATCCGAAGCCAGATACAAAGCCATTCCGCCGACTTCGTCCGGCGAGCCGACGCGCGGGATTGGCTGCGTCGCTTCGAGCTGTTTGACGTAATTTTCGTTCTTCCAGAAATACTCGCTGAAATCGGTCTCGATCAAACCGGGCGCGATGGCGTTGACGCGGACGTTGTGTTTGCCGAACTCAATCGCCCAGCTACGCGTCATCATGATCAACGCCGCTTTGGTCGCGCTGTAAAGCAGCCCGCCGGCTTGCGGTCTCAGCCCTGCGATTGAAGCGATGTTGATGATCGAGCCTCCCGATTTGCGCTCGATCATCTTCGGCGCGACAAGGCGGATCAGGCGCAGCGCCGACACGACGTTGATCTCGAACATCTTGGCGAACATCTCGTCGGTCACATCGAGCGCCGGCCCCTGCCCGATGTTGGTCGCGCTGTTGTTGACCAGAATGTCAACGGGGCCGAAGACCTTCTCGGTCTCGGCGACCAGATTTTGCAGTTGATCGGCGCGCCCGACGTGGCATTCGACCGGATGAATTTTGCCGGGCAGAGATGAGAACTCCTGCGCCGTGGCTTGCAGGTTTTCCATCTTGCGGCTGGCGATGACGACATTCGCGCCAGTGGACGCAAGACGCTCCGTGATGGCTTTGCCGATGCCGCGGCCGCCGCCAGTGACAATGGCGACTTTGCCGGAGAGATTGATTCCGTTCATCGTAAAAGAGGCTCCTTGTTGATTTGATTGTCCGTAGAATTCCGTCGCGAGAGGCGCAAAGTTCGCACAAGTCCGCCATCTTGACAAGCGCGCGAACGCTTGCCGATACTGCCCCTACAGAGGTCGAAAGGAGAAAAGAAGCGATGGAAACGATTGGTCAGGTATACGAAAAACTACCAGAGGTAATCACTGTTCCGGCTGAGATGCGCGACCGGCATGTGAAAGTCACCTTCCAACCGCTGGAGGAGCCGCCGAAGCCTGAGCCGGATTTGGAAGCGTTGGCGGCTCAGTTTGGACTAAAGCTCGAAGAGGTGGCCGATCTCCATGCGCTCAAATTCATGGGTTGTCTGCCGGACTTTCCGCCCCGCGCGCCACAAGGCGAATATGAGATTCAACCGGAGCTTGACCTGCTATGAAGTATCACCCACAACACGCGGGAATTTGGACGCGTGCCAAACCTGCTTTTGGAAGATTGGGAAGTTTAGCCAAATTCACGAGGACTCAAGATGGAATCCAAAATACACGACAAACTCTACATCAACGGCCAGTGGGTCAAACCCAACGGCGCGGGAATGATTGATGTCATCAACTCCACGACCGAAGAAGTGATGGGTCGCGTG
>JAJVID010000085.1:6629-8981 GCA_022072205.1 Acidobacteriota bacterium
GGCGAAGCGATTGCGTCGCATCCCGGCGTTGACATGGTTTCGTTCACCGGCTCGACGCGCGCCGGCAAACGCGTCAGCGAATTGGCGGCGCAGACCGTCAAACGCGTCTCGCTCGAACTCGGCGGCAAATCGGCCAACATCATTCTGGACGACGCCGACTTCGACAAAGCCGTGAAGAGCGGCGTCGGCAGTTGCTATTTCAATTCGGGCCAGACCTGCTCGGCGTTGACGCGAATGCTCGTGCCGCGCTCGCGCTACGACGAAGCGGTTCAGATTGCAAAGAAAACCGCCGAGAGTTTCACCGTCGGCGATCCGCGCGAAGGCAAGGCGAAGCTCGGCCCGCTGGTTTCAGCCACTCAACGCGAACGCGTCGTCAACTACATCAAGAAAGGCATCGAAGAAGGCGCGACGATTGTCACCGGCGGCGCTGAACGGCCAGAAGGTTTGGAGAAAGGCTACTTCGTGCGCCCGACCGTTTTCGCTAACGTCAACAACCGGATGACCATCGCGCAGGAAGAGATTTTCGGCCCGGTGCTTTCGATCATCGCGTACGAAGATGAAGACGACGCGGTGCGCATCGCCAACGACACGATCTACGGCCTTGCGGGAGGCGTCTGGTCTGGCGATGCGGAACGCGCCAAACGCGTCGCGCGCCGTTTGCGCACAGGCCAGGTAGAAATCAACGGCGGCAAATTCAACCCGATGGCGCCGTTCGGCGGCTACAAACAATCGGGCCACGGGCGCGAACTTGGGAAATACGGCCTGGAAGAGTATCTTGAAGTGAAGGCGATGTTGACGTGATGAACCAGACGATTTACGAACAAATAGGCGGCGAGCAAACAGTGCGCAGGCTGATTGACCGCTTTTACGATTTGATGGACACGCTGCCTGAAGCGGCGGGCATTCGCGCGCTGCACCCTGAAACCCTGGACGAATCGCGCGAGAAGCTGTTTATGTTTTTGACCGGCTGGATGGGCGGGCCGCCGCTTTACATCGAACGCTTCGGCCATCCGCGATTGCGCGCGCGCCACCTGCCGTTTCCGATTGGCGAATCGGAGCGCGATCAATGGATGATGTGCATGAACAAGGCTCTGGAAGAGGTTGTTGACAACGCGTTGATGCGCGTTCAAATCTCGCGGTCGTTCGCCCAACTGGCCGATTTCATGCGTAACACAGCAGAGCGCCAGCAGTGAGAACTCCCCACTTTCAAAATCCGTCGCCATCCCAAAATTACTACCTGAACAGGTGGTGACGTAACGTGTAGGCGGTTCGATAATCGCGCCGTCCAGTCAAGACCAACCCGGCAATAAAGGGGAAAACAAAATGCAATACCTCGTCACGATGGAATACGTCGAACCCGGCCCGCTGTTTCCCGCCCAGGCGTTGGGCCAAATGGTGGAGCAAACCATTCTTCCCAGCTTCGATCTTCTGGCCGGTTTGCAGGCCCAAGGCAAAATCCTGGCTGGCGGCATTCCCGCCGGTTCCAGAACCGCCGTCTTCATCGTCGAAGCCGCTTCGCACGACGAACTCGATCAGATCGTCGAAGGCATTCCGTGGTGGGGCTTGATGAAAACCACCGTCGCTCCGCTGCAGGATTTCGCCAAACGCGCGGCGAATGATCGCGCGTTGTTGGAACGGATCAAAGCGGCGGCGTAATAACGCACGTCAGGCCTCAGTGACCTGGCGAATCTCAAGAACTCAGCGGTACAAAACTAAAGGAGATTACCCGTGAAGCGAACAATTATCGTTGTTTTGCTCGTAACCGCCGTTGTCTGTGTAACCTCTGGCCAAACCACAAAACCTAACATCTCCGGCGCCTGGGAGCGTGTGGCGATCAGCGGGGCTGGAAACCCAGGCGCAGAAACCATGACGTTCTTTCACAACGAGCCATACGTTTATCTGCTCTACCGGATTAAAGATGGGGCTGGAGAGCGGACGCTGGACCTGAAGGGAATAATTGATGGCAAGCCTCATACGCAGGAGATTGAAGGGCGACCGGCGACGTTGACGGTCCAATGGGAAGGGCAGAATTTGATTCTCGACATAAAGCGTGAAGCAAGTTTCGGCTACTCCCATACGCGGCGAAAAATGATGTTTTCAGCCGACGGCAAAGCTATGACAACAGAACGGACGTGGTACACAAAAGAGGGCGCGCTCAGAAAAGAGACTGGCGCAGAGAAATGGCAAAGGAAGTAAGTCCTCAGCGGATTTGAAAGGAATCACCATGAAAACATTGAATTGCCGCGACGCCGGCTTCGATTGCGAAGGCGTCATCCAGGCTACGACCGAAGAAGAAATTCTCAGCCAGGCCGCCGAACACGCGCAGGCCGCGCACAATGTGCAAGTGACGCC